>DYPL01000024.1 GCA_020719945.1 Turneriella parva
TGCTTTTCAAGCAAATATCTTCAATAATCTGTCAGATATGTCTCCGGGTTGCATAGTGATAACTGGTTTTGCACTTGACTGGTTAACTTCAGTTCCAAGCATCCAATATGGACAATATCCAAAGGCAAAGAGATTTTCGCAACAAAACGGTAACCTCCCTTGCGTCGTATATGCCCGGAGAACAACCCCAGGCTCCGGGCTGGATCAAGCTCAACACCAATGAATTGCCGTTTTCTCCGTCTCCCAAGGCGCTTTCTGTGCTCGAGGTATTTTCAGGAGAACCCAATCTGCTGCGCCGCTATCCGTCTCCCGTTGGGGAGCCATTGCGCTCACTCATTGCCGAAAAAAATGGCCTGAAACCAGAACAGGTTCTCGTTGCCAATGGTTCCGACGAGGCCATTTCCCTTATTATAAGAGCTGTTCTCTCCGAGGGCGAAACCGCAGCCATGCCCCAGATTACCTATTCTTTGTATCCAGTTCTGCTCTCTTCTATTGGTGCGTCTGCCCTTTACGTACCCATGAAACAAGGCACTCTGCTAACCGATGCAGAGGCTCTATCGCAAATCCCGGCCCGCCTGATTTTTTTGCCAAATCCCAATGCACCGACCGGCGAATTTATTCCTCTCGATTATTTGTCGTATCTGATTGGCAAAAGCGAAGCGCTGTGGGTGATAGACGAAGCCTACAATGACTTTGTTACAGAGGCGAATCCTTCTTCTGCGCTCAGTCTTTTGAATAAGCATGACAATCTGATTGTCTTGAGAACATTTTCCAAATCGCATGGATTGGCGGGCATGCGCGTGGGTTATGCAGCCTCTACCAATGCACAGCTCATGGAGGGTTTATACGCTCTCAAGGATTCCTACAATACCGATGCCCTTTCTGTTCGCATTGCCGCAGAAGCCTATACAGATACCGATTATACAAACGAGGTTCTAGGCAAAGTTATTGCAAACCGCGAAACTCTTAATAGAGAGCTTACAGACCGTTCTTTTACGGTATTGCCATCCCAGGCTAATTTTCTTCTCTTTTCGCGCGATGGCACAGATAATCTGTTCCCTTTGTACGAGCATTGTAAAAAGGCGAAAATTTTAGTCCGCCATTTTAATACACCTGCTCTGCAAAAGTATTTGCGTATTTCCATTGGCACCCGGGAAGAGCACGAGGCTTTGCTTGCTACTATCGACTCCTTCAGCTTTTCATGAAACAGTTCCTCTTTGCCGTAATTCTTGTTTTTGAATCCGCCTTTGCTTCTGCATTTCTGATCCCCATGGATAACAGCCAGAAAGAGCATTTGCGGGCCTACGGCGTTGTATACCGTTCGCTATCGAGGGGAGACAAAGCAGAAATCCTGCTCAATTACCGGGGCGGATCTTTTCTGGTTCCTGCCACTCCCGAAAACCATGTAGAATTAATCCAGAAAGGAATTGTCTTTGTTAAAGTAGATTCTTCTTTTCGTAGTTTAATAGAAAAAGAAATGGATGGAAAAAATCAGTCGATTTTAACTCTCGAAAATGCTCCGGCCATTGCCGTATACCAGCCCGATGGAACCGATCCTTGGGACGACGCCGTGGTGCTGGTTCTCGAATATGCCGATATTCCCTTTGATCGCATTTATGATCCGGGGATTCTAAAAGGGGAATTGTCTCGATATGACTGGCTGCATCTGCATCACGAAGATTTTACAGGCCAGTTTGGAAAATTTTATGGCTTTGCGGAGCAGCGGCAATGGTACCAGCAGCGAAGGCTAATGCTGGAAAGCATGGCAGCTGCGCACGGCTACGCGCGCGTGGCCGATATGAAGCTTGCCGTGGTTCAGAAAATACGCAAATTTACGGAAGAGGGCGGCTTTCTATTTGCGATGTGTTCCGCAACGGATACCATCGATATTGCTCTTGCAGCCGCTTCAACCGATATTGTGCCATCGGAGATAGACCATACCCCCGTGGATCCATCTTTTGCTTCCAAGCTGAATTTTTCCAATACCTTTGCATTTGAAAATTTTGAAGTCTATACGGATCCAAATTTATACGAATTTTCATCGATAGATATAAATCCCCGCGCAGAGGGACTATTGCAGAGCGACGACTATTTTCAGTTGTTTACGTTTCACGCTAAAACAGATCCTGTTTTGTCTTTGTTGACACAAAACCATGTAAAAGAAATTTCTGGCTTTCTGGGACAGACGACTGCTTTCCACGGAAAGCATATAAAACCAGGGGTGATTGTACTTGGGGAATCTCCAGGTACTGATCGCGTTCGGTATCTGGCGGGTTCGCTCGGAAAGGGATTTTTCAGTTTCTATGGCGGCCACGATCCAGAGGATTACCAGCATCTGGTTGGGGATCCACCTGTGAACATGGCGGAGCATCCATCTTCTCCCGGTTATCGCTTAATTCTCAATAATATATTTTTGCCTTCTGTAAAAAAGAAAGAGAAAAAAACCTGATGGTTCTGTGTATCTACGGTATCCGAATAATAGAACAATTTTTTGTCTGACAAAACATCTTTTTCTTTCGGCAGAAAAACTCTGCCCGAGTAGGGCTTTCATAAAACGGAATTGACCGCATGCTGGCAAACCTGTTTATGTAGCCATGTCCGAAAAAGAATTCAAAAGTCCGGTTGCCAATGCCATGCTGCGGCGCACCGTCCAGAACGATCGCGAATACTATGTATGTCCGGAAACAGGAGGCATGTATCTCCATAAGGGAGATCTAAATGCTCTGCTTCCCCACCATGAATCTCTGTTTGCTTCGGAGGATCTCGAACTCTCATCGCTCGTCAAAAAGACAGAGAAAGATGTGCACGGCGATATTCCCTGCATTCACTGCGGAAACCCGGCCATGACAAAAGTTACTTTTTTAGCGGAGTCTGGCATTGTTCTCGATCATTGCGAGCAGTGCGGTTCCTTCTGGATTGATGGCGGCGAGCTGCGGAAAATGCGAGAGTACTGGGAAAATGTAGAAGAAAACTCCAAAAAAGCGCATGACCCCGCGATTCAGGTTTTTCTTAATTTCCTGAAATCTCTTTCCATTCCTTTCTTTTCAGCTATCCTCTATTTTTCGGCTATTACCGGAATCCGCGCCGACGCTGCTTTAGATTCTCTGCGCGGCAAAATTGGCGGGCTTTACAGCAGTTTTACGGCCAACTTTTCGGTAGCCGGTTCGAGCGGACAGGCTTTAAGTGGCAAAATCTATTACCAAGCTCCCAATAAAGTGCATATTAAAATGTCTAATGGCGGAATCATTGCCTCTAACGGGCAATACATTGTCATTTACAACCCTGCCTCTGGAATGGCTGCCAAACAGGATGCAGGCGGAACCAGCGGGGGCATTCTCGGTTTGCTGCGCGGCTACGAGGGAACCGTACAGGGAAACCGTTACATTTTTCGCAAACCAGACACGCAGGAACAAATTGTCGTATCGGTTGCCAACAATATGCTGAGCTCGGTGCAAATACGCAGGGAAACGGGAACCGTCACGTATTCTTTTTCTGGCGTGAACGTGGGTGCCGGGATTTCGGGTTCTCTTTTCAGTTATAAACCTCCCACGAGTGTTCGCGTCATAGAAAATCCCTTAAACCGTTAACGCGATTGCCGATACTCATAAAAACGTTGCGAAAGTGCTTGCCGGATTAAGCCGACATTCCTAAGCTAACGTAAGCATTAACTACTAAAACAGGAGTCTGCCATGATAAAAATGGAACAATTGGAACAACTCGAGGGAAGAATTGTAAAAGCTCTCGAGCTTATCTCAGATTTGCGCGTTGAAAACAGCCATCTCGAAACAGAAGTAGACGAACTGAAGGCCAGCAACGACCAGCTTCGCCTCAATTCAGAAGAAAAAGAGCGCGAATCCATGGATCTTCGCGTACAGCTCAAAGAAGCAACCGAAGAGCTCACCCGCCTCAAATCCAAAGAAGAAGAACTCGAAACCAAAATACTTTCTATTATTGCACGCCTTGACGGTCTCAAAGAAAGTGGTTCTTCTGCTCCGGCACCGGTTTCACGCGCTGCTGCCTCTAAAAGTGCACCCGCTCCTGTTTCTGCACCCCTTGCCCCTGCAGAGTCTGGCCGCGAAGAACTTCTCGTAGAAGAAGAGATAGAAGAACCTGCAGCAGTCCAGGAAGAGTCCGCTGGGGCTCAGGAACCAGCAGAAGAAGAGGTTCCATCTTACAACGAAGACGAAGACGACGAGATAGTAATTCTTGATGACGAAGATGATGACGAAGAGATTATTATCGCTGACGATGCCCCTCCCGTTTCCCGCGTGGAGGAAGATAACACCCCGTCAGGCAGCGATGTCATTATTGACGATGACGACGATGTTCTCGGCGTTTTTGACGAAGACGACGAAGAAGATTTTCTCATTGTAGAAGACGACAAGTAAAATGGAATCCGGAACCCAGGTGTCCCGCACCCGCGTAGAGCTAATGGGGCACCAGTACACTCTCAAGGGCGATCTCGATCCCGAGTACATGAAGTCTCTGGCCACCTATGTGGACGAGAAAATTCGCAATCTGCAAAAGCTGATGCCGGGCTTTGACAGCACGCGCCTTGCTTTACTCGTAAGCCTCAATATGGCAGATGAGCTTTTTCAGGCGAAAGCCGGTAGAAATGCTTTGCCCGACGGTGTGGACGAAAAAACACTGAGGGAGCTTGGCGAAAAAACGCAAAAAATGATTGAACTTCTCGAAGAAGGCATTATCGGAGAACCGCTTCGTTAAACCCTGGCCATGCCTCAGAGTTACTGCCCGCATACAGAGGCTGCTAAAAAAGAATTCTAGCGCCCAGTCCTATTTCCAGACCCAGTATTTCCTGTTCCGTATTTTTGGTGTGCACGTCCCGGTGTATATCCCAAAGCGTAAGAACGTTAAAGTTGCCCGTCACATTCTGATGTAAATTTATGTCCAGAGTCTGGTTGACTGCATAGCGATCCAGTGTCGTTGGAGTCGTGATAGTTTCGTCCCTTGCATATTCAATCCGATTGAGATCCGCAGAAATTTTGGCCGAGTAGCGCGGCTTGTAGGTTAAATTGAGTTTGGTGAGCTCGGCAAGATATACCCGCAGCGATTCCATTTCTGTCGTATATTCCAGTGCCGTCTGCGCGCCGTGTTCCGTTTTTCCGATGAGTGCCCCGCGCTCTGGAATTGCCTGGTACAGAATTTTATCTGCCTCTGGCCCGTCTGGAGAAAGATATTCTTCTTCTGTATACTGCGATAATCGATAATTCAATAACAGCGATAGAGTGCGTCGTTCTGATTTTTTGGTATTCCAAGTAAATGTAAGCGTTAGTCCAGGCGTATGAGCATCTTCGCGAAGATTTTCTGTGATTCTCATTTTGCGGTCAAAGGTATAGCGAAGCTCCGACGTGAAGGAACGCCCACCCAGATTTTCGAGAAACGGCATGTCGATCAGTTTCATTAAGTCCATCGTTTCGCGCACCGTATAGGCCAGCAAAACCTGTTGCTGCGGGAGAGCCGTAAGGGAAGAGCGGCGCGCCTCTTGGGCAAGACGAAAATCCGTAATGATAAATATTTCCTTAGGCAATTGAAATTTGGAGGGAAAAGCGACAGAATCTCTCTGGCTTAAAGAGTTGGAATATTCCAGGAGCAATGCTTCGCTGTCTGCCGGCAGCACGGGACGATACTTTGTCGTTCTTACATATTCCCTTGCATTGGAAAAATTATTCTCTTTTCGGTTTTGCGAAACAAAGCCATACCAGAAGGGATAGCTGAACAGATCCATGCTGCGCACGGAAAGAGGAGGAACCACGCGCCGGAATCCCAGCTCATCTTCGAGAAGCTCGCGGCCCCTGGTATAGGGTAGTGAATTTTCTGCGAGCGTTATTTCCCGTTCAAAGCGCGGAACGAACGAAGAGAAAAATTTCAGCATATTGTGGATGGCGGGAGGCTTAACCGGTATGGACAGAGAAATTAATGTTTGCGTGGAAGGCTGTTTTAAGCGTTGGTAAGATTCTTCCTCAAAAGAGATTGGATTGTCTCGAAAGGAATTTTCCTGGTAGAGAATGCTGGCCTCTGTTTCCATGGAGAGAGCCTTAAATCGCAGCGAGTTTTTTAACGATGCGTCTGTAATTCTCTGCCGGTATCGAAAGTTTCCGGGGCGCGTATACGGCAGAGTAAATTCTCCGTGCAGTGGCTGAAGGATATTGCTGTCTGTCAGTTTTTTTTCCAGAAGCATTTTTCTGGAATGGCGAATAGAGGGCGTCATGCTGAAAAAGGAATTTTCAAGTGTGAGCGAGTTTTCGGAATCTTCGGATTGTTCTTTTTCGCTGTCCGAAGATACCAGGCTGTTAGAATCGTCTATGTTTACCGACTCCATCCGTTTGTGAAAATAGCGCAGAGAAGAGCGGAACTGGTAAATGAGTTTGGCATTGCCTATAATTTTTTTCTCTTCTTTCAACGCTACGGACGGTGAGTGTATTTTCTGTTCTTCGATTGTTTCGAGTCTATCACTATCTTCTATGCCGGTCTTGAGAAAATCGCGATAGTTTCTCGATATGGATTGATAATTATACTGTGTCGAAACATCCGGAATTCCGGTTTGCTCAAACTGAAAATCATTTTTCACAGAATGGTTGAGTTCTGTTCGTGAACCCCGCTTATCCGACGAAACGAGAATGCTCTCTGGATCTGCCATGGTGTACAGAGCATTGAAGGAATATGCTGATTTCCACCAGGGAGTAATGTTGGTGTTAGCCGTGAAAAAAGAATGATCTTCTGAATAGTGATACCGCGAGGTCCCGATTCCGGAAAAATCTTTTCCTCTGTGCTTTTGCTGGTAGTGCAGAACAATATCCGATAAAATGGGAGTTCCCGATTTGGTTGTGTAGAGGGGTTCTGTAATTTTTACTGTGCTGCGGAACAGCCACGCATCGTCCGTGAGCAGCGACACATCAGAGACAGTTATGTCGTTAAACCAGATTTCGCCCGAGCCGAGAGTTGTATCATCTCCCATCCCGATTTGAACGAGAGAGATTTCCTGCAGATTGGGCCGACCCATGGCAGCACTCGGTCTTTTGAGATCAAACGAAAGGTTTGTCCAGCTGTTTCCTGGCAGAGAAGTTTCAAATTCAAAATAATTCGATTCATCCGAACCAATCCGTAGAAATACTTTTTCCGACCCGCTGTGGCTGCGCGTTCTGCTCCATATGTGCATTTTTCCATATTGTTCCAGATTCATGGGATCGGGGAATACGCGCGAAATAAAATATCTGGTATATGAACTTTGGAAATCGTAAGTCACTTTGAGTGTAGCTTCGCGCAGTCTGTCATATTCTGTGTTGGTATATTTTCCGTGCAGTTTTTCGTAATCGTCTCTTTTCTGTTTAATAAACGCTTCCGAGTAATATTCGTCGCGCGAGTTAAAATTATCCATGATGAGAGCAGAGAAATATTCCGGATCCGTAATTTCGGCAGAATCGCCCGATGGCGTTATGGCCCGCGCGGAGCGCCACCGTGGTGATCCAAATTTGATTCCGTCTATCAGAAGTTTCCCTTTGCCGCTGCCACTGTCTGGCGTTATAAAAAGGCGCAGCGAGTAAACGGATGAGAGAGCCTGTTTCTGGCTGTTGGTGAGTTTGTTGCGATCGATCAAAAAGCGGAAATGTTTCCATTCACCGGGGCTGATAGTATTGTCTCCGGAATGATCTGCGATAAAGGCAGTCGTTCCATCAGGAATTCGCACCGTATTTTCGCCGGTCGAAAGAATTCCATCCCGGATGGTATCTTCCGTGTTTAACACGCCATTGCCGTCTGTGGCGGGATACCCGCTTATGGATGGTCCGGCTCCGACGGTTGTCGTAACCGTGCAGGATGGTGGATTAAAAAGATACCCAATATCTTCTGTTTTTCCGGAATCTCGCTCGGTAGACAACAGATAATCTCCCTCGTGCGGATCGCTGGCTCCGTCCGCTACATGATTGAATCCAAGATCCTCCGTATCGAGAATTCCGTCTCCGTCGCTGTCTTCCGAGATGGTTCCCGTTTCCAGAAAAATATTAATTATTTGTGCTGCGGTCGCGTCTGTCAGTTTCGCATTAAATTCTACATAAGCTACCTGAGAAAAATCTCTCGCAGCGCTGCCAAAGGTTCTCGTTGCAATCGCGGCAAAGGGTTCTGCTCCCGCACTGTCGAAATCATAGTCGAGAACCAGCGAAACCTGTTTTTCTGCTTGGTCTGTTTTTAACTGCGAAGAATCGAGATGTCCTTCTGCCACATTGTACGGTCCCGGCATTGCAGCATAGGAAGGAGATGCTTTGGGGACGGAAGAAAGCGAGAGCAGGCCTATGCGTGGGTCTGCCGGATCGCGGTAATACTTATAGAGAAGAGGCGCACGGCTGCAGGCATCGTAGGGGGCCGTGGTCGCTTGGTTTAGCGGTGGCGAACTCAAGATCCAGTCTCGTTCAGAAATGGGAGCTTCGATGGAATCTTCTGAAGATTCAAAATCGTCTACCAGAGCAACGCCGTATGTATTCTGGTTGTGTATGCTGCGCGCGGCTTCGGCATACGTGTCTACGTCTACGGCAAGATGTTCGATTTCTCCAAGCGAAAGCATGCCGGCAAGGGCAGACATTTTGTCTTCCCCATAATGCAGATGCATGTCTGCCTCTGTCACGAGCTGGCTGGCGGGTTCTTCTCCCGGGCGAGGAGCAGAGAAGGGCGAGAACTGTCCGTTATAGAGCAGCGTGCTCCCTAAAGTGAGCTCTCGCGATGCCTTATACTCCGTGCGTAGCCCGCCAATATATCCCTGGCCAGAAATTCCATACGGAGAATATTCATAAGAAATTTCAACTTTTGTACCATTTCCGACAAGTGGTTTATCTGGATTTATAAAGGTAAAATATCCAGAATAATAATCTACATAATACAGAGAAGAATCTACGGGTTCATTGTCCACGCGAACGCGCACACTGCCTCGCAGAATGTTGGGGTGTCGCAAACGATACGATTGAACTTTTTGCGTGTATTCCAAGCGAAGCTGCAGAGCCGTGAAATCTGCTGCGCCGGCAGGTGGCTTGTCTGAATACAGGTTGTACCGCGCGGAATCCGAAATATAAAAGGCTCCATTAGTATCCGTTACATTGAGAAATGGTTCGCGCAGAAAAAAGAAAATTCGCCCGGTTTCGTAATCGATAGAATATGTCCCGAGAGAAGAGAGCCCCGCAGCTTGGTTGTAAGCGCGGTCGAGCAGGCTCATCTGGAAATCGGCTTCGTCTATCTGGCTGTCGTCGGTTTCGTAAATGCCTCGAATTTCGTAAATATCAAGGTTGGGTGAGGCGTCGTCTATTACGGTTATATCATCGTTTCCTGTAGAAATTCCATTGCGCAATATGTCTTCCTGTAGAGAGCTGTCCCATTTTAGAAAGGTTTCTATTATGCCTGATCCATCCTGCCATGCCGTGGTGTCGCAGGTAGAAGCAGATGACGTTCTTGTGTAGCGCACAAACACTCTGTCTTCGGGAGATAAAAACGATGGAAAAACAATGCGCCCACTTTCGGGATAAAATACATAATCTTTCCCCGAAGTCATTTTGTGGTATTTGCCGAGAGAATCGGATAATGTCCGGGCAGAAATCTGGGAGAGTACTTTGGCTCCATTAGTATCGTCATTGCGCGCATTGCGATCGTCCAAGTAAATTTCAAGACTTCCGTCTACTATGGATACTGCCGTGCCGGTAAGGGGTACGCTTCCCGAATAGCGGGAAGACAGCGTCCGAAGGGCAGAAGGACTCGTCCTATTGTAGGAGGCAGAGCTGACAGAAGGAAGGCAACCGTCGCCATAATAGAGAAATGGTTCAAGCTGGTAATATTTGCGCGGAGTGTATCGGTACTCCTGGACATGGGAAGTCGTTCTTTTGGTCATCCCCGTAAAGGTCTCTGTTTCGGATTCCCCCCGCGTGAGCGTGGCAATTCCGTGAAAGGATAGTTTTCCCCGCTGCATTTTCGAGTCGAGACCAATCGTTTTTTTGGAATTTTTTTGAAACACGGCAAATTCAGATTCTGGTATGGATAAATCAATATTTCCAATGGTCACTTCTCGAACAAACTCCCGCCGTCGGATTGCTTTGTATTGAACCTGTACCGTGTTCTCTGTCTGTTTTTCGTTGCGGTCGTAATCTATATCTACAGTAATGCGCTTTCCAATTTTTCCTTTTACGTTTACCTGCATGGGCATTTGCACTTGGAAGCCGCGCCGTATTCCGGAAGATTTTGCAATGGAGTAATCATCGGTTCGGTCTTTTTCGGATCGGTAGGCTGTGGCTCCATACGTGGCATTGATGTTCGTATTGCCGTAAATCACGAGCTTCACCGCGCCATAATCAAATCCTATTCCTTGGTTTTCCGGAACGCCTTCGGCCTGCTCCACATTGTCCCAGCGCTCATAAAAAAAATAGCCATCCGCATTGTAGCGATGGTTCGGCTGCATGGATCGCGACCAGGTAATTCGCTCCGCAGAGGAGGCAGGAGAAAGAGCAGGTTCGGAGAGAAGATTTTGCGTTCGGCTTTGTTGCAGGTATTCCGCATAATGCACTTCGTCATCTTCTTGCGATTCCTGTGCCTGCAAAAAAACCGCGCGAAAAGAGGCGGCTAAAAAAATTATGCCAAAAAGAAAAATAGCAGGAGCATAAAAAGGGAGCGTGCGTTGCTCAAGCTTCATTCTCCACCGGATATTTGTCTCTGAGTTCTCCCGGAGTCAGAATATGGAAAAAATTGTTGAGTCCGGCTATTTTGAATATTTTTTCGATCATGGGTACCAGCCCGGACAGAAATAGAGCCATATTTTTTCCGTTGAGTTCGTTGACCAGTTTAATAAGAGTGCCAATGCCGGAGGAATCGATATAGGTAACGAGAGCAAGATCCAGAATCACTATGAAGCCAGGGCCGGGTTGCATGTTGTCAATGGCATGTTTTAGATCCAGCGATGTATACATGTCCAGTGAGCCATCCAGTGACAGAACGGCATACGAGTCTGTTTTTTGATTTCGAATTTTCATAGACTCTTCCATTTTCTGTTCTGCCCTGCCTTTGGCAACAATTTTTAGGTAAGGGCGAATTAAAACGCGCTTGTTCGCTTTAATCCAGAAAAACACTCAATGAAAGAGCAAAGCAGCCGATGATGGGAGCATCGGGAGACTACAATGAAGAATATTTTCACCCAAATAGCTGTTTCACTTATCCTTATCTTTCCTCTCGCAGCACAAGAAAAAAATATGCTGGAGGAGGAAATTGCAGATCTGCACGTACAGCTAAATACTCTGGTAACGGATTACATAGAAACCCGCGATGGAGTAAGTAAAGACGGCACGCTCAAGCTGCCTCTCGATATGGGACTTCGCAACCGGATTGAAGATCCACAACCATTCACCTTCAAAGAAGAGGCAATCCTCAAAGTGAGCGGAAAAGCCATCACCGGCATCGAGTTTTATTTTACAAAGACAATCATTGCCAATTTAATGATACAGACGCGTCGTTATGTCAACGAAGCACCCGGTGGAAGCACAGACGGTATCAAAATCATCTACGAATCCAACATGGATGAGGGCACAGAAATCAAGATCGCAGATCTTGGAAATTCCTTGAAGCATGTCTCCATGCGCCAGTACCGGGACTATCTCACGCAGACAGTTCGAGTGTTACAACTTGCACGAGAGTACCGGGAAGAAGACCAGAGACTCGAAGTTAATAAAGTCATATTTCTGAATGAATAACTGCCCGCACCTGTATCTTTTCGATGTCGATGGCACACTCATCCGCAGTGGTGGCGCCGGCAGGCATGACTCTCGTAGGAGATACTCCGTTTGACATAGAAGCGGCAAGGGAGGCTGGCGCTGTCGCCGTAGCAGTGACCACGGGAATTTACGCGGCGCAGGAATTACAGCACGCCGATAAGGTATACAATTCGCTGCTGGATTTTGCACGGGATTTACTTAAGTA
Source organism: Turneriella parva (assembly GCA_020719945.1). Lineage (GTDB taxonomy): Bacteria > Spirochaetota > Leptospiria > Turneriellales > Turneriellaceae > DYKF01. The sequence goes on from DYPL01000024.1 coordinate 11,956, forward strand.
AAACCGCCGAAGCCAAAAGTCGTTCTGTATTCGATATCGCCGGGTTAGCGTTCCATATCCGATGTTTCTCCGAGTCTGTTTAATTGCTCCTCAAATGTTTCCGGCTTTTCAACCGGTATGCAGTCGGAATGCGGGTAATGTTCTTTTTTCTGCATAAAGTATTTGGCCCAGCCACGGTAATCAAAGCGACCATCTTCTGAAATCAAAGAATCTTCCAGATAGTGCTTTCCTTTACTCGTAAGTCCGCGCTGGGGGTCGCACGGATCTACGGGGATATTTTTCCCGCAGGCAGCCAGCAACATAAGGACAGTAAACAGCAGCAGGGGCCTCATAATCCCCCGTGTCAGATTTCGTTCTGCTTGACAAGGTGAATTTCAGTTGAAACCTGTTTGTTATGAAGAAAATCAAACGTGCTCTTATTTCTGTTTCTGATAAATCAGGTCTTGTCGATCTCGCTCTCTTTTTAAAAGACCAGGGAGTGGAAATGTTCTCCACGGGTGGTACCCTGAGAAGTCTTACCGAAAACGGAATAGAGGCTCGTTCTGTAGAAAGCTATACCGGCTTTCCCGAAATGCTCGATGGTCGCGTAAAAACTCTGCACCCCAAAATTCATGGCGGCATTCTTGCCCGCCGTGACATTCCCGCGCACATGGATGCCCTCGAAAAATATGAAATTGCTACTTTCGATTTGCTCATCATTAATCTGTATCCCCTTGAAGAAGTACTTCGCAGGGATTCTTTTTCTTTTGAAGAAGCCATAGAAAATATTGACATTGGCGGCCCCTCGATGATTCGCAGTGCCGCAAAAAATTATAAGGATGTCGCTGTAGTCGTCAATCCACTGCGCTATGGAGCCCTTAAAGAAATGATGGTATCGAACAACGCAGCTACCTCGGAGGAATTTCGCTTTTCACTCATGGTAGAGGCGTTTTCGAGAACAGCAGCATACGATGTCGTAATTTCTACCTATCTTCGTTCTCTTCAGGGAGATGAATTTCCCGATGCTATCGGCATGGCTTTTCGGCGCGAACAGGAACTTCGCTATGGCGAAAACCCGCACCAGAAGGCAGCATTTTATGTCCCCGTTCTCCAGACAGAAAAACCCTGGAACCAGTTACACGGAAAAGAGCTATCCTATAACAATCTGCTCGATCTCGATACAGCCATCCGCCTTTCCGCAGAAATGCAGGAACCAACGGTCGCTATTTTTAAGCACACGAATCCCTGCGGTGTGGCATTTGGAAAATCCCAGTCTGAAAATATGAAACGCGCCATGGAAGCAGATCCAGTCAGTTTTTTTGGCGGCATTGTTGTCATTACCGAAACAGTGAACGCAGAAACGGCAGCACTCATAGGCGACCAATTCTTTGAAATTGTCGTTGCACCCGGTTACGACAAAGAGGCCTTTTCGATTCTTAGCAAAAAGAAAAATATCCGCATCATAGAAGTTCCGGATCTCAACGGGATGCGTCTCAATCGCCTTGAGATTCGCAATTCTGCCGGTGGATTTCTCGCGCAGGAGGCAGATATCGCGATACCGGATCCATCCGCCTGGAAAACGGTCACCAAAGCGACAGCTACAGAAAAACAAATTCAGGATCTCGCTTTTGCTTTCCACATTGTCAAATATGTTAAATCCAATGCCATCGTGCTCGTAAAAGATGGCATGACGATTGGCATAGGTGCTGGCCAGATGAGCCGTGTTGACAGTATGCGCATTGCCATGGAAAAAGCCGCGATTGCGGGGTTTACCACACAGGGAGCGGTTCTCGCTTCCGATGCCTTTTTCCCGTTTCGCGATGCCGTAGACATTGCGGCAAAGGCAGGCATTGCGGCCATAGTGCAGCCAGGTGGCTCCATGCGCGACGAAGATTCCATTCAGGCAGCAGACGAGGCCGGCATTGCAATGCTCATGAGTGGCGTGCGGCATTTCCGCCATTAATCGTGGATATTAAAAAACTCAGGCGGGACGACTACGTCGTCCTCGAGTGCAAGGCACTTGCTGCAGAAGGGATGGGTCTCTGCCATCTTCCCGAAGGCCTTGGTCGCGGTCCTTCTACCGGATTTGTCTGGGGTGTTCTCGAGGGCGAAACCTTTATTGCCCGCATCGCTAAAACGCATTCCGGGGTTTTCTTTGGCATTCTTGCCACAAGGGCAGAACTCCCGGAGGAGATTCTTGCGCTAAACGAAGAACCCGTTTTTGTAGACGAAGAATTTGCACTTCTCAGAAAATCGCCCCGCAGAGTTGTTTCGGATTGTTCCAACTTTGTTCATTGCGGCGGCTGCAAACTTCGGCATATTTCCTACCAGGACAGCCTCGATGTCAAGCGCGGCTGGTTGCAGAATCATTTGCGCCGGGAAAAAATTTCTCACGAAAATATCGAGATCGTACCGTCTCCCGTGACAGAGCAGTATCGCAACCATGTACAGATCCACATTAATAAATACAGGCAGAGAGGTTTTTATGCGCCTTTCAGTTACACAACGGTTCCGTTCCCGGAAGAGGGCTGCCGTCTGTATCCACAAAAACAGGCGGATGCACTATTTCCGGAAGAATTGTCTCTGGAACGTGTGGTTCGCATTCGCCACGATGCCCGTTCCGGAAACTTTCAGTTTACAGCCTTTAATTCTCCGGGAGATAAAACGGTCCGTTTTGCGTACCACATTGAATATCCGCCGGGAACAGTGACAACCATCGAACAGTCCAACACGGCTTTTTTTCAGGTTAACAACCATGCACTGCCATTATGGTTAAAACAGATAGAGCAGTATTTTACTGTTTCACTTCCCGAGCGAAAAGGCCGAGTTCTCGAACTTTTTTCTGGATCCGGATTCATCACCCGCCATTTATCGTATACATTTGCTCTCGACGTTGTGGGCATAGATACGCTAAAAAAAAGCGATGCTACTTCTGCCGGTTACCATAATGACCAGTACGGAGATGCACCTTCCGGAAAGTATTTTAGTGATAATTATATTCAGGCAGATTTGACCAATTTATCTGTCTTAAAAGAGAAAGATAGATTGAGGATACGAGAATTTGGCCCGGATATTCTGCTGCTTAATCCTCCGCGTTCCGGATTTGCTCCTTCTCAATCAGATATTTTGTTCGAAGAACTGATTCCATCTTTCACGGGCAATATCGTGTATTCCTCCTGCAACGGGGCTACTCTGGCCAGGGATCTTCCTGCGTTTCTAAAGCGAGGGTATTCCATTGCAGAAATGAAAATACTTGATTTCTTTCCTTATACTGCGCATTTTGAAATACTCGTTTTTTTACGTAAGCTCTGATACAGGATGCCGTCGGCTTGTTTCGCGCCGTCGCTACGCGAACAGAGGTTGTTCCCTAACCAGAGAATAATCGCCCGGAGAGGTGCTTAAAAGCGGTGCTTTTGAACTGTCTCTACCATGGCGCTCACTGCTTCGAGATTTGCTTGAGGAGAAATTCCATGGCCAAGATTGAATATAAGACCCGGTTTGTTTCCTCTAAGGGAAAGAATGTCCTTTACGCCTTTCACGACAGCCTCTACACTTCCTTCGAGAAACGCTGGATCCAGATTACCCTGAACGGGCCGGTCGCCAAAATAATCGATATCCATGCGCCAGTCTACCGAAACGGCCGAAGCTCCTGCCTCATACAGGGGAAGAAGTGTTTCGCGCAGAATGGAAGAACCCCGATGGAATACAGTCACGGGTACTGCTTTGGAAACTTTGCTGACCAGTTTTACGAGGGATGGTAAAATATGTTCGCGGTAGACTAACGGGTGCATGGCATCGCCCCAGGATTCAAAAATTTGAACTACGTCTGCTCCAGCAGCATGCTGCATTTCGAGATACATGGCAGTAGCGTCCGTGATAGCGTCGAGCAGGGAGGCAAATTCCTGCGGCTGCGAAAACATATAAGCACGCGTTTTATTGTGCGTTTTCGATGTGGTTCCCTCTACGAGATAACTCGCAAGAGTAAAGGGTGCGGCTGCAAAACCAAAAAGACTTTTATTTGGAGAAAGATTCTTTCTTGTGAGCGAAAGGGACTCCCGAAAAAAAGAAAGTCTTTCTGCAATGGTTTCCATCGAAATTCTGCTGCGCAAAGAGTCAATGGAGCGCTGTCCTTCGTAGCGAAAGTCGATCGAGGGGGGGCCATCTTCAAAGGAAACCTGAATGCCAAGTCCGGTCAGCAAAGTCATTATATCCGCAAAGATGATGGCTGCGTCGAGATTGAATCGTTCTATGGGCTGCAGGGTAATCTCCGCAGCAATTTCCGGATTTTCTGTCATTTGCAGAAAAGACAAGGACTCTCTCACTTTTCTGTATTCCGGGAGATATCGTCCTGCCTGTCTCATAAACCAGATGGGTACGCGTTCTGTATTTTGGGCTTTCAGGGTTTGGTGCAGTAGAGTTGTCATGTTAGAATCCTGGATTTTTTTTATAAGCATAGCCTTTTTTGGGAAATGTTAAAAAAAGCTCGGGGGTTGTCTGGTCCTCTTCAAATATTTTTCGAAATTTGACGAGAAAGTTGTCAATGTTTCTCCCGGAAACAAAAACATCCGAACCCCATATATGCTCAATGAGTTCATTGCGCGAAATAATTCTGTCCGGGTTTTGAACAAAGTAGAGGAGGGCCTGTGCTTCTTTGGGGGAAAGTGAGTAAATATCGCCTCCGCTTTTTACCTGCATCAGATTCCAGTTAATTTCTCCAATACCAATTTTGCCAGGCAGGGGTGAATGTCCTCTTGGTACAAAGTGATACAAAAGATTTTGTATTTTGCTGAGAAGTAAATCCATTTCAAAGGGTTTCACTATATAATCAATAGCACCCAGTTTATAGGCTTCTGCAATTTTTGTTTGCGCTCCGAGGGCAGAGATAAACAGAATGGGAACAGGATTGTGGGATTTTTTTATTTTCTCGGCAAATTGAAGTCCACTTTCGCCGGGCAACATAATATCGAGTAACAGGAGGTCGTATTTTCGGGGCTGGAATACTTTCTCGAACTGCTCAATGGAAAAAAATGAGTCCACCGCAAAACCAGAGTCGTGCAGATTATATTCCAGAAGTTCGCGAATGGAATCATCGTCTTCTACCAGTGCCAGATTTGCATTAATATTTTCACTCATGTAATTACCTCAGGGTTAGGCTAAATGTGCTTCCCTTTTGTTCTCCGTCGCTTTCAATGTCCAGTTTTAATCCTAACAGCGAAACAAGGCGCATTACGGTAAATAAACCCAGGCCGGTTCCCTTTGTATTTTGAACTTGGTGGCGCGAAGAGCGGAAAAACATCATTCCGATTTTCTTTATTTCTTCCGGAGTAAAGCCAATCCCGCTGTCCTTCACTTCAATGACAGCATTTTTTTTATTTGCCACCAAATTTACTTCTATTTTGTCTTCAGAGTATATCAGAGCATTTTTGATTAAATTGGTCAAAATGGTTTGCAGTCCTTGCCGATTGCAGGTGCAGAAATCCAGGGCCTCTGGAATCCGGCTGGTGAAAACGATTCTCTCGTTGCCATCTTCGCGGGTAGATTTCATGTAATCTGCAACGGAGAGTACAAAGCCCGATACGGAGTAGCTTGAAGTTTCCTTGCGCGAAAAGATGGTGAGTTCCTGCACCTTGAGAATATTTTCAAGCTGAATTTTTACCGTCTGGATTTCCGAGATTCCTTTTTGTATAAACTCATTGCGGCGGTTTTCCGGAATTGTTTGCCTTTTTAAACTCTCCAGCATCAGGGATATGCGTGCTAAAGGATGCTTTAGTTCATGGGTTGCCATGGCCAGGAATTCTTCGCGCTCCGTGTTCAGTCTCTTTTCGCGCAGGATAAGATAAATCATATAAAATCCGGCAGTTCCGAGTACTGAAATTAAAAATATGGTTTCGGAAAAAATCATATTCATTCGGCGATTGCGTTCGTTAACGATCGCGTTATAGAATTGCGGGGAGATTTGAATTTTTTCTCCAGGCTGCCTTAAAGAGTCAAAGCAGGGAATCAGTTCGCAGCTTACTGAATATATCACTTTACCACTGCTGAGTAAACCGGGCAGTATTTCCGGGTTGGTTGTTTGGGACAAAAAGATTTGTCGTTCCAAAAGGAGGAACTCCGCCTGTAAAAACGAATTGAGAGTTCGTGAAAAAACGACAAGCCACCAGAGCGTCATCAATATCACTGAAAAAAAAATCAGTGACAGGGCAATAGGGATTCCGGTGGCAAAGCTTCTCCGCATGCTTAGGCTTCCGGAGTCTCCATTTCCTGTAAGGTTGGTGATTTGCGGATTGCGGCAGCAAGCTTCTGCAGAAACAGATCTATATCTCTGGTTTCCATGGCAACCGATAGAAATCCTACTTCGTAAGCAGAGGGAGCAAGGTAAACTCCATCGTTCAGCAGGGCTTTAAACAAGTGCCTGTAAATGAGAGCAGATTTGTTCCAGATTCTATCGACGCGTCGCACTGGTTCGTAGGCTCCAGTTACGTGGAAGTTGAACCAGAAGAGGGAATCTTCCTGTACCAGAGTCATATCGTAATCTTTTCCTTCGAGAGCAGATGGAATCAGTTTGTTGAATTCCTTTCCGAGGTATTTTGCGAGATCCGACAATTTGTCGTATCCGTTTTTTTCCAGCATGGTATTCAGAGTGGCCAGGCCGGCAGCCATGGCCAGCGGATTTCCGGAAAGCGTACCCGCCTGGTATACCGGTCCCGCCGGGGCCAGATGATTCATGACTTCGCGGCTTCCTCCAACGGCTCCAACCGGTAGACCACCGCCAATTATTTTGCCATATGTTACAATGTCTGGTGTAACGCCATATTTACCGGCAAAGCCGGAAATCCCAAGGCGAAAGCCGGAAATAACTTCGTCGAGAATCAAAAGTGCTCCATGCCGAATAGTAATATCGCGCACCAGTTTAAGAAATTCATCGCGCTGTTTAAGCAAACCGGCATTGGCTGGCAGAGGTTCAATAATTACGGCAGCGATTTTGTCTCCGTAGAGTTCAAAGATTTTTTGAAAAGATGGCTCGTCATCGAGAGGAACGGTGAGCGTAGTCTTTGCCGTCTCGGCGGGAATGCCAGGCGAAGAAGCAACCGAAATATCTCCCGAAGCGGTGAGAAGCCCGGAACCTGCGTTTACGAGCATCCCGTCACTATGGCCATGGTAGCAGCCATCAAATTTTACAATCAGGTCTCTTCCTGTAATTCCCCTTGCCAGGCGTAGAGCCGTCATAACTGCTTCGGTGCCGCTGTTGACAAAGCGGATTCGTTCAATGTGGGGCACATGTTTTAGAATGAATTCTCCCAATTTTATTTCCTGTATCGAAACCGCCCCGTAAGAAGTACCCAGCTCGCTTTGTTCTTTGAGTGCTTTCAATACTTTTTTGTTTCCGTGGCCAAGAACAAGGGGGCCCCATGAATTGACAAAATCCAAGTAGGTATTCTCATCCGTGTCGGTTAAATAGGCGCCTTGGGCAGAGGCAATTACGACGGGATCTCCGCCAACAGAGCGGAATGCTCTGACCGGAGAGTTTACTCCACCCGGAAAAACTTCAAGAGCTCTCTTCCACATTTTAATAGATTCTTTGTGTTTCATGGTATCCTCCACTGGATTGCTGAAAATGGACGAAGATCTTCCCGTCCCTGAATTGATTTTATTAACTGAACAAAAGACTTTCCGCCTGAGACAATATACGGCTGTATTCCAGAACCAAGCAGGGATAACGCAGTTGTTTCGCCCATGGCAGCTATTCTGTGCTGCGGATTTTGGAAGTGGCTGGCATAGTGACTGACTGCCGATGGCGAACTGAAAATCCAGAGGAAATCCTGATCCTGCGGTATGCTGACAGATTCTGAAGGAACATTTTTATAGGGGAAAAGAGTCTGCACCCGAACCCCCTGTGCGCGCAATAGTTCGTAGCCCTCTGTTATTCCGTTCTCTGCGGTAATCCATAGAACATCTTCTATTTTCTGCTCTAAGACCGCCCGTGCGGCTGAAAGCGCGCCGGCACCATGCGGAGTGGTCACGTCCTGAAAATAGGCGCGGAGTCTGTGGGCACTGGAATCGCCCGCTGCAAAAACGGGAATTTCCGAGTCTGGTGCCTGAGACAAAAGATACTGAACGGCTTCTGGAGAAGTGGCTACAATCGCTGTTCCGGGTTTCAGAGCGGGCAGGGTAACCGGCAAAAACTCTGTTTTAATGAAAGGAATATATTGAACGGAACGACTGCAGTTTGTCTCCTCCATTGCCTTCTTGAACGATAGACTGCTTTTTCCGGTAAAAAGCAGGGGGTGATTGTCCTCGCCGCGCATTTCTGAAGAGAGCCAAAAAGAGCGCTCTGGAGTAAGGAAGCGCGTTGCTCTGAATTCTTTTCCTACCGCATCTGTTCCAGAAAAAAATGAGGGAGAATAAAATGCCTGTGTGCGGAACAGGCTTCCCGCTGTGGCATTTTCAATGGTAACTGTCTGAAGAGTTTGTTTGGCAAGCGGGAGGGAATACAGTCCCAATGGAACAGAACAGCCTGCACCGAGGGAAGACATAATTTCTCTTTCCATATTTGCCTTTTCCCGAAGAGTCTGGTTTTCCCGCAACGCCGAGAGAGGATAGTCGGCGCGGGTTTCCAGGCCCAGCACGCCTTGGTTTACTGCCGGTATGAGGACATCCGGAGAAATGTCGTAAAAATGGAGATTTTTCTCGATAATAACCGAAAGCCGGACGTGATCCGCATCGAGGCGTTCCCGTAAGGTAGAAGCAAGTCTTTCGCCAAATTTTTCTTTTTGTGTCGGCCAGTTCTGGAAAAAGGCAAACAGACGCCGTATTCCAGCCGACGCAAGAAGAAGGCCATGGAACGAATCCGATGCCAGAAGTTTTTCAAAACGGGTGATAAGATTCCCCCGAACATTGACGAGCTCTACGTCCGGTGCGTATTGCTTTAGCTGAGCAGCACGGCGCAAACTGGAAGATCCTATCGTGGCGCCATTGAGCCAGTCCGCGAGGGAAGTCGGCTCTACGGGGGTTCGCGTAACGACCATATCGCCACTTACTTCCGGGGAAAACACGGAGTGGAGCATGAGACCGTGGGGCAGTTCCGTTGGCAGATCTTTCAGAGAGTGGACGGCAACATCGCCCGACGATTCGAGCAGCGCGGTTTCGAGTTCTTTGGTAAAGAAAGCTTTCCCTTCTTTGTCAACCCCGCTTTTCATATTGTACAGCGGGTCTTGCAGGTTAATATCTCCTAGGGTTTTGAGAGCGATAATTTCCCAGGGAATCTGCGCATGGTCAAGAATTTCTGCCGTGTGCAGTGTTTGAGCGAGAGCAAGAAAAGAATCACGGGAGACAATGCGGATTTTCAAGCTTCCTCCTGGGTATAGGTGAGCATTTCTATAAACAAATTTTTGTGAGCTTTAAGAGTTTTCTTCTCCTGCTTTCGGAAATGGTCGTATAAAATTCGCTGCTGTTTGGCAGAAATGTCGCGAAGGGGCCCTTTGAGTAATGCTTCCCATTCCTGTTTTCTCTCTTCTTCTACCCGGCGCAATGCTTCATTGACGAGATCCGGATTTTGCCTGTAAACGAGATCCATGGAGAGAGAATTGATGGCGCGGTCTACAAAGGGCAGTGCCTGTTTCAGATGATACTGTCGAATGGTCTTGTTATTGGCACTTACATTTTGGAGATCGTTGAGATTGATAATATGTTCTGAAGAATCATTCTGGGAGAGAGTTTCAATATTGGGTGGTAGTCCTAAATCGGCAAAGATGGCTCGAGGAGATATTTTTCCGCTCTGCTTCCACTCAAGAATCTGTTCTTCCCGAAGCAGGGGTGTGTCCGAGGCAGTCGAAGTAATTAAAAGCTCATAATCGTGTTGGTCTTCCACAAAAAAGTCTGACCAGTTGAGGTAGCGAATGGAGACGGAGGTTCCGTGGATTGCCTTATCCCAAGCTGGAGGCAGGGGGTTGGTTATGTCGTGCCTTAAAATCAGAATTTCCTGCGCTCCCTTGTTTAGCACAAATCGCAGCGCTTTTTGGGACATATCGCCGGTTCCGCCAATTACGGCTTTTTCAAGAACGAGCTGATCCTGTTTCCAGCGGCTAAGGATAGCGCGTTCCATGAGAGACAGCAGAGAAATTGGATTGGAGCCAATATCTGTATGCGTGCGGATTGCTTTCTGCACTTCAAAAGTCTTTTGCAGTAATGTGCGAAAAAATGCCGAAAGATACAGTTTTTCTTCTGCAAGTGCCATCGCACGTTTTACCTGACCCGTGATCTGGGTTTCTCCTATGGCCATGCTTTTTAATCCGCTCGTCACTTGAAACAAATGGCGTATGGCAGCTGATCCCGATTTATGTACCGGTTCATGGCGGTGTACGCCCAGGTTGACAGGAGATTCCATCAGCAGTGCACGGATTTGTACCGAATCCTTGGGGGGCAGGCCTTTCAGTTCGAGATACAGTTCGGCACGATTGCAGGTAGATACATAGAAAACGGATTGAATGGCCTGGTCCCTCTGCCAGTCTACCGAATAGAATGTTTGCGAGTCCGGAAACGACTGCAAGGCCTGGAGATCGTGGTCTTCGTATGTCCAGCTTAAAAGGACAAATTGCCGAAAGAAAGAGAGCATCAGCCTGCTTTTTCATGGGAATGCTGCCTGAAAAGCAAAATAGTTTTTTACTGTCATTAAACTGTAAAAACCTATATTTTTGTATTTAGCGAAATATGTAATTATTTAGCGAAATATTTTAACAGATGGGGATAGACATATTTGTATGCGCATACAAGTCTTGCTGGTTTTGCAAGGCAAGCTTTTTGGTTGCGCGTCTGTATCGCAGATGGTGTTTGCCGGTATGCTTGCTCTTCTGGAAAGAACCGGTTCCCGCGTTATCTCCATGTTAGAAACATTTGGAGCCTTTGTCATTTTCAGTGCACAGACCATCCGCTATGTGTTTGCCCCGCCCTTCGACTTTCGGTCGTTCATGAAACAAATGAGTGAAATTGGCGTAAAATCCATACCTGTTGGCGTAATCTCTTCCTTTTTTGTGGGGATGGTTATGGCTCTTCAGCTTGGTGGTCCGATGGAAGAGCAGATTCAGGGTATCTCTGTCTATATGGGAGGTGGTATTGCACTCGCCATGGTGCGCGAGCTGGCACCGGTTCTTACGGCTGTATTGCTGGCAGGGCGCGTTGGCTCTTCCATTGCAGCAGAGGTGGGAACCATGAAGGTAACAGAGCAGATAGATGCTCTCACCACTCTTGCCACCAATCCCATTCATTATCTTTCTGTCCCACGTTTTCTCGCCGCATTTTTTTCTCTCCCTTTGATAACTATGATGTCCATGGTGGTAGGTGTGCTGGGTGGAGCCCTTATATCCCTCGTGAGTCTGGACATCCCTTTGCCTGTATACCTGGAAAATGCGAAGACTCTCGTGTATTTTACGGATGTGATTTCTGGCCTCATCAAGACATTTTTCTTTGGAGCGGAAATTGCTCTCATTGCATCCTTCACCGGGTTTCGCGCAAAAGGTGGAGCAGAAGGCGTAGGGCAGGCCACCATACAGGCCGTTGTGTTCTCATTCATGATGATTATCGTCTCGGACTATTTCTTAACATATCTGTTGCAGGTTATGGGGCTGTAATGCCAGAGATTCGCATCAAAATCGAACAACTCTATAAAAGTTTTGGCACCAATCATGTATTGCAGGGGGCCGATATAGATATTTTCGATGGCGAGATTCTATTTATAATCGGCAAGAGTGGTACAGGAAAGTCTGTCATGCTCAAACATATTTCCGGGCTTCTCACTCCCGATTCCGGGCGCGTCCTTATAGACGGGGAGGATCTTTTTGATCTCGACGATGAGAATCTGAGTCGCGTGAGGCGCAAGATGGGAATTCTCTTTCAGATGGCAGCCCTGTTTGACAGTATGACCGTATACGAAAATGTTGCTTTTACGCTGCGCCGTTTCACCAAAAAAAAAGACTCAGAAATTCACAAAATTGTACTGGAAAAACTCGAACTAGTTGGCCTGCGCGGAGTGGAAAACCTGAATCCATCTGCCCTTTCTCAAGGCATGCAGAAACGCGTGGGGCTTGCCCGTGCCATCGCCATTGAGCCGCAGATTGTACTGTACGACGAACCTACGACTGCCGTAGATCCCATTTTAGGGGCGGCGGTCGATGATCTCATCGGCACGCTGAATCGTGAACTTGGGGTTACGTCTATTGTGATCTCCCATGATATGAAGTCTGTATTCCGCACGGCCCACCGCGTGGCTCTGCTTCACGAAGGGCGCTTCATAAAAATTGGTACTCCGGACGAATATAAAAACAGCGATGATCCTGCGGTAAGGCAGTTTGTCGATGGAGTGGCAGAGGGGCCCATGGCTTGAACGCTGCCCATAACAGATAACGATACATTAAGGAGCTGATAATGAGAACATCCAGAATTGAAAACATCCTCGTGGGGCTTATGGTCATTGTGAGCCTTGGTTTGTTTATCGTTATTGCCCTGGTGCTTGGAAAATACCAGCAGGGCAAAAAGGGATTTGAAGTTTCCGTTGAATTCAATTTTCTCAACAACCTTGGTAAGGGGGCTCCCGTTTTGATTTCCGGCGGAATTAAAACTGGGTATGTCAAAGAAATTTATCAGAAAGATCTAAAAACCTATGTGAGACTGTATCTCGACGACACTGTCAAAAACAAGCTCCCAAAAAAGGAAGGCATGACGTTTTCCATTTTCACGACGGGTCTCATGGGACAAAAGTATATTAATCTTACGATACCTCCGGTAGAGCCGGGAGATACTTTTCTACAGGATGGTGATATCGTGAGGGGACAGGATCCCCCTTCCGTTGATCAGATGATCCTTGCATTTTCCTCCTGGTTTAAAGGAAAAAATGGAGGACAGGTTCTCGCAGAGATTATGCAGGAAACGCAGCGCTTTATTAACAACCTCAATTCCATTGCGCAGGAAAACAGAGGCGATGTGCGCATGACGATTTCGCAGGCGAGAGAATCCATCGTGACGCTCAGCGCCCAGTTAGACTCTCTGATGGTGAAGCTCAATGTTCTCACCGATAACTTCAGTGAAATTTCCACCCAGAACAAGCGCGATATTCAAATTATGCTTGCCAATATGTCGCGCATTTCCAGAGACCTCAATCTTATCACGCAGAGAATCAACAGCGGGCGCGGTACGGTCGGAAAATTTGTCGCGGACGAGGCGTTGTACAATAATGCAACGGAGGCACTCGCGAATGCGAGGGATTTATTAAAACTGCTTAACGAAAAACCATATCTGCTCATTCAAAAGGAAAGCAGTTTTTAAGATGAAACGCAAAGATCCGGCAAAACAGGCGCGCAGAGCCGGGTTTACGGCTCTGCTGATTATGGTCGTTTTTTCGCTTCTCGTCGTATTGCTCAATACATTTTTTTTTCTTCCCCAGCGGTTTTATGTTTTCGTGAAATTTAACTTCCTCAACAATCTGGCCGTGGGTTCTCCTGTACTGCTCAAGGGGGCTATCCGGGCCGGGATGGTGGTAGATATTTTTCAGAAAGAACAGCAGACGTATGTAAAACTCTCTCTTGATCCCAAACTGAGTGGTAAAATTCCGCTGACTGATTCCACCGTTTTTTCCATCAGCACGCGCGGACTTCTCGGAGAAAAATACATCAATATTCAGTTTCAGCCTGCGAGAGAGGGTCAGAGAACTCTTGAGCGGGGGGATACCGTGGAGGGTTTATCGCCACCATCCATGGATCAGATGATTCTGTCGTTCAGTACTTGGGCGGGCGAGTCTGATCCGGCTGCCGTGGTTTCTGGAGTTCTTTCGGATGTAAATCGCCTCAACACGACCATTGAAGACATGATTGCCGAAAATGCAGACGACGTAGCCTTTCTCCAAAAGCATGGAGAAGAATCTTTTGGTGAAATTAGAGGCAAGATAGATCAGCTTTTAAAAGGCATTGATTTTTTGTCTGCGGAATATTCGGATATCATGCAGTCCAACAAAGTTTCTCTCGATGAAATTATTACGTATTTAGGATCTATTACGGCTGCTTTGGAGCAGATTGATGCACTTGTAAAAAAGGGAAGTGGCGCCGCCCATGGCTTTTTAACCGATAAACAGATTGCTTCTTTGTCGCGCGAAGTGGCAGAAGAAACCAAAGTAATGAAAAACTGTCTCCTTAACCCTTGGATTCTGCTCAACAAAGACCAGTCCTGCCCGCGTTAATTTTTCTCTAAGGCTTACATCGCTGTCAGAGTATTGCAGGATTTAGAGTCGGTATAATAATAAAGCCGGTTCTAAAACCCGCCGCACTGGCCAGCGTACTCAAAAACCTGGAAGCTGTGCAGCAATCGTGTAACTGGTTCGCGGGCCTGTCTCTGCCCCCTTTGGCAAGCTCAGGGTAAACAAGGTAACTCCAAAAAATCTTGACGGCATTCGCGTGATATATTATGTCTCATCACTGTAATGAAAGACAAAATCCGCATACAGTTTCTCGGGGCCACGGGCTATGTGACCGGCTCGCGCATTCTGGTAGAGACTGACCACACCCGCCTGTACGTAGACGCCGGCCTGTACCAGGGCCCTTCCTATGTGGAAGAACGAAATTTTATTCCGCTCGAAACCGATCCATCGAGGATACATGCCATATTTCTGACGCATGCCCATATTGATCATACGGGGCTGCTGCCGCTGCTGGTAAAAAAAGGATTTCGGGGAGAGATTTTTGCCACTCCGGGAACGCGGGAACTGCTGCACATTCTTCTCCCCGACGCGGGAAGAATCCAGGAAGAAGAGTACAAATTCTATTCCAAAAAAAAGATACGCAACTTTGAATTAACGGGCCCGTTGTTCACAGAAGAGGATGCTCTCAACACGCTCTCCCTGATCCAAGCGGTTCCTTTCAATACTCCCTTTCCGTACCGGGAGTTTACGGCAACTTACTACTGGGCTGGCCATATTCTCGGGGCGGCTCAGCTTCGCCTTGAGGCTCTCAATCGGTCTATTCATTTTAGCGGAGATTTGGGTCCCCGCGAACCCATTCTGCACAGGCCGCGCGAGAATCCGCCTCCTGCGGATTATGTCGTTGTGGAATCTACTTACGGCAACCGAATGCACGAAGAAGAAGACTATACCAAAAAACTGGAAATGGCCGTTCAGACAATCCTGCGCCGCAAGAGCATGCTCATTATCCCATCGTTTGCCGTGGGTAGAACGCAGCTTATTCTGTACGTGCTCTATAAAATGATGAAGGATAAAATTATTCCGGAGGTTCCCGTCTTTATTGATTCGCCCATGGCAACCCGGGCAACGCATACATATTTGGCGTATCCCTCCGAGATGCTTGCTTCGATTATCAAGGAAGGATTTTTTGATTATCTTCAGTCGCGTCGCATACAGATGATAGAAGATGTTGCTGATTCCAAAAGGCTCAATTATTTTAGCGGACCCGGCATTATCGTGAGTGCCTCCGGCATGGCCAACGGGGGCCGCATTCTGCACCATCTGTACAACCGCCTCTGGGATCGTCGCAATGTGCTTTTGTTTATTGGTTACCAGGCACAGGGCACACTCGGAAGGCTGATTCTCGAAGGAGCCTCGCGCGTGAAAATTTTTAACCGCGAGGTGCCCGTGCGGCTCGAGGTAGATAAAATCAATTCTTTCTCTGCCCATGCAGACCAGGAAGGCCTGATTGAATTTATTCGCCTGTTTATAGAAAACGAACCAAAAACTCTGTTCATTAACCACGGCGAAGACGAGGCGCGCGAGACACTGGCATCCAAAGTCCGCTTTTTCAAAAACACCCGGATTGAAATTCCTCGATTTGAATCGACGTATTATTTATGACTCTGTTCGCCCGCGTTGCGGGCACCACGATGAAAATATTCTGGTTGCAGCAATGCCCGCTTGTTTTCACAAATGGTTTGCCTGTCGATGCGCTTACCATTGAGAAGCATGGGGCTACAGGTGTCTCCCTTAAAAAGCAGCTCTCCGTCAGGAGAGAATTTTTGAATTTGGGGTCTGATGAAACAGACTCACTCCAGCGTATACACCGCCGAAAAAGTGAACGCATAGCCGGGGGCAAAATTGCCGGCAAAAGGATTTTGGAAAAGCGCTGGTGCAAAAGCAGCCTTCACCGTTACATTGCCGGTATCGGGCGGCATAAAATACGAATGGATAAGGGAGGCAGTGTACACGCCACCTAAAATATACAGAGAGACAAACAGGTTTTCCCGCGTGGATTCTATTTTGGTCTCGAGATCGGCAAAGTCTCTGGCTGCGCCTTCGGGATCGTACAGAGCTGTTTCTCCTTCTGGAGTTATTACATGCTTGGGAGTGAAATTGAGATAGTCCTGAATGGCATCGTCGTAGGCGTATAGAGAATACGCGCTGTAAACAAAAGACAAAGCGAAAAGGGTTATGTATGTGTATCCCCATTCTTCCTGCTGTTTGTAGAGTAGTCCCCAGCCGGGTGCGACGGCAGAGCGCCACAGTGCTCCGTTATCTGTGGGATAAAACAGGTCTTTGATTTTCGCCGCGAGATTTTCGGAGAGATTCTGCAACTGGTTAAAGAGTTCGTTGTCTGGCGTGCTCGTGATGTTCCGCCTTGCCACGATTTTTTCGTCAATGGCGGATAGAATAATCCCTTCTGCTTCAATCACGTTTTTGTCGTTGATAAAAAAGCTGCCATAGATGATTCCGTCGGCACCGAGGTTTCTTGCGAGCAATGCTATTTTCTTTTTGTTTTCGTAGTCTTCATTTTTTAACCCCATCTTTTTGGCTTCTGCTTCCCAGGCTTCTCTTGGAATGCGGTCGTATTCGTATTTATCCTGTACGAGTTCGTGCATGGAATCTCCAATGGAGGATTCTATAAACTGGTAATCCGGACTTTTATTGCGGTTGGCAAAATCGAGGAAGATGAGTTTTTTGCGTGGCTGGATACTCTGCACAGTGGAGGATGTATCTCCGGTTACGACAACGGCTTCTGCCTCGTACTGCGAAAAGTCTGTCTGTGCGTTCAGACTGGACGCAACTATAAGGAGCAATACTGCGATGCGTGCTTTTATAAAATCCACAGGACACTTTATATAGTTGTAATAGTCAATCAATAAAAAATGCTGGACTATTTGTCCTGAATTTTCCAGATATTGACTGACTGCGAACGTATATGTCAGCCTCTGTTTTGCGGAATACAGGCCGGTCATGTTCGTGCGCGCTAAGGGGATATTTGTGAAAAAGACAGTAACACTATTATTATTTATTTCTATTGCAATAATCAATACAGCGTGCAGCCGCTGGCAGCACAATAAAGAAGCCAACTGCCTGAATCCCGCCTCCAACTGCTATGTGCCGGATGTGACCGCACCGGAGATTACCGCCGTAGCCATCTATACAGATTCCACGTTGACTACTCCCGGTGCACCCGGCAGCACGGTGAGTACGCTGTATGCCATTGATATCACTTATTCTGAGGTAATGCTGAATGCAGATGATGCGGATCAGTTCAGGTTTACCGGGGGGGCGGGGGATTCCCAGTTGTCCATTTCCTCCATAGAGAAGCTTTCCTCCATCCAGTACAGATACCGCATCGCCGGGAAAGTGAGAAACGGCGCCATAAAACTGGAGACCAGTGCCACGGATGTTTCTAAAAAATCTTTGCAGGTGGTTGCCGGCCTGTACCCCGTTGAGTTTACCGGCAGCACCGATGTGTCTATTGGCATTGCATCCATAGAGAGCAATTACCTCACGGTGAACGTGAATACTTCTACCGAATATAACGACATAGATATTGCGTGGAGCCACGATTATGTTCCCGACAATGCCACCAATGTAACGCGATACTGGGTGAACTTAAATGCGGCGTGTTCGTTTAGCAGCAGCGAAGCATCTAATTTAACGGAGACGACGCATGGAAGCAATTTCTCTGCTGCGGATCTCGCAGCCGCTGTTAGTGTAACGACCAATCTGAAAGCTTCGGTTTTGCCTGTAGGAAACAGTACGTTGTATATCTGCGTGGAAAATGTTACAGAGAACAAGCAGGGCTATGCGGCCATCCCGCTTGTCCGCGACGATACGCTGCCCACCTCGCGGCTGACTCTGAATTCTCCGGGAACAGGTAATTACGCCAGCGTACAGAGCGTGGAAACAGAATGCACGGATCCCAATTGCTCCATGATAGCGTATACCCAGAACTCCAGTGACCCCACCTTTTCGCTGGGAGCCATCACTAACGGAACACAGTATTTGGCGGCATGGAGTACACCATGGACCGTTGATCCCACTACAACCGTATTCAGATTCCGGGCGATGGACAGAGCCGGGAATGTGGAATCCAGCGTTCATGAATATACCTATACTATCGACACCCGCGTTCCCGTGGTCACGCTCACGTCGAATTTATCCCACCAGTATCTGAAAGCGGGGGTCACCACTTCGTTTTCTTTTAGTTCAAACTTAAATGGGAATCACAAGGTTCTGCTCGACGTGCCTTCCTGCCCGGCATCGGGGGATGGATCGTGGTCGGGTGCAACGAGCACGACCAAGAACACAGATTACAACTACAGCTTTACCGCCGATACAGCTTCTGCGGATTTCACCACGGAGGGCGTGCACACCATTCTGGTATGCGTAAAAGAGTCGGAAACGGGAATGAATTATGTGGGCACTTTGTCCCGCAGCGTTATGGTAGATTTTACCGTCCCCAAGGCCCAGGATGGCACGTCTGCCTTTGCCGGCATTGCCTCCGCCACGCCTATTGGAACGGATATTATCCTCACATGGACGGCGGCCACGGACGCTTCGCCGGTGTATTACGATATCTATGAATCCACATCGTCTCCGGTGGCTACGGCGGGAGCGGCCAGTTATTCCACAGAACATGCAACGACCGCACAAAATTGTTCTGTCAATGACATTACCAAAGAGGTGTCTTGCACGCTTACGGGAAAAGATGCCAATACCGTATATTACTACGTGGTGCGAGCGCGTGATAAGGCGGGCAATGCGGAAACGAATACGGTGGAAAAACAGGCGGGCTACACGGTAAAAATTGCACGGTTAGATTCCAATAACAACACAGTACAGCTTGCACTAAAGACGGGAACCCCGCTTACACAAAGGGCAACGCTGGCAATAGCAACGCAGAGCACCAGTCCTTTTAATTACCGCCTAGATTTAAACGAACCTTATTCCGTGGAGATTACCAGCCAGCCGCCGGGTCGCGTTTGTGCTATTAAAGAGAAGCAGTTTGGCACGGTGGATGGCGTCGTTACGATGAACATGAATTGCAGTTTGGGATACATGGTGGGCGGCCGCTACCAACAGGTTCCGGCGGCACCGCTGAATATGATGCTCTACCGGGGGAAGGTGACGGATGTTGTTATATCCGGTGCCGTTGCCGGAATGACCTATCTCAATGGAAATTTGTATTTCATTAATGTTTATAATAGAATTTCAAAATGGGATGGTTCCAATGTAACACACATAGCAGGGAATGATACTTCCACCAGAGCTGACGGAGCGTGTTCTGGAGTCACGAATCAAATCCATACAGCCTATTCTTTGACCACAGATGGAACAAATCTCTACTTTACCGAAAACAGCTCTCCCCGCGCGATACGAAAAATTTCGGATCCGTCAACAAGCAGCTGCAAAATCACCACGTTATATACCAGTGACGATACGATGGATGCCGTGGAAGGGATTGTACACGATGGAATGGACGCGCTTTATCTCGCAAACCGATATTACAAGGGAGTGGTTAAATTCCAACTTTCCACCGGCACAATGACGACAATCCAGCCAGCCTCTGCCTTTGTGGAACCCATGGATTTAACTCTGTTGAACAATAAGCTGTACGTTGCCAATTTTGGGGAGAACAATATTAAGGTGATTGACCTTGGCACGGGAAACATTGTTGAAACAATGGGAGCATACGGTTTCCAAGATGGTAGATTATCTGCCGCAAAATTCTATGGTCCCTACGGTATAACGACAGACGGAACAAATCTTTTTGTCTCGGAATATTACAACCAGACTGTAAGACGCATTAACCTGAAGAACAATACCGTTTCCACGATTGCAGGTGCTTCGGGTGTCGATGGAACAAATGGCACAACTGCAACAGGAGTGAATGCGCTGTTCAATAATGCAGTCCGGATTGTAGCCGACGGTCGCAGTCTGTATGTTTCGAACCGTACAAGCGGCCATATCACTAAAATCACAGACTCCGGACTGGTGGGCTACTGGCCGCTGAACGGGACGGCGGTGGATTATAGTAGCGATGGAACATCTGTACCGGATGGGGCAACCCCATCCACAACCAGCGGCCGCTATGCGACAACCGGCGATGCGACGGGCTCGTATTCGTTTGATGGTGTGGATGATTATATTTTTGGATCAGGAGCAACGTTGCCTCAGGGCACAAGTCCATCTACCATGTGTGCCTGGGTAAAACCGACTTTGTTGCCAATTAACTTCGGAGATCAAGCTCCCATAGTTTCCTATGGTGGTTCAAATGTAAAAACAGTGCGATTTCTTGGAATTAAAAATAATTCCGGGATACAAAAAATTATAATGCGGGGTTGGACATCCGATGTTGAGTTTTCCTATACTCTTTCAACGATACATTGGAGCCATGTGTGCGCCACTTTTGTTCATAACGGCACCAATGATCAATGGATTGCTATTTATGTAAACGGAAAAATTATTGGGAAGGGAAAAACGCCATCGGATTGGTCTACTGGATCAGGATCCTATGTTATTGGTGGAAAAGCATTCAACGGAGGAGGTGAAGTATTCTTCAACGGCTCCATCGCGGACGTGCGCATCTACTCCCGTGCCCTCAACGATGGCGAGATCAACGAGCTGGCCCAGGATGCCGGCGGCACTGCCATGGTGGGCAGCAGCTACAACACGGCAGCCACGGGATTGTTGAGTCACTATGGGTTTGATGATGCCGATGGAATTGGAGTGGGGACAGATCCCAGCCTCACCGATGCCGGTTCACTGGTGCATGCGGTGACAAATAATAGTGCGACCACAGCCAGCGGCAAAGAGGGAGACGCGAACGGTGCGTTTCAATATGACGGCAGCAACCAGTATCTCGATAGCACATCAGACCTCGGTCTGCCCAAAAATGCTGAGCCGAGCACAGTTTGCGCCTGGATCAAACCGAAGAGCTATGCTACCTCATTACATCAGACTGCAGTATCATTTGGATTATATAGTAATGATGCACGAGGTCTAGCTGTTGATAGCGGAAGGCATGCGAATTTCCATTATGAAAATGCGAATAGTGTTACAGGAACAGCCATCATCCCCCTGAACGCTTGGACGCATATTTGTGGGGTTTACAATGGAACACAGGCGACTCTCTTTACAAATGGATCGCTGGATGGACTTAGTGCAGAATCATTAGTTCTTACCACGGAATCAGGTTCGTTTGAGATCGGGAAATGGGTCTTAGGCACCAATTATTTCCCCGGCACCATCGACGATGTGCGCATCTACAACAACGCCCTCACCAGCGACCAGATCCGCCAGCTTGCCAGCCAGATCCCGGCAGGGCTTGTGGCGCGGTATGACCTGAACGGCGATGCCAAGGATGCCAGCGGCTGGGGGAATCATGGTACGGCAAGCGGATCACCATCCTTAACACAGGACCGCTTTGGGCAGGCAAACGCAGCCTATGGTTTTGCGGCGAGTAGCTCCCAGAATTTTGAGATGTCCGGCTCCCTGCTTCCTACCGGCAAGGCTGCCCGCACCATCTGCGCCTGGGGTAAGCGGAGCACGGCATCACCGGGTTCAACCCAGTATATGGTGGGCTATGGAGCTAATAGCGATCATAATGGACAGGGTCTTGCAAACAATAACGGTTCCCACACCCTTTACGTGGGCTGGACTGATGATGTTGATTTTCCCCAGGAATATGTGGGCACCTGGAATTTCTACTGCGGCACGTATGATGGGGCGGATGCCATTTTTTATATAAACGGAGCGGCACCCGCCGGCCCGGTCTCAAAAACCTCCTGGAACACTTCTGCCAGCAACCTGTTCATTGGTGCTTTTCCCGGCCCGGAACAATTCTGGGATGGCCAGGTTGACGAGGTCTCCATCTACAACCGCGTGCTGACCCCGGCGGAAATCCAAGCTCTCACCAACCAGCCGAATAAGAGGATAAGCGTGAGCACATCAACTACGGATGGAAAGATAACTGCATGGAACGGTGGTTCCTATACAACGGGTATTCTCGGGGCGGATGCATTGTGCCAAAATAATTTTGGGTCAACCTACAAAGCCATGATTGTGGACGACGGCACAGGGTGCAGTGGTGCTCCCTGCCGCCGGGCGTGTACCACGGCGAACTGTGCGACACCGGATGCAAACGGTGTCGGAATACAACAAAACATCAACTGGGTGCTGCGGCCGGGTGTGACATACATCCGCTCTGACGGCGTGACCCCCATTTTCACGGCGAACTGGAACGGGGTGTTTGAGTTTGGGGCTGGGGGCAATACGAATTTATGGCCGAATAGCGTTGAGGTTTTAGCTTCAGAAGTGTGGACGGGTATTAACGGCATATGGAAATCTGGACTAATATGCGACAATTGGACTGACAATACCATTGGGACTAACGGAAATATTGGTAGTTCAGCCGGAAGAGACGGAAGTAATAATGCTGCACCTGACAACAACGGCGCATTATATGATTTTAACGTAACTTGCAACGATGCTGATAATAAGCTCTACTGCGTGGAACAGTAGGGGCGTGGCCTCGATACAATTTTTGCCGGTTGTCGAGTAGCCGCGAAGCGGCGTATCGAGACACGGCAAAAATCACTCGCCCACCGCAGTGGAATGAACAATAGATCTGCAGCCACTCTGGAGGAATAATAC
>DYPL01000025.1:0-19444 GCA_020719945.1 Turneriella parva
CCGTTCCGCGCGGCAAAGAAACTCCCGAGGTAACGGCAGCGCAGGCAAAATTTAAAATGTCGGTTTCCCAGACGAAATTTCGCAAAGCCGAAATGGCGGTAGCCATTGCGCGTCTCGATCTGCGCAAGGCTGAAATAGCAGCCGCCCGGGGCGAAACCATAAAACTCAAAGAATATATATCGTATCTGGCGGCGCGCGAAAAAGATCTCGCCAATGCAAAAGCACGCTACGAAGGCGATACGGCAGCCTGGAAGGCGGTAGAGGTACAACCATGAGAAAAAGAATCGCGGCCATTGTTTTCTTTGCCAGCGTTTCTATTTATGCAGAAATGTACTATTCGCACGCGGAGTACAGGGATCTGTACAACGAAAAATACGCTCTGGAGTTAGAAAACAAACATTTGAACCAGCGCTTCGTAGAAGAGCGCCTGAAACTGAACAGCCGCATTGCCTCTC
The DNA here is from genome assembly GCA_020719945.1 of Turneriella parva. Taxonomy (GTDB): domain Bacteria; phylum Spirochaetota; class Leptospiria; order Turneriellales; family Turneriellaceae; genus DYKF01. Next base: position 456 of record DYPL01000025.1, read on the forward strand.
TCAAAGCCGATCTCGAAACACTGCACAAAGAACACCGGGAACTGCAGTCTCTGAAAAATGAAAGCGATCAAAAAAATGCGGAATCAATATCTGAGCGCGAACTGCGCATTGCACGCCTCACGACAGAACTATATAATCTAAAAAAACAAAAAGAAGAAGATGAGCGCTTATGCCGGTCGCGGCTTTCTGACTACGAAAACAGATTCAAAATACTGTCCGAAGAATCCGACACGCAAACCAAGACTCTCGAGGAAAATCATAAAAAAGCACAGGACTCCCTCCTCGCAGAAATTTCTGCCCTGCGATACGAACTCGAAAAAACGCGCCGCGAACACGAAGCAGCCATCAACAGCCTCCAGCAGAAGCACGCAAAAATTGAACAGGGGCTGGAAAGCGAGCTGAACAGGCTTCGCACGGAACTCTCTCAATGCAGGGATGAAAAAGCCAAAACAGAGGAAGAGTTAAAACAGCTGCGCGCCATTACAGCAGAGCAGCAGAAAAAAGTGGACCAGCTCTCGGACCAGGCAAAAAATCTCGAAGAAAAACTTTCCGAAGAAATCCGCCTTGGCGAAATACGCCTCAAGAAATTTCGCAACAAACTCATCATTAACGTAGACAATAAAATTCTCTTTGCCTCTGGCTCGGCTTCCCTTAAAGATAAAAAAACAGAGGATGTTTTAGACCGCATTTCGTCTATTCTGGCGCAGTATCCGCAAAACGATATACAGGTAATTGGCCACACCGACGACGTTCCAATTTCCAATGCCATGTTCCGCGACAACTGGCAGCTTTCTTCGGAGCGAGCTTTAGCAGTACTGGAGCGCCTGCTCAAAAACACCAGCCACGATGCATCGCGTTTTATGGCCGTGGGCGCTGGACAATACCAGCCCGTTCTGCCAAACTCGAGTGCTGCCAACCGGGCCCTGAACCGCCGCGTGGATATTGTAGTGATTCCTCGCGTAGATGAATGAAATTCAGCTATTGCTTTATCTCGCTTTTTTAAACCGCGCGCGCAAACCAGAATTGAGCAAAGCGGGAACATAACGGGCCAGCCACTGGTAAAAAGCATTCTTAAAACCAGGAGCCACCGAATACCGGCGGGAGCGGGAGAGCCTAAAAATTTCTTCCGCTATCTGCTCTGGCGTTTTCACCGAAACGCTCGATTTAGGTGTGCTCCCATCCGTTTGCGTATTATGGTGAAACCTGGTAGAAACTCCCGCAGGGCGAATCACCTGAACCAAAATTCCGTCTCTGTGCAGCTCGTTGGCCCAGGCCGAAGAGAATCCCTCGAGCGCATATTTAGAGGCCGAATACGCACTGCGCCCCGGAACTCCCATTACGCCAACTATACTCGATACATTAATAATTTTCTTTTGTTGTCCTTTTTTTAAGAAAGGAAGCGCAGTCTGCGTGAAGCGAGCAACCGCGACCACATTAATTTCGAGAACTTCGCGCAGCGACTGCGCCTTGATCTCTTCGATTTTGCCAATATGATTTATTCCTGCATTATTGATGAGAATATCGATTCCATCCGGGCATTTTTCCTCCAGTGTTTTTTCCAGCGTGTCGTAAAATGGATCGCTGGCCATGTCGCCCTCGATGTAAAAATGCCCCTGACCGGGAAGCGACTCCATCAACGCATTCATTTTTGTCTTGTTTCTTCCCGTGATCCCTACTCTGTAACCGGCCAGAGCAAACCGGCGCGCCAAGGATTCTCCAATGCCCTGCGAACCCCCGCTAATGAGAACAGTCCCCGTTTTTATCATATCCCTTTCTGGAGTTTGACATGCAAGAGACAAGCACAATCGTTGACAGGTGGTCGCAGGATAAAAGCAATGCTGTGTGCCACAATCCGTGTTAGAAATTCTCCACCAGAACGACTTCAGCTTTTCTGCCGAAATTATTCCTCCCCGCAATGGAACCGACTTTGCGGAAGTTTTTGAAAATATTCCCCGCCTCAAAGATGCAGGATTTCATTTTATTTCCGTAACCCACGGTGCCGGTGGTTCGCTGCGGGGCGGCACTCTACCGATTGCCCATTATGCATCCAGCCACGAAAATCTGACCGCCATCGCTCATTTTACCGTGCGCGGCGTCAGTCGCGAAGATATCGAGAATCAGCTCATCGATCACCACTATTTTGGCATTCACAATATTCTCGCTTTGCGAGGAGATTCACCCGATGGGTTCGATGCCACCTTTACGCCTGCCCCCAATGGACACCAGTATGCTTACGAGCTGGTGGAACAAATTGCCGCCATGAATCGCGGGGAATATCTCGTTCGCAAAAACTTTGATCCGGAAGGCCCCTATCGCAAGGGTATGCCCACCCAATTCTGCATTGGAGTCGCCTCGTATCCAGAGGACCCGGGAACAGCATCCCTGGATTACCTTTCCAGAAAAATAGAAGCTGGAGCTCACTTTTCCATTACGCAAATGATCTTTGATGCAAAAATATTCGAAGAGTTTTATCTTAAAATAGTAAATAAATTTGGACATTCGTTTCCTGTTTTACCAGGCTTAAGAATCCCCGTTTCTGTAAAACAGCTCGAACGCATGAAAAACAAATTCGGCATAAAAGTTCCCGGCAGCCTTCTCAATGCCTTGCGCGAAGCCGAGCCGCGCGGCAAAGAGGCCATGGAAAAAGTTGGGATTGAATACATGAAGACAATGATAGCGGACATACGCAGGCTTGGCATCCGGGGAGCTCACCTCTTTATCATGGGCGATCCCGCACTTGCCATTGAGCTGAAGAACTCCCTCACATGAATCTGCACCTCGAGAAAGAAATTGGACTCATGGCCGTACTGCAGGCGGGCGGTGAAATCATGAAAATTCACGATGCACAAAAATTTCATGTGCAAGAGAAAGAAGGCGGTTCCCCTGTTACCGAAGCAGATTTTGCAGCAAATGAAATCATTCTCTCTTACCTGCTCCAACATTTTCCATCCGACTCTGTATTGACAGAAGAAGAAAGTGAGCTCACACATCGCTTTCCGGACCGAGCGAACGCCCGTCGCGTCTGGATTCTTGACCCGATCGACGGAACCAAAGAATTTGTAGACGGCAATGGAGAGTTTGCTGTTTCTCTCGCTCTCGCCATCGATGGAATTCCCGCACTCGGCATTGTCCATTCACCGTTTGATAATTTTTATATTGTGGCAGGGTCCGGTATCCCGCTGGAAACAAACCAGCCGGGAAATAAACTAACCGGGCCTGTGGATATTTGCGTATCCCGCTCGGAAACGCGCAGAGGACATTTTCCTGATTTTGAGAACGGGTTTCCCGGCGGCACTGTCCGCAGAGTTGGCTCTATTGCAAACAAACTCGGACGCCTTGCAGCAGGCCAATGTAATCTCGTAATCTCTCGCGAAAATAAAAATGAATGGGATATTGCCGGCGGCCACGCTGTCGTCCTGTATTCGGGTCTGGGTTTTTCTGATCTGCATGGCAACCCTATTGCCTACAACAAATCCAACACGGTCAGCTTCGGCGTCGTTGCCGGGAGAAGCGATCTGCAAAAATTGTTCTTGAAAATATAAGGCGCACAGAGAAATTGTATTTCCATGGAATTTGCTGCGGATATTAGCACCACGCACGAAACAAAAGAAGTCAAAGTGGAGCACCTGAAAGAAGGAATGACGCTTGCCTATCATCTCTTGGACGATGAGGGCATTCTTGTTGCCAAAAAGGCGACCAAACTGGATGCCTCCATGATCAGCGCCTTAACTGCAAAAGCTCCTGTATTCTATTTTAAGATTCCGCTTTCTGAATCGCAGACGCGCAACCCCCTGTTTGATCCCAAAGTGCTCCAGTGGGGGCAGCTCAATGCGCGGGAAATGTTTCGCGATATTCGGGCAAATAAAATAGTTAACCGGGATCATCTTTCGTTCTGCATACAGTTTATAGAAGACCTTCTTTCTAAAACAGAATTTAATCGCCTTTCTTATATTAACCTTCTCGATACCACGCAGGAAGATGACGACTGGTTCGTTAACCACAATATAAACGTTGCTCTGATGATTATGGCATACAGCATTTTGCAGCGCCTGCCGCACCAGGAAATTGTAGACAGTGCTCTGTCCGGGTTGCTGCACGACGTAGGCCATACCGTAAGCGCCTGGGAACTGCTGATGAGCAACGACGAGCTATCCCGCGAAGAAGCCCTGCCCATGCGCATGCATCCCCACAAAGGTTACGAACTCATGAAAGATCTCCCCGTCTCGGATCAGGTTAAGCAGGGAATTCTGTTTCACCACGAGCGCTACGATGAAAACGGATACCCGACCACACTCCCCTACATCCGATTGCCACTACTTCCTAAAATAGTCGCCATTGCAGATTTTCTGGAAGCCGTATCCCATCCCCGCCCATACAAAAAAAACAAGGGCCTCGGTATGACGCAGGCACTGGCTAAATCCATAGAAGAGACATCGCAGGCTTTCGAATACGAAATTCTTTCACGGTTCATACGATTGATGGGCCCGCTTTTAACGAAAGGAGAAATTTTTTACCAGAAAAACCAACTCATGAAAACCAATTTTGGAGAGATGGCGCGCTTTACTGCCTTCGGCAAAACGTGGATGACACCCGAAATTGAAATTCTGGTAGACGAAAAAAAACGCACGCTAAAACGCCCCTTTAAGGTAAACTTGGGAAATGATTTTTCGCGCCAGATTGTTCAGATTTTATCGAAAGAAGAATCAGAGCAACAACTCGTCTTTATTTTGCGCGAGACGGGGCGTTACGAAGAATACATGAAAGAACTGGAAGCCGAAAAAAAGGCACTCGAAAAAACCCAGAAAGCAGCACAGCCTGATCCCGCTCCATCCAACGAACAGAAATCCCATTGACGCTCTGTCTCTCTTTTCTCTGCTTACATTCACCTGCTGTTTTTCAACAGACAGGTTTGTTGAATGTTAATTCTCATTAGCCCCTGTAGCTCAGTGGATAGAGCACTGGCCTCCGGAGCCAGGTGCGCAGGTTCGATTCCTGCCAGGGGCAAATTGCACTGGAGATTTCTCTCAAAACTAAGGGCTCCACAAAAAGAATACACAAAATGTATGAAACATAAAAAGGGGGCCTAAGCCCCCTTTTAAAACAGGTTGCTGATTTTGAGCAACCTCTTAGTGATGACCCGGCTTATGCGCATGCGGGTGAGACTTTTGGATCATGCTTATCATGCGATAGTTCACAACCACAAAGCGAAACAGTTGCCATATAATACAACCGCGAATCCATTGAATGACTCCGGTTGGCAGGGCGGTATAGTACGCCTGCGTATAGGGAAAAATTTCGTCTTCTTTAGCAGCTATATTGGGTTTTTTTCCTCTTGCCATAATTCACTCCTTGTATTTATTCCGGCAGGAACGTCCAGCCGGGCTTCATTTTTGCTTTCCAGATAAACATGTGGTGGATAACAATCTTAATCCAGTGGGCGCCCAGACCTATTTCACCGGTGGTGAATTTGGGATCGCGACCAAACACCGGGAATTTTTCGTAGTCGGGAACAACCGGATACACAGTGATACCAGCAGCACGACCCGACAAGAAATTCTTACCGGCAGAAGCAACGCAGGCAGCACCGATTTCAGCCATGGAAGCACTGAAAAAAGTTGCCTTGGCCTGATCACCACCATGTTTTACGATAGAAGCAACCGTCTGGGCAACCGCAAGAGCGATAATGCCAGAGACCATTCCCGTGCGGGGAGGAGTCGGGTTGATCATGGTTCCTGCACTGTTCTTCATAGGCTTGGAAATAAAGTGGGGAGGCGCAAACGCAATACCTGTTACAAAAATATTATTGTATGCCGGGTTCTGGTAGAATTTTGGCCAGTCTGCCGCTTTCCACTCTTCATACGCTTTAGGAGTGTAGTCTGCATCTACTTTCATAAGGCCGTTTGGAGCAAAAAGAGTTTCTTTGATTTCCTTTCCGGACTTGTCAAAAGCTGTGAGGCCAACACCTGCAAACGGAGGAATCAGCATTGCAAAGTCAAATTCGATTTTGTGCTCTTCGTCAGCGAGGTTTACAAAATGAGCTACGCCTGCCTCCACTTTCGTTACGTGGGCACGAGTAATCATTTTGATCCCTTTTTCTGTGTAGAAAGACTCAGCAAAAATTTTGCTGTGCGTATAGTATCCACCACGGAGCAGGTGCACACCACCCATTCCAAAGTCGCCTACTTCGTGTTCGTTAGTAATGAACACGATATTGGCGAGATCGCGCAGGCCTCTGCGGCGAATTTCAAATTCTACGTTGAAGATGTACTCAAACGCGGCACCTTGGCAGGTAGCCATACCATGACCTACGCCGATCAGGAATGTCTGCTTTTGGCCTTTCTTCATTTTCTCGATCGCAGCCAGAAAATCTTTGCTGGCATGCAAAGCGTGATCTGCCGTGCAAATTGAGTGGCTGTGGCCTTCTGGACCAAGACCCGGAGTAGCTGCAAAGTTGAGTTTTGGACCTGTGGAGTTAATTAGATAGTCATAAGTGACTTTCTCAGAATGCCCTACTTTTCCTGGTTCAGTGTATTCAACGGTGATATACGGTGAAGAGGAGTCTTTGTCTCCCTCTGGGTGAATGCTGATTGCTTTTGCCTGCCTGAATACGATCCCGGCTTTTTTGTAAACGGGAGCGAGGTCAAACAGTACATCTTTAACCTTTAATGTACCAACGCCTACCCAGACATTGGACGGAACCCAGTTCCACTGGGCATTGGGTGAAACGACTACCACCTCGTGCTTTTTGGGTAAAAAGCTTCTAAGGCGGGTTGCTGCGGTGTGTCCGGAAATACCGGCACCCATTACTACGACTCTTGCCATTTAATCCTCCTGAATTTTTGGATCGCTGACCTTACTACAACGACCGGAGCTGTAAAGAAAAAAATGTTATATGCATAAAAAAACATAATTTTAATATGCTTACTTTGTTTATAATTCGTCATTTCTTTGTCAGGCTTTTTACAGATTCTAATGGCTAATAAGCCATTAATGCGTACTATTTATGCAGACTGCATACGCCTTGTCTGTTTTGTAAGCAATCTAACGAGCGGATTATTTGCGTGGCGTCTGTGTTCGGGAACGATTGGTGGTGTGGGGATTGAGTTTTTTCGTTAAACGCTTGTACCTTTTTGCCAGAGTGGCTTCTCGTTCTTTGTCCTTTCACCTGCGGTGGGCGTATTGTTCTTATTAAATTGCGATGTAATTTAATTTGTGAAATTTTCCTTGTTTGTGTGCGGTCGTTCCCCCCGCGCCCCCCTTGGAGCACACCTACTAAAGGCAAACTCTAAATATTAACTTTTAAGGCTTGCCTTGTGGATTACACAAAAAGGATATTTTAAAATTTTTCAAAATTTTGTATAAATAGAGGTTCCCTAAAGATATTGATACAAAAACTTTATTTAGTTCACATCGAGTGAATCCGTCGCAGACCAGTTTACGCTGAGCTGCGTCGAAGGGTGACTGCGTCGATGCTTTGTTTACACCGAGCTTGCCGAGGTGCAAAATGAAGGGCAGTGGACGAAATTGCTTAGCTGACATCAAGTAGCTTGCCTTTGCCAAACTACTTTTGCTTTCCCCTGCCCTTCTTTAATTCATCCATTTTATTGGCATACCAGGAACCAGCCGTAGCTGTGGTGAGAATGGCAACAATGACGAGCAGAGAAACCCAGATGGGAATATGAAAAATATCCTCGACAATCATTTTCAGACCAACGAATCCTAACAGAACCGCGAGACCTGGCTTCAGGTAGCGCAGACTTTTTATCCAAACGGCTATCACAAAATACAGCGCGCGCAGCCCCAGAATGGCCATAATGTTCGAAGCAAAGGCTATGAACGGATCCGTAGTGATGGCAAATACGGCCGGTATGGAATCTACCGCGAAAATGATGTCGCTGACTTCTACAAGAACGAGCCCCACGAGTAAAGGCGTGGCCATGAGATGACCGTTTTCTTTCACAAAAAAGTGCTGCCCGTGAATTCTGGGAGACACGCGGATAAAACGGGAAAGGACTTTAACGGCCCAGTGGTGCTGGGCATCTATCTCTTCTACTTCTTCCTGGATAAATTTCCACGCAGAGTACAACAGAATGGCCCCAAAGATGTAAAGAACCCAGTGGAAATGCGTAACCAGCGATGCTCCCGCAAGAATCATAATTCCGCGAAGAATAATGGCCCCAAAAATACCCCAGAAAAGAACCCTGTGCTGGTGCGACGCAGGAATCTTGAGGGACGAGAAAACGAGATACATGACAAAAATATTGTCCAGACTCAGACTTTTTTCGATTAAGTAGCCTGTCAAAAACTCCATTCCTGCCTTGTAGCCAAACGTGAACCCAAACCACAGATTAAAGCCGAGTGCCAGCGAAATCCAGAAAGATGTAAAGAGAATAGCCTCTTTGGTTTTTACTTCGTGGGCCTCTTTGTGAAACAACAGGAGATCTGCCACGAGCAACAAAATAATAACGCCAAAGAATCCTTCCCATAACCACGCCGGAGCAATCCCTCCGGAAAGAATGGATGCTATCATTATTCGACAACGAGAGCTTTATTTTTCTTGTTCATCTCGATAATTTTCTGTTTTACTTCTGCGCGGCGCTCTTCAAAGGACTGCTTTTTTACTTTTTCGCGAACCATTTGGAGCGCCTGCAGCATTCCCTCCGGACGCGGTGGACAACCAGGTACATAGGCATCTACGGGAATAATTCTGTCTACGCCCTGTAATACAGAATAGCTGTGAAACATTCCACCGGAAGAGGCACAGGCCCCCACAGAAATGACATAGCGGGGCTCTGCCAGCTGCTTGTACACATGGCGGAGAACGGGAGCCATTTTATAGGTAATAGTGCCGAGCACCATGATGAGATCAGCCTGGCGAGGAGAAAAGGACGGACGTTCTGCTCCAAAACGGGCAATGTCGTAATCCGACGCCGCAGCAGCCATGTATTCAATACCACAACAGGCGGTTGCAAATGGATACGTCCAGAGGCTGTAAGACTGGCCCCAGTGGAGAAAATCTTCGAGTGTGGCAACCATAAAAGCCTGGTCGTACATTTCTTTGCGGGGTCCTGCCTCTGCCTTAACATGGGATGAATTGAGATCGGGTCTTTGCTTAAACATGGATTCTCCTTAGTTCTATTCTGGGTCTTCCCATTGCAGGGCACCCTTGCGGATCATATAAAAATAGCCTATAAACAGGATAATCAGAAACACGGTCATTTCTGCCAGAATGAACAATCCAAGACCGGTAGCCTTGTAATCAAGAAAAGACACGGCCCATGGAAACAGAAATACGGCTTCTACATCAAAGATGATGAACATTACCGCGACTATATAGAAACGGACGTTGAACATTCCGCGCGCGTCGCCTTTTCTCGGCACACCGCATTCAAACGTATCCGGATATTTTTCTGCTTTGTCAGAATTTGCAGGTTTGATTTTAGTCGTGAGGAACAGCAAAAACGCCACAAAGGCGGCCGCGATTCCAAAATGTATCAGATAGGGCCAATATCCTGTAATCATAAGATGTACAGTCTGGCATTTCTCATAAGTTTGTCAATCTGTTTTGATGGTTAATACATACTGGAAAGTGTCCCTGTAAACCTGCTAAGAAAACCAAGACAAATCATTGCTGATTAGCAGCTCAAAGACATTATTATGAAAAGCATTTTTCGTTAATCCCGCAGCGACGCGAGCGCATCGCGCAGATCAAAATCAAGAATGTCCGCAGCTGTCACAAGATCGCGGCGATCGAGAGCCCGAGTTAAATCTTCCAGAAAACGAACGAGAGTCTGGATTGTTTGCTCCTTGCCGTGCTCATGGTTAAAAAGAGCAATCCCTTGCGTAAGATAATCCATGAAATCAGAGACTGTGGCAAGCGCCTCGGCCTCCTTCCCCTGTGTGAGCAACATGGCGGATCTTTCAAGAAGGCCGCTCTTTTCATCAATGGCATCGAGAAATTCCCGCTTCTGCCTGGCCTGCTCTTCTTTGCCAAGCATCTGAACAGAAAGAAGCTTTTTCCAGATGGCGACCTGGTTTTTGACCACGGCAAGAGCATTGATGCGGGCCTCCTGTTGTGGAGACTGAGATAACGTGATGAGAGCCTGATCGAGCCTTTCTGGCCTTTCGTCTGGATCGGGATTGACTGACTCAACGACCTCGCGAATAAACTGTACGCCTTCATTATACTGGTCGGATTCTTCTCCCGAAAGCTCGCTGCCATCGAGTTTGCTCACAAGAAAGGTTCCTGCCCTATCCAGATAACTGTCGAGACTTTCTAAAGTAGACATTAGAAGATGTTCTCTGTTCCCGGCAATAATATCGAGCATTTCTATATCGTCTGTTGTTTTAGGAGATTCAACCCCTTTTTTTTTCTGGAAAGCGTAATCGAGAATGTATAGATTTTCTTCGGAGAGATTATCCTGTACTTGGCTTATAAATTCGCTGATTCCCAGGGGAGCCTCGAGCTCGTAGTCTACTTCCTGTCCGTTCAGTTTTAACTGCATATGGCAGTATCGGTTGATTTCATTATTTTCCCTTTAATATAATTGGATTCATTGACAAAGTGACGGCAGATGCCAAATGATGACATCATCAGATGGATTTTTTTTAAGGCCAAAGTTAAGATACTGGCAATTTATGGCCGATAAGGTACACTGAGAACCGCTACAAGCGGGAACATTTGAACACAAGGATGATGGCTATGAAAAAGAACATTGCATTGACAGCATTACTCATGCTCTCCGCAACCCTGGTTTTTGCACAGGCAACGACCACAACCACGGGAGCAACCTCCGAAGAAGAAGCAGAAAAGCTTGCAGAAGAAGCAGAGGCCAAGTGGCACAATCCGGATTACCGTCCGTATATTGCCTCCTTTGACGAACTCATTAAACTGAGCGATGCGTTCGCGCAGAACAAACTCCGACTGGCTCTTACGAACTATCAGACTGGCCGTTCTATTATCCAGAAAATGCGTGAAGATGTTCAGCGTTTCCGCGAAGAATCTGCAGAAAGCAAGCACCTCAACGAAAAGTGGTACTGGCAGACAATCGATCGTAAAAACCGCGAAGAGCGCATTATTGGCATGAAAAAGCGCAAGGCAAAACTGAGCTCCGTTACGTACTTTACGCGCGCCATTAACCACCTCGATGAAATCCAGAACCGCAAAATCCGCGAGTCCGAAGAATACAAAAAGCTTACTGCCGATGTATACCGCGACTGGATTATTCAGCAGTACGACCTCGAAAATATTCCACAAACTGTTGATCTGTTAGAGCGCTACATTGCTCTGGATCAAAAGTATGACCAGGAAGTTTCGCCGCACCGTTTTCTGGCATCGGCCTATGGTTTCAAAGAAGCAGTCCTTCTCAAGACAGGCCGTGGCACAGAGTCGGAGCTTCTCTTCTACAAAAAGCAGAAGAACAAGCACCTGCTCAAAGCGACTGAGCTGAAGTACCAGAAAGACTCCCCCGAGTACGAAAAAATACTCGAAGAAGTCAACCGCGACGAAATCATCGCCATCACGGACTGATCTCGCCGGATCCTGTCCCAATGGGAGCGCGCAAAACCTGCGCGCTCTTTTTGTCTATCCATTTCATACCAATGTATGAAATAAGGACAGGGCATTGTAGGATACGTCGCACAGACCAATGAAATTGTAAACATTCCCAATGCTTACGAGGATTCGCGTTGCTTCGCCGCTGCGCTATTAAGAGAGGATACTTTCGGTCCGTTGATAGCCGATCGGGGCATTAGCCTTGCATCGCGAGCAGCCATTTGCCGCGGAGGGCCCGGTGCCGCGAAGGCCTATGTGATTTTAAAATTTTTTCAAAATTTTGGATTAATAGAGCTTGCATACAGACACGGAAGAAAACTACTTGCCGCCCAAACCGAAAGTTAAACGTCATACTTTATAATGAAGAAATCCATTGCTTTGATTCTCCTCGCCTCATCTTTGTTTGCATCCGAAGGCGGGCTGTATTTTAACCAGGGAATTTCTGCTTTTTATTCCAAAGACTATCCGAAAGCAGAGGCCCTGTTTAATAAATATCTCGAAACCGAGGGCGAAAACCATGTGGCGCTCCGCTATCTCGCGCTGATTGCTCTGGAAAACAATGCCCTGCCCCAGGCAGAAACATATTTGCAGCGCGCCATTGCCGCGAAACCGGATTCTCTCGATAACCGGCTTTTGCTCGCCGATATTTATGGCCGCAGTGGGGCTCTCTCCAAAGCCGAGCGCGAACTGCTTGCGGTTCTCGACTACGAGCCCCTGAACGAGCAGACTCTGGCCATGCTCGCCTTTATTGCCGTTCACGACAAGGATTATCGCAAGGCCTCTGGCTGGTACAAGCGCCTTTTGATCGCAACTCTTCGCGGCAGTGCCAGCCCCGTCTATCTGGAGCGCGCCTATACTTTTTTAGGAAATTACTATTATCATCAGGAAGATTATCCAGCTGCTGTCAATTATTATGCTAAACTGCTGGAGCTCACTCCATCGAATCTCCAGAACCTTTTGATCCTCGGAGAGCTCTACAAAGTGACTGGCCAGTTTTCCAAATCCATTGACACCCTCGAAAAACTGTTGTCACAAAAAAGTGATTATGCGCCTGCCTGGGAATCTATTGCAGAGTCCCTGTTCATTGTCGATCGCCCCGGCTATGCCCATGCAGCTGGCAAGGCTGCGACTTTGTTAAAAGAGCCCAACCAGCTTATGAATGCGTTTATTTTCTTCCATTCTGGAAACAGCCAGGAAGCATCTGAGGCGTTTGGAACCATCCTGCGCGCCAATAACAGCCGCCTGTCTGCTCATATTGGGATGTACCGCATTTATGCGAACGGCGGAGAGCGACGTAACGCCCGGAACGAAGCCTTTACCGTAATGCTTTTATCTCAGCGCATTTCTGCCAATGAATTGGCCCATGAATTTGCCCACAAAGTGCTACGGGAACTTGATCGCGAAAACCACGAACTCAACCAGCCAGCAACGCAGGAAACATCCTCTCTTGATCCAGACCAGGTTCAATACATGCTGGACCAGACGGAGTTCTCGCTCTCTTTCGCCGGATTGTCCGAAAATCTCGAAAAAAATCATGCCGCTCTGGTGTATTACCGCAATGCCCGAAAGCATATTCTCCCCTTGGTGGATGCCGAAGGACTTAGCGAAAAAAGCGGAGAACTCGTTAACAGTAAGCAGGATTCTCTTCGCGAAAAGCAATACAGGTCGCTAACATCCGAAGCATGGCTATTGCACAGAATAAACGCAGCCAATGACAGCAGAAGTCTGGCCCTATTATCCAAAGCTCGAAAACTGGCTCCAGAAGACTCCACTGCTCTTTTTATTAGCGGGATTGTCGAAATGGAAACCAATCCAGAAAGCTCTTTGGAAAAACTGACCCATGCCGTTCGCCTCGCGGAAATGCATTCGGAAAATTCTATTGCTCCTGCAAATTACTATTTTTATCTCGGCCTTGCCGAAGAAAAAATCAGCAGTTTTGCAGAAGCAGAGCCTCGCTTTTTGAAGGCTCTGGAGCTTGAGCCTTACAACCCCACCTATCTCAATTATCTGGGGTATATGTATTCTCTTAACGACACCAAATTAAAGACGGCTTACGATCTTCTACTTCGCGCTCTCGAAGACGATCCCGACAATGCGGCCTATCTCGATTCTTTTGGATGGATCCTGTATAAAATGGGAAAATACGAACTGGCTCTTAGGCAGCTCGTGGGCGCCCATGACAAGGCCGACAGAGAAAAAAATCCCGATGCCGTGATTTTTTACCACCTTGCCGAAACCTATTTTGCGCTGTCCCTCTATGAACAGGCGAGTTTTTTTTACGGCAAAGCGGTAGAAGAAATTGCCACAGCCTCCGAAAAAATTGACTTGGAATATCTTAAAAAAAGACATCACGAATCACTGGATAAAATTAAATAATGAAACCCAACAAGCCCGTATCTTTTTTCAACTGGAGTCTTACCCGCGTGTTGACGTTTCTGCTCGCCACTCATCTCGCCTCCTGTGCAACCGGCAAAGAGTCCGCGCGCGCTCCCAAAGAGTCTGTTGTCACTTCTGCCGAAAACACTCTGGTTTTGAATTCGCTGCGCGAGAACTACCGCCCCTACCAGTCCCTTTCTGCCACTTTTTCACTGAAAGGCAAAGTGGCAGGGGGAGAGCTGGCCTACACCGGAAATCTTACATCGACTCCTGAAAAATTTTATGTTCTGTTGAAAGATCTCATCTTTTTGTCTCCCTTCTTTTCGCTCACGGTTACGGGAACAGAAGTAACGCAGAAAGATTTTTTGCAGGACAAAACAGAAATCATTCCGCTCAACGACTACCGCTGGGTTCAGGTGCTCGGGAAAAATTTTCCCTTTATGTTTTTTTTACCGATGCTGCAGGGGTACCCACCGGAAGAATTTTTTCTCACTGCCACAGAGTTTCGCAGCGAAGGGGAAAACAGCGGCTCGTTTCGCTATAAGTCTGCGTGGTTTGCTGCCATTGCAACTGTAAAAAACGGCATTGTCGAAAAAATTCAATACCGCGATGAAACAACCGGAGACATAACCGTATTCAGTTTTTCCGGCAATGCTGGCAAAAACGATCGCTATTTCCCGGCCCGCATAGTCATACAAAAACCAGACGCCTCTGAGTTTATCGATATTCGTTTTACAACCACTAAAGTTTCAATGCCTGTACCATGACCAAACAAACAGAACTTGATAATCTTAGACAAGAAGCCTCTGCCTGCCAGGCCTGCAAACTTGCAACGACCCGAAACAAAGTGGTGTTTGGAGAAGGAAACCCGGAAGCAAAAATTTTCTTTATTGGAGAAGGACCGGGCAGACAAGAAGACGACACGGGCCGTCCCTTTATTGGGAGAGCCGGCGAACTGCTCACGCGCATCATTGAAAACGGAATTGGAATTCCGAGGTCCGAAGTCTATATTGCCAACATTGTCAAGTGCAGGCCTACTGTAGACATGAAGATGGAAAAAGACAGAGCACCCGATAAGGAAGAGGTCGCCGCCTGTTCTCATTTTCTGGAGGCACAGATTGATATCATTAAGCCGAAAGTAATTGCAACTCTGGGAGGCCCCTCTACCAAATTTATTTTGCGCACGGAAGAAGGCATCACAAAAATTCGCGGAAGGCAGGGAGAATACCGTGCTATTCCTGTTATTCCCACGTATCATCCAAGTTATGTTTTGCGCAATGGTGGAGACAAATCCCCTCTCAAACGCGACGTCTGGGAAGATATTAAAAAGGCGATGGCCATTGCGGGAATTCCGCTTCCCTGAAGTAAGTGCAATTGCTCAACAAAGAATTGACACCACCTTACCGAGCCATTCGCTCAATATAATACTCCACAGCTGCTTTCTTAAAAGCTTCAAACGATTCGTAAGAAGAAACCGTGCGAATGTATTTGTCCCAATCCTCTGTAGATATGCGGGTTAGATCTTCCTGTGTCCTAAGAACAAAACCACTGCCTGTTAAAAAATCGGCGAGATCCTTTCTGCTCGTATGGCTGCGGATAAATTCTTCAGGAAACAGATCCCGAAAAGATAACTGTTTTTTCTGAAGCTGCTGCAATATATCGTTTGGCTCTTCTACCATACCGGAAATGGCGATAGAATGCACCGCACTGTCAAGAGTTTCGCTATCCATATTTTAATGGCAATACGAAATCCCTGCTCTCAAATGCTTTGGACGCGATTGCGAAAATATTTTCCAGAAAACTTTTTCGTCTAACTGCAGATATTCAGGGGCAGGCGGTACGAAAAGAACCATCCAGCATCAAAGGCATAAACAACCCATAGAGCGAATAGGCCGAAATATCTGTGCAAAAATTGTTGAAGGTTGCGCTATTATAGTAGGCCTCATCATATTCAATTTCAAGAGCAGGTTTATTGGCATCGGTAAAGGGTTTAAAGTAGGCGCACTCGTTATAATAGTGGCACTGCTCAATCACAGAAAAATCGTAATACGTAACGAGATCGTCAACGAGCTCCGGTGCATTTTTTAATCCAACGGCAAGCCCCCTCTCGCGCGCTGCATTGGCAATGGCTCTATTAAAAGCCAGCTGATCATTTTCCGTTAGCGAAAAGCAAGAGTCTTGTTGAAAGCCATTGACGTTGTCGGGGTCCACGCCGTCGCAACCTTTTGTTTTCGCAAGATTTAGGCGCGCAAGCATGATGTCGAAAACATTCTGCGAGCGAATGTCTAACCAGTTTTCGCCCGGCCATTCCCCCAGAGGTTTTCCTACATCGGTTGTTTTAAAGTTCGAATAATCCTCGCGCCAGTCTTCCGATGAGCCGGCAGAAAAATAGCAAACGACTTTTTTCCCACCTGTGTGAAAAGCTTGAATCTGCTCAACGCTCGT
Source organism: Turneriella parva (assembly GCA_020719945.1). GTDB lineage: Bacteria > Spirochaetota > Leptospiria > Turneriellales > Turneriellaceae > DYKF01. Next base: position 16,831 of record DYPL01000025.1, read on the forward strand.
ATCAAATAAATCGACATCGTAAATATCGGCAGCATATGATGTAACCAGAGTTCCGCTCAATTGAATCTGCCAGCTCGAAGATTTTCCATTTGTGTGAATGGAGACGGCACTTTGAGCAGCAGGGCTCAGATCAAAATTGGCAGAGGGTGAGACACCCTGGGGACATGAAAATTTTTTGGCGTTATCCTCGTTTTTAGAACACGAGAAAAAAAATCCCGCGACAAGAAAAAGGATTAGAGGGAAAGAGGATTTTTGAAAACGGTTTGCTCTCATAGCCGATAAAAGTATATCGCAAAGCTGCGCGTGTCAAGGATTTTTCGCAGCGAAAAAAATGCCCCCCATCCCGTGGTGGATCTCCCTGCTGCCCAACCACGCCAGAGAGCAGGTTCGCCCTCTGGCAATAATTTCAGCTCCGCGCAGCGGCCCTGTTCATGGCACAAAACAACGCTTCAATTCCGGCCCGCGAAATGTTGGGACTTATGCCCACGCCGTACCAGTTTTCACCGTTGGCTTCAATCTGGATATAGGACACAGCTTTGGCGTCCGAACCCGTGCCAATAGAATGCTCCGAAAAATTTTTGATTCGGAATTCTCCGTGGCCGGCAGACATGAGCGCCTTTTTGGCAGCATCGATGGGACCATTGCCCTGCCCTTTGAGGGTGAGCTGATCTTCGTTGTACCGGAAAATGAGTTCGCAGCGGGACTGCTCGCCCGTGAGATCATTGTCCTCACTCCGCAAAGAGACAAGTTGATATGGCATTTTTGGTTTCAAATACTCTTGTTCGAATTCGTCCCAAATATCCGATGGCTTTACCTCCCCGCCCTGCCTCTCTGCCCGCTTTTGTATTATCGCCGCAAATTCCGGCTGCATTGTTTTGGGTAGAAGGCAGCCATACTCTTCTGCCATTACATACGCAACGCCGCCTTTTCCAGACTGGCTGTTTATGCGGATAATGCTGTCGTACGTGCGGCCAATGTCTTCGGGGTCAATCGGCAGATAGGGAACTTCCCAGTATTGCCTCTCGCCGGCGCGATAGGCAGCAATGCCCTTGTTGATAGCATCTTGGTGCGAGCCAGAGAACGCCGTAAAGACGAGCTCGCCTGCATAAGGGTGGCGCGGATGAACTTTCATGCGCGTGGTTCTTTCATAGACCTCTACAATTCGGTTAACATCAGAAAAGTCTAATTCCGGGTCAATTCCCTGGGTGGCCATATTGAGCGCGACGGTGAGCAAATCGACGTTGCCGGTTCTCTCGCCGTTGCCCATAAGGGTTCCCTCTACTCTGTCTGCTCCCGCTAAAAGCCCGAGCTCGGTGGCCGCAACGCCGGTGCCGCGATCATTGTGGGTGTGCAGAGAAATTACGACATCGCCACGATTTTTAATGTTGCGCGAAAAATATTCGACCTGGTCTGCATAGAGATTTGGCGTCGTCATTTCCACTGTGGCCGGGAGATTGAGAATCACGGGCGAGCGCCCCCACTCGTTCATGACGGCCTCGCAAACGTCGACTGCGAAGTCGAGCTCCGTACCAGTAAACGACTCGGGAGAATACTGGAGAATAATTTCAGAATCGGTATTCTGCATTCTCTCTTTGATCATTTTGACACCCTGCACGGAGAGCTCAAGAATTTCCTGTTTACTCTTGCGAAACACAACCTCACGCTGCAACGTAGAAGTAGAATTGTACAAATGCACAATGGATTTTTTTACGCCGCGAAGAGATTCCATTGTCTTGTCAATAAGATGCTCCCTTGCCTGCGTTAAAACCTGTATAGAAACCGAATCGGGAACCATGCGGTTGTCGACAAGGTAGCGGAGAAAACTAAATTCAATCTCAGACGCAGACGGAAAACCGACTTCAATTTCGCGAAATCCTATGTCTAAAAGCAACTGAAACATTTCTGCCTTTTCTGCAATACTCATGGGATACACGAGAGCCTGGTTGCCATCGCGCAAATCGACAGAAGCCCAGCGCGGGGCCTTCTCAATTTTTTTATTGGGCCATATTCTCTCCGGAAATTCAACCGGACGATACGCCCTGTATTTTTTTAACGATTCTTTTTTCATACATTCCTCGCAAATGCGGTTCCGACGCAAAGTCGGCGAAATAGTTAAACACAGGTGAACAATAAAACCGCTATAGGTTTATAGAGAGAGAAGAAAGAGAGAAAAGCTGTTGAAGCGGACAATGTCCATGCAACCAGTATAATAAAATGCCACAACGCGTCAATTTTTTTGAGCCACTCTATTTCCAGCAACCCTGAATATTTTTCACTTATGTAAGCTCTGAAAAAGTTTCCCTTCGGCTCGCTCCGCCGCTGCGCGAACAGAGCTAACTTCCGGTCCATGGCCCCTCGACAAGCTCCGGGTAAATTCACCGGCATTTTGTGAAGAAAACGCAAGTTTCGTAGCAAAATGGAGATACTCCAATGCCTGTTCAGCATTGAACTTCCCAGGCCCAAAATCCCTTTCGGGATTTTCTGGTCTGCGAAAAACAGCCCGTTCAGGCATTGCAAATTTAAAAGATGCATGATACGTTCCGCGCGAGACTTCATCCACCCAGTTGCGCAGCGTCTGGCTTGCAATATTTTCTCTTTTGGAAATCTGACTGAC
>DYPL01000025.1:19544-34787 GCA_020719945.1 Turneriella parva
CGTTACATTTTGCGTCGCGAAAGTTTTTGCTTTAACCTGTTCTTTTTATCATAAACTACCTTTCCTTTTGCACTGAATTCCTATTCCTGTTTTAGGGTGCAGTCTAAATGCTTTCCACGGAGATAGCAATTTGGCGCAGGGCTGCCAAGGGATTTACATTCAAAATTTGTATTGCCATTGCGGGAAAACATTGCAGTGTAAGCAATGAAATGGTTTTTGCAGTTTCTGGTTTCCTCGATCGGACAAAAAATTCTCATGTCGTTATCGGGATTTGTTCTCATGTTTTTTCTGGTGTTCCACCTCTCCGCAAACATGACAATACTGCATGGCAACGGCGAACTGTTTAACCAGGTGGCACAAGTGCTGTCTAGCGTACACGTGCTTCGCATCATGGAAGCCTTCCTCGTGCTGTTCTTTGCGCTCCATATTGTGCAGGCGTTCTACCTCGGTTACCAAGAAGCAAAAGCAAGACCCAAAGGGTATGCAATGCGAAAACAATTTGGGACAAACCCCACATCCCTCATCATGATCTATACGGGTTCAATCATTCTCCTGTTCTTAGTCTTCCATATTAAAATGTTCTTTATAGACGTTAGAATGGCGGGCAACCACGACATGTACAGCGCGGTGCGCGATGCCTTTAAGACGGGCTGGAACGGATGGCACTGGCTTTTTACCGTGGCTGCACTCGCAGCGCTGAGCGCACATCTCATCCACGGAGTAGAAAGTGCCTTCCAGACGCTGGGCCTGCGGCATAAAAAATATACTCCGTTCATTCGTTTTTTTGCCATTACCTTTGCCGTACTCATCCCGGCGGCCTTTGCCGTTCTGCCGGTGTATTTCCATTTTATTCAATAAGGATTAATCATGTTAGACGCAAAAATACCAGAAGGAAAACTCGAACACAAATGGAACAACTATCTTTTCCGCGTGCATCTGGTCTCTCCCGCCAATAAACGAAAATACCAGATTATCGTGGTTGGTTCGGGATTAGCGGGTGCTTCGGCTGCGGCCTCCCTCGGAGAACTCGGCTACCAGGTCACGCTGCTCACCTACCACGATTCACCGCGCAGAGCCCACTCGATTGCAGCACAGGGCGGAATCAATGCAGCCAAAAACTATCATAACGACGGAGACTCCGTGTTCCGCCTGTTTTACGACACTATTAAAGGAGGAGACTACCGTGCCCGCGAAGCAAATGTATACCGCCTCGCGCAGGTCAGCTCCCATATCATTGACCAGGCTGTGGCACAGGGCGTTCCGTTTGCGCGCGAATATGGCGGACATTTAGACAACCGCTCGTTTGGAGGAGCGCAGGTAGCCAGAACATTTTATGCCAAGGGTCAGACGGGCCAGCAGTTGCTCTTAGGTTCTTACGGTGCGCTCAACAGACAAATCCATGCAGGGAACGTAAAATTATATACGAGACACGACATGCTCGACGTAGTCGTGGCAGATGGCCAGGCAAGGGGCGTTATCGCCCGCGATCTCGTAACAGGTGAAATTCGCCGATTTAGCGGGCACGCAGTGGTGCTCGCAACGGGGGGTTACGGAAACGTGTATTATCTGAGCACAAATGCTAAACTTTCCAATGCAACGGCTATCTGGAGAGCATACCGCAAGGGTGCCTTTTTTGCCAACCCAGCGTTTACGCAAATTCACCCCACCTGCATTCCGCAATCGGGAGATTACCAGAGCAAGCTCACACTCATGAGTGAATCCCTGCGCAATGACGGAAGAGTCTGGGTGCCAAAGACAAAAGAAACAGCAGAAAAACTCCGCAAACATCAAATCAATCCGCAGGATGTTACAGAAGAAGAACGCGACTATTATCTGGAACGCCGCTACCCTTCGTTTGGAAACCTGGTTCCACGCGATGTGGCATCGCGGGCTGCAAAAGAACGGTGCGATGCAGGCTTTGGAGTAGCTCCCACGGGCTTAGGCGTCTATCTCGATTTTAAAGAATCCATTGAAAGACATGGCAAGGAAACCATAGAAGCGCGCTATGGAAATCTGTTCCAAATGTACGAAAAAATCACGAGCCACAATCCATACCAGAGACCCATGACTATTTATCCGGCTGTGCACTATACCATGGGCGGCCTCTGGATAGATTATAATCTCATGACGACAATTCCAGGCCTGTACGCAATTGGAGAGGCAAACTTTTCGGACCACGGAGCAAACCGCCTTGGAGCCTCTGCGCTCATGCAGGGCCTCGCAGATGGGTATTTTATTCTGCCAGTAACCATTGGGGATTATCTGAGCGAACACAGAGGGGATGACCTGACCACAGACAGGCCCGAGTTTGAAACCGCAGAAAGCGAAATGCGGGAAACTATAGATCATCTTCTCGGCAGAAACGGAAAAAAAACGCCTGACCAGTTCCACAGAGAACTTGGAGAAATCATGTGGCATTCTGTGGGAATGTCGCGCAATGCAGAAGGCCTGAACCATGCAATAGAAGAAATTCGAAAACTGCGCGCAGAATTTGAGACAAATCTAAAAACTGTCGGAAAAGCAGAGGAGTATAACGAGACCCTCGAAAAAGCGATGCGCGTAAGGGACTTTCTGGAACTCGGGGAACTCATGGCAAAGGATGCATTGCTGCGCGAAGAATCCTGCGGCGGACATTTCCGCGAAGAGTTCCAGACAGAAGACGGAGAAGCCCGCCGCGACGATGAACATTTTACGTATGTGAGTGCCTGGGAACATTCTCCGCAGGGGCCAGTTCTCCACAAAGAACATCTCACCTTTGAAAAAGTGACTCCAACCCAGAGAAGCTATAAATGAGGCAACTATGAAAATAACCCTAAAAATCTGGCGCCAGAAAAATAATTCCAGCAAAGGGCGCTTTGTGGAGTATTCCGTCGACAACGTAAATGGACACATGTCCTTTCTGGAAATGCTCGATGTTCTCAACGAAAACCTCATCCACAAAGGCGAGGATCCCGTAGCCTTTACGCACGACTGCCGCGAAGGAATCTGCGGCTCCTGCGGAATTGTCATCAATGGGCGCCCGCACGGTCCAGACACAGCCGTGGCAACCTGCCAACTGCACATGAGAAACTTCAAAGACGGGGATGTCATTCTCGTGGAACCGTGGAGAGCCAGAGCCTTTCCCGTCATTAAAGATCTCGCCGTTGACCGCTCTGCGTTCGATAGAATTCTGCAGGCCGGTGGATACGTTTCGGTAGACACGGGTTCTGCTCCCGAGGCCAACGCTATTCTGGTGCCCAAAGAAAAAGCAGAAGAAGCGTTTCTCGCAGCGGCTTGCATTGGCTGTGGAGCTTGCGTGGCAGCCTGTAAAAATGCGTCGGCCATGCTCTTTGTGTCGGCCAAGATTTCGCATCTCGCGCTGTTGCCGCAAGGCGATCCCGAGCGCCGCGAACGCGCCCTCAAAATGGTAAAAGCCATGGACGAAGAAGGCTTTGGCCCCTGCACCAATACCGGAGCCTGCGAAGCAGAATGCCCCAAAGAAATCAGCGTGGCCCACATTGCGCGCCTTAACCGCGAATATCTTATGGCTACTTTTACTTGAGGGAACCTCTAATACTTTAAATTTTTGAAAAAATTTTTAAGTATATTCTTTTTTTGTACTACAAGGCTATCCTAAAAAGTTAATTTTTCCAGATCGCCTGATGTATTGTTGGCGCTTCGCGCAGGGAGCCTTTAGCCGGCAGGGATTATTTTTCGGCCAGAGAGGCTACAGCTCTATTTTTCGTTCACAGCAAAGTAGGCTATTCGTTCTTATGAAATCGCGGTGGGCAGAAGTAGACTTTATTCTGCAACTAAACGGAAAAGTTTACGCCAGAGAGGCTACAGCGGTCAAATTTTTTCCAGCGATCTGCGCGGCCTCCGTTCGTTCCGGAATTATTATCCATCAGTGGAACAATATTATGCCGTCATTCCATCGGGAATAAAACGGCTACAGGAAGATATTCTGTTTTGCAATGTAAACGTTCTCATTCTCGAGCTTGGTTTGTATTGAATACCTAATCCGAAAAGACAATCGTGCGAGTGCCGTAGCGCAAAATGCGACGCTCAATGTACGCCTCAATGGCAGAAGCCATGGCAAGCTTCTCAAGATTTTTTCCCTTATGCTTGAGATCCTCTTCAAGATCGCGATGGGAAATTCTCTCGACCATCTGCTCAATAATTGGGCCCTCGTCTAAATCGTCATTGACAAAATGGGCAGTGGCACCAATCACCTTAACGCCGCGCTCATAGGCTTGGCGGTAAGGATTAGCACCCTTAAAAGACGGCAAAAAGGAATGGTGAATATTGATAATATCGCGACTAAACTTCCCTATAAAATCTGCGGTGAGAATCTGCATATAACGAGCTAGAACCAGAAAATCTGTGTCCTTTGCGATCTCTAATATTTTTGTCTCGGAAACAGAACGGTCATGCTTGTCTACGGGAATAAAATGAAAGGGAATGCCATACATATCGGCGACATAGCGCAGGCCCTCATGGTTCCCGGCAATCCAGGGGATTTCTACCTGCCACTCGCCCGTTTTCCAACGGTATAAAATATCGTATAAAACATGATCGTTTCGCGAAACGAGAACGCCCATGCGCAGTTTTTCGGATTTGTCATAGATATGGTAATCGGCCGCAAGCGTTTTTGCCAGCGGTTTAAACCCCGCCTCTACCTCACTGGCAGTTTTTTCGTCAGAAAAGGAAAACTCGCCCCGCAAAAAAAATTCTCCCTCCTTGCCAGAGTTATGCTGATCCATGGTATCGAGATTGGCACCAATGGAATAAAAGTACTGGGTAACGCGCGCGACAATACCCGCCTGGTCGCGGCAGCGCATAATAAAAATGAGGCGGTTCATACTGATGCCTCCGCACTTGTTTCTATGCGGGCAAAAAGCATGGGCCAGTTCGTAATTTCTTTTTTCTGTATTGCAATATCAGCCACGGACTCGGGAAAGCTTCCCTCTGTTTTTGCGTCTATCGCATCGAGCAGTTCTGGAGCCTTGCTTACGAGGACAATCTGGAGATATTCAAGGGCAAAAACAATACCCTTGAGCAAAGATTGCAAAAAGGGAGCAAGTTCATCTGAATTTGTTTTTGCCATGGCCCACGGCTTATGGGTCTCAATGGCACCGTTCAGAAAACGAACAATTTCAAAAATCGCTTCTATCGCTTTATGGATCTGGTAGTGTTCCATGGCCTCGTGAAATTCTTTCCCCTTTTGGCGGCTTAAAACAGTTAGATCTGTTTCGATGGCATGGAGCGGAATATCACCTGAAGTACCGCCAAAATATTTCTTCAGCATGGACAACGTTCTCTGTACAAGATTTCCGAGATCGTTGGCGAGATCGCTGTTCAGCCTTCGCGCGAGAACATCCTCGCTGAAGCGTGCGTCCTGCCCAAAACTCATCTCCCGCATCAAAAAGAATCGGAGTGCATCCTCCCCAAGATTTTTTTTGAGGTCGTGCGGATCTAATGCATTGCCCAGAGATTTTGACATTTTTACATCGCCCCAGCCAAGCCAGTAGCCATGTACCAGCAGCTTGCTGTATAGAGGAATTTCCGCTGCCAGAAGCATGGTTGGCCAGTACACGGCGTGCGGTTTCAAAATATCCTTTGCGATCATGTGCGTGGCCGGCCAAAATTCGCCGTAAACCGGGCCATCGGGATAACCCATGGCAGACACGTAATTGAGAAGTGCATCGAACCAAACATACGTGACATATTCTTTATCGAAAGGAAGTTCTATTCCCCAGGTGAGCCGGGAGCGCGGTCTCGATATAGACAAATCCTCTCCCCCTTTTATGAGTTCATCGATTACTCCCATTACTTCATTATAGTATCTTTCGGGATAAATAATTTCAGGATTTTTTGCGAGCATTTCCTTCCATACGGGAAGATACTTCTGCATCCGGAAAAAATAATTGCTCTCTTCAATTAATTCGGGAGGTTTTTTGTGATCGGGGCAATGACCTTGCTCGTCGAGTTCCTTATCTGTGAGATAGCGTTCACAGCCAAAGCAGTATTTTCCCGTATACGAACTTAGGTATATATCTCCTTTTTCGTGGAGTTTTGTGAGCACCTGCCCTACTACGCGCTTATGCCGCTCTTCCGTGGTGCGGATAAAATCGTCGTTGGTGATATGCAGTTCTTCCCACGCAAATCGGAACAACCCTGATATTTCGTCCGCGTATTCCTGGGCGGTTTTTCCTGCTGCCTCTGCCGCCTTAACAATTTTGTCTCCGTGCTCATCTGTACCCGTGAGGAAGAAAACTTTTGCTCCTTTTACGCGGTGGTATCTGGAGAGTGTATCGCAGACTATGGTTGTGTACGTGTGTCCAAGATGTGGTTTTGCATTGACGTAGTAGATAGGTGTTGTTATGGAAAACGTTTTTTCCTTCATACCGGATAACCGCCTTTGGGGGAACCGCGTCAAGATATTTTCTTTAGATGTTAAAAAGAAAACAAAATAGAACTACTTAATTCCCTGAATAATTCCAGAAAAAAGAATAGCTCCGCTTTCATCGTAGGCAACGGCTGCCTGTCCCGGGGCTGGTGCCCAGAAGCCTTCGGATGAAAGCATGACCTCGTCTCCATGAAACTGCACCGTTGCGAGCTGCAGAGCCGCGTTGTAGCGAATCTTGACAAAGGCAAAATCAATATCTCTTTTATTTGGATCCAGCTTCTGAAAATGAAGAGATCCAAGCCGCACGGTTGAATGCCACAGATCTGGTTCGGGTGCAATTTGAATGTCGCCCTGCGCGTCTATGCCAGCAACGTACATCGGTTCCGGAAAACCACCTATGCCGAGTCCGCGCCTCTGGCCAATGGTAAACATCTCGCGACCCTGGTGGTTTCCAGCTACTGCTCCATTAGAAAAAAGAACCCTTCCGGGATGGAGAGGAAGCTTTCTTTGCTGAAGAAAATCTCTATAATCGTTTTCTATAAAACATATTTCCTGAGAATCTTTTTTTTGCGAAACAGACAGATTTAAATTGGCCGCAATTTTCCGGGTTTCTTCCTTTGTAACATTAGTTAGTGGAAATTCCAGAAAGCGGATAGTTGCTTCCTGAACCGCCCCCATATAATACGACTGATCTTTTTTTGTATCTACCGCCTGCACAATCGAGTAGCGACCATTAGAATGCAGCGCTGTACCCGCATAGTGACCAGTGGCTATTTTCTGAAAACCTTCTTCCTGTGCATACTCTGCAAGCTTTCCAAATTTTACCAGTCGGTTGCATAAAAAGCATGGATTGGGGGTTTCTCCGGAACTGTAAGAAGCCAGAAAATACTGAATAATGTGAGATTCAAAAAAAGCAGAAAAATCCAGGATGCGCAGAGGAATGGCGAGTGCTTTTGCGACACGCTCTGCATCTGCCAGCTCAGAAGAACTGGCAGAAAGCTTCATGTGGACGGCTTCTACCTCGTAACCTTTTTCGAGCAGCAGGGCAGCACTGACAGCAGAATCGACCCCGCCGGAAATGGCAATGAGAGCCTTCATTAGTTTAATCGCGGGTCCGAAACAAAATCGGCATAGTACGAGAATATGCCTCCCTTGAGATCGAGAAGATTGCGGTAGAGATCTTCTGGTGGGTCATCGAGAACGAGATCGAGAGAGGCAGTCGATACGAGCCAGGTATTCGCTGTGAACTCGCTGTCAAGCTGGCTTGGTCCCCAGCCGGCATACCCCGCCATAAGACGAAAATCAGCTCCACTCTCGGAAACTTCCTGAAAAAGACTTTCGTCACTTCCCATGAACAATCCGGGAAGCACTTCCTGTCCCAAGCCAGAAAGTTCCGGATTGTCGTACAGGATGAACATGCTGTCCTGGCGGACGGGACCTCCGTAAAACAGATTCCCGTCCATCTCGGAGAAAAAGGGATACACATCGGCAAGATTGGTATCTGTTTCTTGGTTTACGATAAGCCCAAAAGCGCCGCTATCATCGTGTTCGATGATCAGGATAACAGTCTCAAAAAAATTGTCATCGGCCACGCCGCCACTTGCCAGAAGAAACTTTCCCTTAAGACTTTTATTCACAGATCCCCTTGCATGCTGAGGAACCCAACAGCATGGACTTTTCAGCGTTGGTTATACATACCCCATTTTTCCGAGGACTTCTACGAGTTCCTCCACAGAACTTGCGGATTGCTTCAAAGAAGCCTGTTCACTTTCGGTTAGTTTAATTTCAATAATTTTTTCTACGCCGCGTCCACCTAAAACAACGGGCACTCCAATAAATAGGTCATTAAAGCCATATTCCCCTTTGCAGAGCGCCGCAGCCGGGAAGATTCTTTTTTTGTCGTGGATGATGGATTCTGCCATGGCTATGGCGCTCGCAGCCGGAGCGTAAAAGGCGGATCCGGTTTTGAGGAGGGCAACAATTTCCCCGCCACCCTTACGCGTTCTCTCTTCCATGGCTGCAATTTTCTCGGGAGTCATTCCGGGAAAATCGGGGAGTGGAATTCCCGCCAGAGTGCTGTAACGCGAAAGTGGAACCATCGTATCTCCGTGGCCACCAAGCACGAAAGCATTGATATCCTCTACGGATATGCCCGTCTCCATGGAAATGAAGGTGCGAAAGCGGGCCGCATCAAGAACACCTGCCATGCCAATTACGCGTTCACGCTTGAATCCAGAAACCTTCTGGAAAAGGTACACCATGGCATCGAGTGGATTGGATATCACGATGACAAAGGCTTCGGGGGCATACTTTTTTACGTTTTCTGCCACCGTTTTCATGATGTCGGCATTGGTGTTCAGTAGATCATCTCTGCTCATTCCCGGCTTGCGGGCAATGCCTGCCGTAATGATGACAATATCCGCTCCGGAAATATCCTTGTAATCGTTTGTTCCTGTAATAACGGAATTGAGCCCTTCGACCGCTGTCGATTCGTACAGATCGAGAGCCTTTCCCTGCGGCAGAGAATCTACCACATCAAACAGGACTATATCGCCCATATTTTTTTGAGCCGCCATAAGGGCCAGGTTTCCACCAATCTGCCCTGCTCCAATCATTGCAATCTTTGCGCGGCGGAAGGTATTGAGTCCCTGTTCTTTAATAATTTCCATTTTTCCTCCCGTCGTCCATAAAGGACTTTCCGATTTTTTTGAGTCTCTTCGCACACTGCATGGGAAAGAGTTCTATTGTCAATTCTGTTCCCGTTTATGCTTTTTTGACAAACTCTGATTTTAACTGCATGGCACCGATTCCATCGATCCGGCAGTCAATATCGTGATCTCCATCCACCAGCCGTATATTTTTTACTTTGGTCCCCACCTTAACGACGAGAGAACTGCCCTTCACTTTGAGATCTTTGATGACAGTGATGGTATCGCCATCCTGCAAGACATTGCCGTTGGCGTCTTTTATGATCCGCTGCGATTCAGGCTCTTTCGCAGGACTGCTTTTGGAAAATTCATGGCCACAGGTTGGGCAGACAATGGATGTACCGTCGGAATACGTGCTTACGCATCCGCATTCCGGACAAGGAGGAGTTGTGCTCATTTCTTCAAACGCGGTACGCACCGAACGGGGTCAATAACTTTCTTGGCTGATACGCCATCCATGGAATCGGGGTCAAAAAAGTCCACGGGGGGACTTTTTGCCTGCGGCTTGCTATGCATTTACCCTACGGGCACAGGCAACCCTGGGGCGAAAACTATGTCTACTTCGTCCACTGCGTGTCGACAAGCAACTGCGTTATATCTTTCTTTTTTCGCTTGTGGCCGTTGCTTGTGGCACTGAAAATAAAAGCAGGGAACCGCTCGTTCCGCAAAAGGAATACACGCGGGAAAACCCTGCCGAGTGGAGCCAGCTGACAGAAAGTCATCTTCCCGTCGGTATTCTCGATTCCCAAAACCGAGAAATTGCATCACAAAAGCTATCCCATGAACGGCTTCAAAACATTGTCCGCGTTTTCTTTACGACTGATCTTTCCAACACCGGTCTTAAAGCATTTGCCCGCTGTTCGCAGCACGATCTCTGGACGAATCCATTTCCTAAAGTAACCTCTGAACGCGAAGAGAGCCGAAGGCATACTTTATCAGAGGATACCTGATATTATTTTACAGTAGAAGGCGAGGGGCGCGAAATAAAAAATCCCTGCACAAAATTAATTTCAAGCTCTTTAGCTTTATTGAACAGCTCCTGCGAATCGATATATTCGGCAACCGTTGCAATGCCGGCCTTTTTCGCAAAGGCAACAATGGTTTCTACGAGAGCAAGAGAGGTCTTATCTTTCAGGATGCCTTGGATGAGCGAACCGTCAATTTTTAGAAAGTCTGCCCGCAGGTTCAGAATGTGCTGAAAGTTGGAATACCCGCTGCCAAAATCGTCTATGGCAATGCGTGCTCCAAACGCCTTCACCGTGCGAATAAATTCGTTTACCTCTTCGTACTTTTTTATTTCTTCTGATTCGGTGAGTTCAAAAATAATTTTGTCTGCAATGCCACTGTCGCGCACTTTCTGAATAATCATATCGCGCACGCGGTGGTTAAAAATATCTTCACCAGAAATATTGATGGTGAAAGATCCAGGTTGGTTGCTAAAATATTTGATACTCGCCGTAAGCACTATTTCCGTAATGCGATCATAAATATGAATTCGTTTGGCCACTTCCAGGAATTCATTCGGCCCAATAACATCGCCATTTTCTGCGACTAATCTTACGAGAACTTCGTGCTTAATGGCATCTGGATTGTCGAGAGAGACAATCGGCTGAAAATACAAAATGATTCTGTTTTCCTCAATGGCCTTTTTCAACTGGTGCGTAAGCTCAATATTCTGATGGTATCTTTCGATTGACTTTTGGCTTTCATCGTAAACGCGGAAACTGCTGTTGTATTCTCTCGCGAGTTTTAACGCAATGTCTGCACGGGTAAACAATTCATGTGCGTTATTCTCCAGAGAAGCACCCGCACTCAAGTTCATTCTGATTTCGTTCCCGGCTGCATTGTAAACCTGCTCGTTCATGAATTCCGAGACAGCAACCAAAGCACCGTTAAGTCCATTCAGTTCTTTTATTTCTGAAAAGTGAACCGCGTATTCATCGGATGACAGCTTATAGAGTTTTGCCCCGGGAACCTTTGCCAAATGCTGACCCACGCGTTCGCCTAAATCACGCAATAACTTATCGCCTATTTTTGTTCCAAAAAAGTCGTTAATCTCCTGAAACGAATCTATATTGAGAATAGCCAGAGCCGAACGCTCCATATTTTCGAGATCTCTCAGTAAAGCAAGCCGGTTGGGCAGTCCCGTTAAAGAGTCCGTATACAACTGGTGGACAAGATTGTCCCGGCTTTCTTCCAGTTTGAGGCGGTATTCCTCTAACTCCGAAATATCTGTCAGTGTAACCACGTTAAGAAATTCTTCTGCCTCGAAATGCAGATAATTGGCTACGACATTAAAAGTATAAGTTTTGTCACCTCGTTTAATAATCGCTTTTTTGGGATGGAGAGATTTTGACGTCACTTCTATCCAGTTTTCCTGTTCTTTTTTATAGACGTATTCGGGCTCGTCTACCCTTTCAAAAAAATCGCAGATGCAGGAATGCCTGAGCTTAAAATCTTCGAGACTGGAAAATTCGTGAAAGAACTGGAAAAAGGCCTGGTTGGCGTGCAGTATTTCGGTGCCGGTAGAAAGTATGACAATGGAACTCTGACTGTCCATGATTTTCTGCACTTTCTGTTTTTCGGACAGGATTTGCTTTTCGCGGCTTTCTATGACCTGGCTCATATGGTTGATACCCGCTGCGAGTCTGCCAAATTCGCGCGAAGACTCCAAGGAAATAAAATCATACTGTTCGCGCTCAATTTTTTTTAGACTTTCGAGGAGTGTTTTTATGGGGGACTTTACGACTCTTTGAAGAATCAAGGCAAGAAAAAAAGTGATTCCGGTTAGGAGCAGAAAAATAATCCCACCCACAATGACTGCATTCTTATGAATCACGGCATTCGAACTTTCATTATCATGAAAAACAAGAATATCCCAGTTCCAGGGATAAAAATGGTAATGATATACAAAATAATTTTGAAAGATAAAAGTAGACTCTTTGTTTTTGCGGGATTTCTCCAGAAGGGCACCCGGAATCTCCATATTCGAGTATAGTATTCTGTCTCCCTGCAAAACAGAACCTTTATATTTTGTTGAATTTATTTTGGAGACAAAATTGACCAGAGATTCGGATTGTTCCGCCCTGCTTGCAGAATCAAATCGTCTGGAATCGGTTCCCGTCTGTAAAAAAAGATTTCGGTAATCCGATACAATCTGGTATTTCAATTCGCTTCCAAAATTTTCCAGAACGCTGAGAAAATTTTCGTGAATCTGTTTCTCCAATGCAGACTGAAGCACTTTGATGCCTGCTGCAAAAACAACCAGGCCGAGCAGAATAACGGGAACCAAAATCTGTGTCAATAAAGGAACGCGAAAGTTAAATCGACGCAGGCCTTTCATTCAATTTCTCCGAGTGCCAGCACAGCTGCCTCCATGGGTGCATAATCTTCCGGATTCGCGCGGATGGCCCCGTTCCGTAATTCCGCGCTCCACGATGCCATGAGCTTTTTATCCCGCAAATTTGTTCTGGGATTTAACACGGTCAACGCCCGGATAATTTTTTCTTTCTGGGCTCCCAGAAGGCCATGCTCCAGAGATGCCAGAGCAAATCCCGGAAAAGGTTTTGTCTCTGCCAAGGGAACCAGACCGTGGTGGATGTACTGCCGAAAAATTGAAGTTTTGACAACGCCTGCATCGCTTTCTCCAAGAAGGATAGATAAAACCACATTGGAATGCGAACCTGCGTAAGAAAAACGATTTTGTTTAACAGAAAGAGAATACGAACGCAAAATTTCTTCTGCGCCAAAATATCCGCAAGTAGACAACTTCTGCGGAAGGGAGATATCCAGATTTTTGATTAAACCTGCTTCCCTGACAGTCGATTTCTCCCTCACAAACAGAGTGCAGGTGTATTCTTCCTCTCCATTCGATTCCAAAAAGCGAACGAGAGGGATTATGGCCCTCTGCTCCCGCCGCGCCATGACATACGGAACCGGACCTAAAACGGCAAGCTGTACCTCTCCGTCTCGCAGGGCAGTTACCACCTGCCGGTAATCGGCGTAGTAGGCAATTTCTATTTTTTCCCCAATGGCGGAAGATAAATAGCGCGCCATGGGTTCGTACTGCTTTAGAATCGATTGAGAATTTATCGTTGGCAGCGGCGCAAGGCGAATCACAGAAAATACCGGTTGCATAGTTAAATAGAGCAGTCCCGTGAGTATGGTAGTGATAAATGCCCGCATTCTTCGCAAGAATGAAAATCTGCCTCTCAAGCAGTCAAGAAAAGTTTTTTTCGGAATCGCGATTCTGCTTTTCACCGGAGGAGCCGTTTAACGAAAGTTCCCGCAATGCCGCATAAGATGACTCCAACTGTTTCTTTTCACGCCAGAAAGGCATTCGTCCTTTTAGCCATTCTTCTGATTGTTCTTAGTCCCATCTATTTTTTGCACTTCTCTGGTGCTCTGCGCTCTGAATACAAAGTAGAATCTGTTTCCTGGGAGAGATCCATTTTTACCGAAAAATATATCAAAAAAGAATCAACTTCTTTTCTGTCAGACATTGAGGGGCCCGTCCAGATTCTGGAAGAAAAAATGACCCGGAATGGAATAGAAATTCGGTATCTGGAATATCTCTGGGAACCGCATAGACAATTTGTAGAAAGCGGAAAAAATAATGCTCCCGTCTGGCCCATTGTGGAAATCGGAAAAGGAGATAAAAACCGCGAAGATAGAATCTACAATCGTACGGAAGACTACATTGTCCGATTGCGAAAAGTGACCGGCAGTGAAAACCTTCCCCACAGCTGGTTACTGAAAACCAGTGAAAAATTTTTCAGAATGGATTATGTTCCGGGAAGAATTATTCCGTTCCGCGCCAACCGAAACGGAAAATTTTTTCTCCGCAAGGGAGAAAACCGTCTCGATACATCGGCAGCTGGAATCAGCCCTGGCAGTCTTTAATCACGCATTTTGTAACGATATCCGGAAAATCATTTTTTTGACTGGTTTAGGGATAAAACACTTAAATCCTATATCAAAGAACTTTTTTCGATCGTTTTCAAGCGCAAAAGCAGTGAGCGCGAGAACAGGAACCTGAGGGTGAACTCCGGACTGCATCAGCTCCTGTATTTTTCCAAATGCGGTTATGCCATCCATTACCGGCATTTGAATTTCTAACAGAATAATGTCGTGCTGGTTTGTCATTACTTTCTGGACGGCAATTTCTCCGTTAGGAAAAATATCTGTCGTCCAGCCAAATCCGGAAAGATATCTCTGGAACAAAAACTGATAGTCTCCGTTATCCTCTGCCAGTAGAAGGCGCAAAGATGGTAATTTACGCAAATTCACAATTGTCTCTTTTTCTCTGTGCTCCTTTTCCGAAGCAATGAGCGGAATGCTGAATCGGGCCCCTGCCCCTTCCTTGCTTTCCACATCTATGCTGCCTTTCATGAGACGAATCAATTCGCGACTGATAGACAAACCAAGACCAGTACCACTAAAAGACTCCACCGTGGCGCAGATTGCAGGAGAAAATCTCTCGAACACGGAGGGTAAAAATTCCGCTGTGATTCCAATTCCCGTGTCGATAACCGAAAAGCAAACATGGCCCCCATACTTTTTGGCAACCACGCGAATAGAACCAGACTCCGTGAACTTAAAGACATTGGAAATAAGATTGAAAAGCACCTGGCAAATTCTCGCTGGATCACTGAATATAAAAAGGGGAAGCCGCTCATCCCATTCGAGAATATACGACAAATCTATTCTTGAAATTGACCATGCGAAAGGTATCTATAATTTCTTCGAGAAAGCTATTCAGATGAAAAGATTTCTCCTGCAGGAGCAGGCGTCCCGACTCAATTTTTGACAAATCGAGAAGATCATTTACAATATTGAGGAGATTTTCTCCTGCTCCAATACTTTTCCGTATCAGGATCTTCTGTTCTTCGTCCTTTGCCGTGTCCAACTACAAATGGTTTATCCCCAGAATAGCATTCTTGGGTGTTCTAATTTCACGAGAAACATTCGCCACAAAGAATGATTTTGCTTTATTGGCGGTTTCGGCGTTCTTTTGCAATCTTTCCCTTCTCTCAATTTCTTCCTAAAGAGAGCGTCCGCGAGGCAACCATTGTTTCCATTTCTGCCAGTATTTTTTTTCTTTTGATTTAGTTTGGGCAGCAATTCCTGCGGCAACCAAAATAATCT
>DYPL01000071.1 GCA_020719945.1 Turneriella parva
GACATAATGCAAAAATGAGGGTGCCGCATTTAAGTCGGGGTTCCTGAACCTCTCGATATCAATCGAGATAAACTATCTTTCAGCGTACAACTTCGTCCACTCCGTGACAGCGCGGGCTGCTCGGGAAAGGGTAGCTCCTTGCAGAATAAATGGCAATCTGAAAAAAAAGTGCACAAATATCATAACTTTTTAAAAATCAGGCACATTATAATAGTATTATGAAAAAAAAAATGTACGTTTCTATTTTAACTAGTGTGCTCCTCGCGACGGGCTGCAGCAACGGGGAAGACCGAGAAGCCAGGCAGGCATCTGCAGAACAGGAAGGCTACCACATGCCCTCGGATGACAGCACACCTCCGGAGATTGTCGTAATTGCTGTGTATCCGGAGCAGAGTAGTCTCAGCTTTGAGATTGAAGCCAGCGAAGACGTATCCGTTAGCGTTGACTATGGCCTCACGCGCGATCTTGAAGAGTCATACGAGCATGCCGCGCTATCGGCCAACCAGTCTTTTGCGCTCAGCGGGCTCTTTGCTCAAACGCGCTATTACGCTCGCATTCGCCTTGAGGATGCCAGCGGCAATACCACCCTGAGCAGTCTGTTCAGCTTTACGACGGCTTCTCTGCCTACCGGGTCAACAGATGCAGAGCCCCCGCTTCCACCCGAGAATCTGCGTTTGCCACAGGTATACCCACAGGTTCCTTTTACGACAAGTGCGGATTCCGGTACTGCCCTGCTGCAATGGGATGCATCGCTCTCGAACGATGTATCCGCGTACCATGTGTTTCGTTCCCGGAAACCAGGCGTAACGG
The DNA here is from genome assembly GCA_020719945.1 of Turneriella parva. GTDB lineage: Bacteria > Spirochaetota > Leptospiria > Turneriellales > Turneriellaceae > DYKF01. The sequence continues at coordinate 811 of DYPL01000071.1, forward strand.
CTGGCAGTGAGCGGATTGCCGTTCTCGGCAGCGGTGTACATGTATTTGAGGATACTCTTACAGAAAACGATCTCTATTTTTATTCTGTCGTCTCTGTAGATACTGCGGGAAATATCTCTTCTGCAGCCGCAGAGGTTGCCTGCTCAAAATATCCCTCTGGCAATGTCTTTGGGCTCGTGCGCCGCGAAAGCCAGACGCAAAAATATCCCGTTACTTCGGATCCTTGGTATCAGCCACCGCAGCATTTTCTGGAGTTTGATCTACCCGATTCAGAGAATTCAGGCATTCCCCTTTCGGCTAAGCTCTCTGAAAATTTTAACGCCGCTGAATTTTTCTGGAGCAGCCGTGCCCATGCTTGGGCCTACAGTGGTACGGACGATTCTCCCGTAGTGGAGGATTCAGACTGGGGGTTTGGATTTATACATCCACGCACTGTGGAGCATCTCCAGAATATTCGCATCGCTTACGGTTCGGCCCTGTATATTAACAGCTCTTTCAGAACAATAGAACGAAATGCACAGATAGGCGGGGCTACTTACAGCAGGCACACCCACGGCGATGCCGTCGATATTCACAATCCGGGCGCCGGTACTGCCAACGAAAAAAAATACTGGGATATTATTGTCGGCTTTGCCACTTCGTTTTACGAACCCGATGGCGTTTACTGTACTTCTTCGTATGGTTGTCCGGGAGAGGGCGCGAGTTATATAGAGGCGTATGCCATTGCCGATACGTGGATACACGCAGACTGGCGTTACGAGAGAAAGTAAACAGGAGAGAAAAAAAGACCCCGGAATATTCCGGGGTCCTGCAATCGGGCGCAATGCTTAAGGGGACAAATTATTTTTTGCCGAGAAACTTCATCATTCCGCGCAGTTTGGCGCCAACCGTCTCAATCTGGTGAGCTGCTTCCTGCTTGCGGAGTCTTTCAAAGTTGGGATATCCGTTTTTGGTTTCTTCAATCCAGTCTTTGGCAAATTTGGCGCCCTTGTCTTTTTGGATGTCGTGGAGCACTTCTTTCATTTTTTGCTTTACATGCCCATCGATTACGCGCGGACCCGAAGTGAGGTCTCCCCATTCAGCCGTGTCAGAAATCGAGTGGCGCATTTTTGCCATGCCGCCTTCGTAAATAAGATCTACAATGAGCTTTGTTTCGTGGAGAGTTTCAAAGTAGGCAATTTCTGGCTCATAACCTGCTTCTACGAGGGTTTCAAAACCAGCCTGGATAAGGTGAGCAACGCCACCGCAAAGAACGGCCTGTTCTCCAAAAAGGTCTGTCTCTGTTTCTTCGCGGAAAGAGGTTTCCAGAATACCGGCTCTGCCGCCGCCAACGCCCGCTGCATGGGCAAGGGCTCTGGCATGGGCTGTACCCGTGGCGTCCTGGTGGATTGCTATCAGGGAAGGAACTCCGCCGCCTTCTGTATACACTCTACGGACGAGATGGCCGGGGCCCTTTGGTGCGACCATGTACACGTCAACATCGGCTTTGGGAGTAATCTGATCGTAATGAATGTTGAAGCCATGAGAAAAAACGATCGCGTTTCCTTTTTCCAGGTTTGGCTCAATATCATTTTTGTAAATGCTATGCTGTTTTGTGTCGGGTGCAAGAATCTGAATGATTGTAGCTTTTTTCGCTGCCTCGGCAGTGGAATATACCTCAAAGCCATCTGCTTTTGCCGTGGCTACAAAGGAAGATTCCGGACGAAGCCCTATAATTACATGGAGCCCGGAATCGCGCATGTTTTGAGCCTGGGCAGCACCCTGGGAGCCATATCCGATTACGGCAATGGTTTCGTTTTTTAGGACATTTAAATCGCAGTCCTGATCGTAGTACATTTTAGCCATGTTACCCTCTGGTTTTAATATTTGTGTGACGCTGTTTTCCAGCAAAATAACCTCAGACACGATTGGTCAAAGGTTATACCAGACAAGTCTTAAAGGACAGGACATAGCGTCAATTCAATAGAGGAGCGGATCTTCGTTAGTACTCGTTCCGGGATCTGTACGCGGGTCAAAAAAGCGCGGTTCTGTGCCTTCGTAAAAAACCTGATCTTGAACAATTTCAGGGCAGGACGTACTGCTTCGCGGAACGCCTCCGGAATCTGCGCAAAACGATTCGCGCACAGTTTTTTCCAGAGGCCAGTTTTCCAGAAACGTCATGGGTGGAGAGGAAGATCGCGTGGCAGATATATAGTTGATCCAGGCAGGTGCACAAATGCTTCCCCCAGAGCGGCCAGACCCAAGCGTTGTATTGTCGTCCGCGCCAACCCAGAGAACAGAAGCCTCGTCGGAGGTAATCCCGGCAAACCACGCGTCGGTATAATCAGACGTGGTGCCCGTTTTGCCGGCCATGTCAAAATTTAATTTTTCGTTCTGGTTGCGAAGCCGCTCAACAAAACCAGCAGTCCCGTTTTTTTCAAAAACGCCCTGTAGCATGGAAATAGTGATATACGATGCTACTGGATCGAGAATTTCTTTTTCTGCAATGTTTCTGTCGTCTTCCCACAGAATTTTTCCGCGTGAATCTGTAACGCGCAGCAGTGTGCGCGGCTCCAAGAGTTTTCCGTGGTTGGCCATGATGGCGTACATTCTTGCTACTTCCATGGGCGTAAACGATGGCGTGCCCAATGCAATGCCCATCTCGCGCGGCACTCTTGTTTGAAGCTGGTCTGCTGGAATATCGAGCAGTTCGCCAATCAGAGTTCTCAACTGATCCACCCCTGTTTTTGAAAGAGATCGCACCGCTGTCGTGTTGCGGGAACGCTTGAGCGCCTCGCGGACGGTAATTTCACCTAAAAATTTGTGATCGTAGTTTTTATATTCGTGCTTGCCGATAACAAGTTTTTCGTCTTTGATGAGTGTGGCTGGCGTGATCTCTTTGCGGGCAATGCCAAGATAATAGACAAAGGGCTTCATGAGAGAGCCAATCTGGCGGTTTGCCTTTGTGGCCCGGTTGAACATGTTTTTCTGGGAAAACTCGGCGCCGCCAATCATCGTGAGAACATATCCTGTGGCAGGCTCTATGGAAATAAATGCGCCGTTTGTTTTTTCTATGGCGGCTTCGTATTCCGCTGCCTTGTCGGTCTTCTTTATTTTGCGAAAAGAAGATGCGGCCTCTGCATACCATTTTTTCTGGGAATCTATGGCGGCCTTAAGCTGTATATTTGCCTGCACCTGCTTTTCGTAATCGAGCGTGGTATATACCTGAAGCCCTCCCTTGCGGATGGTATCCATAGAGAATTTTTCGAGAAGCTTAAGGCGGATATGTTCCATGAAGTATGGGGCAAGGTTTAGTCGGTAAGCGGAATCCTTGAAGTCGCCAATGGAGGATGTTATTATGTTCTCTTTTTCGCGCACTTTCCAGGCATTGCGGAAAGAACCAATGATGCGGGTTTTGTCTTTTTCGGTAATCTGTCCGGAGTCAACCAGTGTGCCAAGTACAATCGATTGCCGGTTTAACGCAATCTTGAGATCTTTTAAAGGAGAAAAGTTATTGGGATTGGGGAGCAGCCCGATAATCATGGCGGATTCGCCGCGCGTTAAATTGCGGGCACTTTTTCCAAAGTAGGCCTGGGATGCCGATTCAATGCCGTAATTGCCATGCCCCATGTATATCAGGTTCAAGTACATTTCCAGAATTTCGTCTTTGGTATAGCGTTTCTCTATTTCACGGGCGCAAAAAAATTCAAACACTTTGCGGTCCAGCGATTTGTCCTGCGCGGTAAAGAGCACCTTGGCAAGCTGCTGGGTTATTGTGGATCCGCCCTGGGCAAACCGAAAACTCGAAAGGTTCACGAGCATGGCGCGGGCAATGGCTTTGAAATTGATACCACTGTGTCTGTAAAAATTGCGGTCTTCGGAGGCAATCAGGGTTTGCGGCACATGCTCCGGGAGATCCGAAAGCAGAATGAGCTGCCGGCGCTCATGAAAATATTCTCCAATGAGTACTCCGTTGCGGTCGTATACGCGGGTGGGAATGGAAACCGTACCGGGCTCTACCTGTCCAGCGAGTTCCTCTACGGGGACTGGCGCGCGCAAGTCGTCGAGCTGCTTTTTGTAACCAGCAAGCTCGTCCAGAATTTTAGATTTGTTTAAAAACCAGTCGCCATAGATAAACGCAAAACGGCCCCCTGTTAAGAGGGCTGCTATAAGCAAAAGAAATCCAAAGACGCGAAAGGTCAGGGAGCTGCCATTCTTAGCCATGAGAAACCCCCACGCAGGGAGTATCAGCCGTTAATGGAAACAATCTGAACGTGCTGGAATTTTTGACGATGCCCCCAGCGGCGTTGGCTTCTTTTTTTGCGGCGGTAAATAAAACCGTTGATTTTGGGTGCTTTGACTTCAGAAACAATTTTAGCTTTAACAACGGCATTTGGTACATAGGGGGTGCCCACTTTGACATCGGCACCATTCTGAATCAGCAGAACTTTGTCAATGCTGATTTCGCTGCCGGGCTCTTGTCCGGTAAGATCAATGTAAACAGTCTGGTCCGGAGAAACTTTGTATTGCTTTCCTTTAATTTCTACGATTGCATGCATGGAGCCAAATCCTGTCCTGCCGACAGGCTGTCAATCTTTTGCAGGCAGTCTTTTCAAATTCCGTACAGGCGGCGCGTAAGCTCCAGCTCCGATACCGGAATTCCGGAAAAAGACGAAAGTTCTTTGATGGAAAAATCGTGTGCCAAAAGTTTGCGCAGGGCCTTAGGGCGCTCCGACTGATCCGACAAAAGCTGCATCAGGGCACCAAGCTCCACGGGATCCAGTTTGACAACGGCGGGTTGTGGCCTTTCTTCGGCAAACCAGGGGGCGTTTTCAAACAGTTCATCGGCGTCTTTTTCGAGCGCTGCGGCAGACGAAGGAGGAGGCGCAGTTTTCCCCATGCTCTGGTTTAATGCTTCGAGAAAGGAGGAGGGAGTGTGGGAGGCCGAGTTTTCCGCCGACAGTGCAGAGCGACTCGCCGGAGTGGCTACCTCTTGATTGAGCGTTTCCGCGCGGTCAGCAGATGGTGGCACAGGGTTAGATCCCGAAATAACGGGGAGCACGGCGCGGCCTATTCCAGCGAGCATGCGCGATATAAGTCCTTCCCCGGATTCCTGAGCAGCTCTGTTAGCATTGGCTGGTTTTGGCGTGGGTTTTTCTGGTATTATTTTTGCCCGTGTTTCTTCTGCCTGCTCCAGTTTTTGAGCAATCTGGCGGGCGGAAACATCGAGATCGTTCAATACGGATTCCGCAATCTGAGCAGAAAGTCTTTCCTTTTTTGTGAGTTCATCTGCGGCGGGAGCGGTAGGTGCAGCGGGCCTGCTTTTAACTGTCGCGCTCTGGGGGCTTTTAGCAGATGGTTTTGCAGGTTGTGGTGCTTTAGCCACTTTGAGATGTTCTACCGGTCTGGCTGGGGGTTCTGGTTGCGCAGTGGCTTTTTCGCTGTTCTCTGCCGTGTGCTGGTTTTTCGCGGAGACTGCCGTTATGGCTGCGAGAGCATCGAGAATGCGTTTATCTTTCTCTAAGGAGCGTTCAATAAATTCGGAAAGATCCGAAAGCTGTTTTCCTTTTTTGGTTTGCCGTAGGCTATCTGCTACTTCTTCAAACCGGCGCGTAAACTCTTCATGTCTTTCTGTGAGTTTTTTAAAGCGAGTGATTCTGTTTTCAAGGAGGGCTGCATAGCTCTCCATTTCGCGGTAGAATTCCTGCATATCGCGCAGCAGTTGCGCGCGGTAATGTTCTTTGAAACGTTTATCTAACTGGTGCGTAAGCCTTGCCGACAGCAGAACGTATAGAAACGCCAGCATCATGATAAACAGCAGCACGATGAGGAACGCGTTCATTGCCGGATGATTATGTCTCATATGGTGAGCGGTCAACTATTTTGCGGTCGTTC
>DYPL01000072.1 GCA_020719945.1 Turneriella parva
CGAAGGGGGCATGGCCCTTCATCTACTGCGTCCACTTCCCAGGGGCGAAAACTTTGACATCTATTTCGACAAGCTCAATACTGGCATGTCGTTTTCGCCATTCGCGCAGAACTTGCCCTGACACGTAGTGGACGAAGTTGCTAAGTCGAAGGGTCCATGGACCGGAAGTAAGCTCTGAACGCGAAGCGGCGGAGCGACGCGAAGCGATCCGTAGGCAACCTTTTTCAGAGCTTACCTTAAAAAGTTCACGAGTGAAAGGTGTGCGGAGCGATCGGCAGAAACACAGATTCCCCCGAAACAAATTCTTTTCCGGTTAGGCCGGTGAACGCTTTTCTCATGGCAGAGTTTTTTGCCGTATGGGTTATAATCACGAGAATTACATCTCCCTCTGTGATTTCCTGGTGGGCCGACGCAATCGAAATTCCGTTTTCGCCAAGCTCCCCTGCTATTTTAGCGAGAACCATGGGTTTATCTTCCACGTGCAGACGCAGATAGAATTCAGAAGAAAGCTCTGATACGGGAGCCGTGTGGAGATACTCCCATTCTTTTTCGTAAAGACTTTTATATAGAGTATGATTTTTTTCAAACAAAAGAATGTCGCCCAGTACAGAAAATCCCGTGGGCAGAGAACCTGCTCCCTTACCCGCAAGCAGGTTCGAGCCGGAATACAATCCCTCTATGAGAATGCCATTATTCTCAAAATCAATATCGAAGAGAGGATGCGATGCATCGATCAATGTAGGCTCTACACTCTGGAAAACCTGGTTTTTGTCTTTTTGCAGACGCGCAATAAGGCGAATGCGATAACCCATCTTTTCTGCCCAGATGACATCGGTCAATTTTAAGTTATCGATACCGCGCGTTTCAATGAGCGCTGGCTCACTCCATTTGCCCGTTACGATAGAGCTGATGAGAGCGATTTTGTGCATGGCGTCCGTTCCGCGCACGTCAAAAGCCGGATCCGCTTCTGCCAGGCCAAGCTTTTGCGCCTCCGCCAGGATTTCCTGGTAGCTCTTTTTTTCGCGGCGCATGCGGGTTAGAATATAGTTAGACGTTCCATTCAATATTCCATACACACCAAAAATATTTTCAGAAGTCCACGTAGAAAGCAGATTGCGAATAATGGGAACGGCTCCTGCGACAGCTGCTTCAAACGCGATCTGGGTTCCGTGCGTTTTGGCCACAGAAAACAGGGCAAAGCCATGCTCCGCAAGCAGCGCTTTATTGGCTGTCACGACTCGCTTGCCCTTCATGAGAGCTTCGCGAACAAAAAACAGCGCGGAGTCTACGCCACCAATAAGCTCCACGGCAATATCAATTTCTGGATTGTCTAAGATTATGGCAGGATTATCAGAAGCAGGAATATTTCCGATCCACTCTTTTTTCTTTTGATAGCTGCGGTCGGCGATGGCAGCTATTTCTACAGGAAAGTTCCCTTCTTGTAAAATCTGGACGAGTCCCCTGCCCACTGTTCCCAAACCATAGATGCCAATTTTGATCATACTTCTCAGTTTGGGATGCGTACCCGCTGTAAAGTTTTTTACTGCTGGTAAGTCGGTCGTTTCCCAAAGGTAATGCAGAGAAGCTGAGATTTTCTGCCGAACAGGGAAAGTTTTACTGCCGCAAAAAATGTCGTTCTATTGGCATACCCGAAAGGATAAACGACAGGTTCCTATTTTATCGCAAGTTTAACGGAAATCAAAAAAAGATTGCAGTCCGCACAAAAAAGCAAAGCTTAGCGCATGAAGGCCCTTATTATTTCTTCTACACCCGATGCACACCTCATGAAGGCCGTATTGTCTACGCGCGGTGGAATTGATGTAACTCTCCTCGAAGATCTGGAATATGCGGAGATTATGCGAACGGCTGAACTGCTCGTGATAGATAAAGATAAATGGAGCCCTCTGCTGCGCAGCCAGCTCCGGGAAGGTTCTATCGTGATCCTGTTTTCGCGGGAGCCGCTGGAGTGGACGCGTTTTGAAGAATGGCGAATCCAGGGATTTCTTCTTCTTCCGTTCAAAATTGAAACGATCGTATCTCTCATTAAAGACTTATTATACTTCTTTGAAAACCCGGATTCGCGCAGACGCGAACAACGCTATTCTGTAGAAATTCCAGCCGCAATAGCCATTGACAAAATTGAGTATCCTGTCACGATTATTGATATCGGCAAAAATGGTTTCCGCGCTATTTTTAGTCAACCAATCGAAAAAGATCTCCCGGAAACGACTATTCTGCAGATACGGGAAAAAGATCTCACAGCATCTTTTTCGAACAGCATTCGATGGAAGCATTCAGAAGGCGATAGCCTTGCCATAGGAGCTGAGTGGAATAACCTGACAGAAGAACAATCGCAGGCACTTCTTGCCTACTTAGCTTTATACACGGGAGTATTCAAAATTCCTTCATGACAGACTCCGAAAAGCTGATGGTCGCATGCAGACAGGCGGCAAAAGCTTACAAAGCCGGAGAGATTCCCATTGGCGCCGCCGTTTTTTGCGGCGACAATCTTGTCGCTTTGGCGCGAAACAGAATATCGGAACGGAAAGATCCTACGGCCCATGCCGAGCTGCTGGCCATTCGGGAAGCAACAGAAACCATCGGTAACGAACGGCTCACAGACTGCGAACTGTTTACAACTCTCGAACCCTGCATGATGTGTTCGGGAGCAATCATTTTTGCAAGGCTGAAACGCGTCGTGTATATCGCGCGAGACGAAAAAATGCCGGCCTTGCGAAACCTGCTGATGCTGCCGGGACACAACCATTATCCGGCCATAGAACAACAGCCGGGATCCTGCCGCGCTTCCCTTCTGCTCAGTCGCTTTTTTCGCGAAAGACGAAGAAAAAGAAAATCAGATTCTGCTTAAAGCCGATAGGTCAAGAGCAAACCCGCTGGCAGGCATGGACTGGCCAGAATACTCCTCGACGAGATGGTTGTAGGATCCCCCGCGCAGAGCCGGAGATTTTATTCCCTGAATATATCCTTCAAAAATAAAATCGGTATAGTAAGTGGTTTTTCGGATCAGGAGCGGTTCAATGCGACTGATAGAGCGGACAGCAACGGGTAAATTTTGCAGCAGGGAAAGCAGATCGCTGCGAATATTCTCCAGCGTGCGCGCGAGTTCCAGCGGAAGCCCGGGACGCAAATTTTCCCAACGACTATTATATTCCTCGTTGGTAACAGGTGCAAACAGCAGAAGGCGCGAAAGATTTTCTGCATCCCCGTAGTCGAGACCAACACTCAAAAAAGCCTGAGCAAGCAGTGGAGCATTTTTATTGCGAACAATGTCGCGCAGGTCGTCCCTTCCCAGAAATTTTTCTACCTCGTAATAGGCATTCACATCGCCTGTCAAAAACACGGGACTTTCCTGAAAGATTTCCTGCATAATTTTTCGGGCTGATTCAAGAAGTTCGCCGACAGCAGAAGCGGCGGTTAGACCTATCGCCTCTGCTCCAATCTGGTACACTTCCCGGAGTGCCGGGTAGGATCTGGAAATATCGCGGAACACGGGAACCGTGTAGAAGAATCTTCGCACGGGAGACTCGGAGCGTTCTATGAGATTGGCATATCCCTTGATCACCTGAACGGTGACATCGGAGCGAAGCGATAAATCGTCTCCAAGATGATCTCTGGTTCTAAAGGAATCAAAGCGCTCGTTGTCCGAGAATGTATCGGGATAGTCGAGAGATGGCGGCATAACGCGCTCGTACCCGAGGGACTGTAAGACAGATTGGGATTCCCGCGTTTTGTCCTGAAGCAGTTTTGTGGCTTCTGTGTCGAGAAAAGGAAAACCATAGGGAGCTCTGCGCTGGCGATAAATTTCTGAATGCTTCATTTTAACTCCGATAATTCTATGATGCTGCGTACGGGCTCCACGACAGCTCTTAAAAGAGCCAAACGATTTTGGCGTATAAACAAATCCTCGTGCATTACCATTACATTGTCAAAAAAGGCATCTACGTCGCTCTTGGCCGAAGCAAGTTCAGAAAACACTTCATCGTACTCTGCCGACGCGCGAGAAGATTCTACGAGTGACTGCAGGCGGGCAGAAAATTCATAGAGGCGGTTTTCGGACGGATGCAGAAATGCCTCTGCTTTTACAGCCGTTTCTCCGGAAGTATCCGCAATAATATTGACCATTCTGGTAAAGCCTCCTATAAGCTCCTCGAACATTGCAGGATCGCGGGAAGAGAGTCCAGAAAGAGACATAAGTTTTTTATATAATACAGTTATGTCGTCAGATGCATTGGCTATTCCTGCACGAATCATTTTTTTGGAGATTCCACTCTTCTCAAAAATGGTAGCCATTCTGCCAAGCATAAAGTCGTAAATTTCGTCAATCCATTTTGGATCAGTCCCCCCTGGAAGCAGAGAGAGAGCTTTTGCTAAAGCCTGTCGAAAAGAAAACCTCCATTCCGAGTGGACAATAATTTCAATCGTATACAGTGCCTGTCTGCGAAGAGCAAGAGGATCCTGGCTGCTGGTTGGTTGTTTACCAGAGAGAAATCCAGCGACAATGTTATCCATTTTGTCAGCGATAGATATGAGGCGGGAAATGGAATCGGCGGGAATTGAATCACCCTGAAAGCGCGGGAGATAATGCCCCGCAATGGCGGCTGCAATCGAATCGTCTTCTTTGTCTAAACGGGCATACTCTGAACCAATCTCTCCTTGGAGATGATCAAACTCGTAAACAAGAGCCGTCGTGAGATCCGCCTTGCAGAGCCAGGACGCGCGCTCCAGTTTTTGCTGATCCACTGTGAGTTTGGCCAATTCGCGCAAATACTGAGCAAGCGTGCCGAGGCGCTCCGCTTTGTCGTACATGGTACCATAGCCGTCCATGTATACAATGCTGCGCAGATCCTCTACGCGACTGAATAGAGAGCACTTTCTGTCCTCGCGAAAAAAGAAGGATCCATCTTCGAGGCGGGCGCGCAAAACTCTCTGGTTGCCCTGGCGCACATTCTTTTCGGTTTCGCCATTTTGAGTATCAGAATTGGAAACAATGAGAAAGCGATTGCTGAGCTTTCCGCTTTTTTCACGCATGGGAAAATAGCGCTGGTGCTGCTGCATTTCAGAGATGGCAACTGCCTCGGGCATTTCTAAAAACGCTGGATCAAACGATGCATCGACAACAGAAGGCCTTTCGACAAGAAATGTCACTTCCGATAAAAGGGATTCTTCGATTTGAGCAGCGAGCCCCAGTGAATCGGCCTTTGCCAGAAGAGCACTGCGAATTTCTTCCCGCCTTTCTGCGTGGCGAACGGGAATTCCCAGATCGCGTAACGCCGTAAAATATTCCAGCGGGGACGACAAAGAAATGGAGCGGGGACCATATATGAGATGGCCGCGAATGGTACTGGAGCAGGAAATAGTGCCGAAAGAGTCTAACTCTGGAAAACAGATTGTCTTATTTCCGTACATGGCTGTATAAGAGAGAACTGGTCTGGCGTATTCAAACGTATTGCTTCCCCAGCGCATTTTTCGTGGCGTTTTAGCCACTTCCATGAGCCTTGCTATTTCAATGGCAAGAATTTCTGTCGATTTTTTTCCACCCGTTTTGGACAAAGCATACGCATACTCTGCCTTGCCAAACTCCCGGAATTCTACCTTCTGCCAGTCGATTCCGGCTCTCGCTGCAAAACCTTCGAGAGCTGGAGTTGCATTTCCGTCTGTCGTAAAACAGGCGGACTTAGGTGGTCCCTTCAGTTCTGCTTCCCGAACCGGCTGGGAATCCTGCAGGCCGGAAATAAAAACAAAAAGGCGGCGTGGTGTCCCGCCAGTCTCTAAAGATTCAAACTGCAAGCCCTCGTTCTTCAAAACATTGCGGATAGATTTTTCCCACTGGTCTATGAGGGATTCCTGGTATGAGGCGGGAATTTCTTCGGTATAGAGTTCAAAAAGAAAATCGGCATGCATAAGCCGGTATTCAAGTTCTGATTGACCTGTCAGCTGGAAAATTCAGAAATGCGCTTATCGAGATTGTTGAGCAAATACTGGTTGTGCAGGTTTTCGCGAAACAGACCAACAAGCGTTTCAATGTCCCTTCGCAGTGAATCTTTGTTCCACGGTTTTTCAATATAGCGGTTTAAGCCACCATGGTTGAGAGCATTGATTGTGGCGTCTAGACCTGCTTGGCCTGTGAGCAAAATTTTCATCGTGTCGGGAAAATGCTTGTTGACCTCTATAATGAATTCGTCGCCTTTCATTCCCGGCATAAGGTGGTCTGTAATGACGAGCTCTACGAGTTCCCCGCTCTCTTGGATATTGCGGATAATATCAAGACCTTCTTCGGCAGAAGACGCCGTTGCGACATCGTGTGTTTCGGAGAAAGTCTCTTCGAGTTGTTGTCTGAGCGCTTCAATAACGGCTGGCTCATCATCCACGCAAACTATATACCCACGGCGGTCCATGTCTCTTTTTATTGAATACCAGTAAGGAGGAAAGTACTTTTTTGTGTAAAACCCAGAGACTGACAGTGGGTGCAAAATCAGGCTGCCTGCGAGTTAAAAAACATTTTTGCGGAGTCAAGTACTTCAAGCTCAAATGCACTCTTTGTTTGTTATACCAATCTAAATAAATCACTAAGCGCCTTTGGTACTTGCTCAAATGTAGTTTATCGGGAAGCCTGGCTGCGGACTATGCTTCTTTTAAATCCTTCTGTGTGTCTCATATGTCT
>DYPL01000073.1:0-1515 GCA_020719945.1 Turneriella parva
GGCCTTAAGCCCCACGGGAGGGAGCGGGGCTTAAGGCAAATGTAGTGGAACGGCACGAATCCAAATAAGTACACTTTAAGAACATATCTCGCAGTTTCATAATACCCAAAAGCCCACCGCAGGCATGCGGGCAATAGAACGCGCCTCCAGCAAGAAAACACCCCATGCCGGGGGTCAGCTCCGCCTCCCTCAACTTCGTTCGAGATAAACTTGCGCAGGAGCGCATTACATCCTGAGTTTTTTGAAATCTTCGCGCATGCGATTGATATCGTTAATCCAGTCTTCTATATCCTGTTCGTGCTCTAATTCGTCTGTTAAAATCTGCACGGCAATAGAATGCGTAATGTGATCCTTGCCAGCGGTTAAGGTCGCAATTTCTTCGTAACGCTTAATGGCGCAACGCTCCCCGCGAAGATTCTGCTCCAGGACCGTTTCAATGTAGGGATCGTTGGGGGTCTCGTACGCACAGCGCGCCTTTTTTTCCCACTCGGCAGGATGCAACACAGGAGTGCCACCCAGTTGCACAATGCGGTTTACGATGAGCTCTGCGTGCGCGAGCTCTTCTGTGGCATGCAACAGCAGCTCAGGTTCAATCTCGCTGCGCATGGGACCTTCCAGATTGCGCGCACCAATCCAGTACTGGTAGTAGGCGAGCCATTCTTCGGCCAGTGCTGCATTCAGCATTTCAATCAATTTTTCGCGGTCTGCTCCCGCAATTTCCATTCCCTGTTTTCCCATATCTGCTCCTTTGGGTTATTCCGGTTGTTTTTTACTCAATACAGTCTTCTATTTTTTGCCGTGCGTCAAGAGTTTTTCCTGCATTGTGAGGGCGCTTAGTCGAAATAAAAAGCCGGGGGAAGAAAATAAAGTATTTACATTAACAAATCATTTCGCCTTTTGGCGTAATAATTTCAAGAGAAATATACGGGAAATATAAATACAATACGATTTAGTTTTGATGCCAGTGGGATAAAGTTATTCTTTCTGTACTTAAAGAATATTTTTTATACCATCATCACTGTAGGGATTTACTCTTTTTGGGCCAATGTAGCACTCAAGCGTTTTATGTTCGAGCACACGTCGCTCCAGGAAGACAGGTTCGGTTACCACGCAACAGGCAAAGAAAGATTCATTGGGTTTCTCAAAGGGTTGCTCGTGATGCTCGCAGCCATTGTCGGCATTGCGATCGTTGGGTCATTGATCACATGGCTATTTAAGCTGATCGGATTGGTAGAAATTGGCGCTGTGGTTTCCATCTTGCTTTTGTTTGCAGCAATCCTTGCCGTCTACCCTCTGCTCATTGTTGCTTCTACCCGCTACCAGCTCAGTAGAACTTCGTTCAGAGAAGCCCGCTTTCGATTTACCGGCAAGCCAATGGAGCTGGCAAAAATATATGCCAAGGGCATCTTTCTTTCCCTGATTACCCTGGGAATTTACGGAGCCTGGTTCCACGTGGAGTTGCAAAACTACATGATGAAAAACACTGCCTACGGCCCGGCCCGCTTTGAATACAAT
>DYPL01000073.1:1615-6569 GCA_020719945.1 Turneriella parva
TACCTGCTGTCGAATCTGTATCGAATTGTTCCGGAAGAAGCAGATCAATATCTCGGAAAAATCTCCGAAAATAATTTTAAGAATTTTTTTCCCGTTTGCCAGGACTCGGCTTCTCTCGAAGTTGCAAACTATCTCGAGAAAGTCGCCAATACAATCAAGCCACAGGGTAGCCCCTTTGACTACCGTGTTACCATTGTCAAAAGTGATATGGTAAACGCCTTTGCTTTTCCGGGCGGAAGAATCCTTTTTTCCTCAAGCCTGATTCAAGAGGCGCAAAATACCAATGAATTAACTGGGGTTCTCGCTCACGAGATCGGTCATGTAGAAAAACGACATGGGATGAAACAGCTTTCCCGTGCTGCCGGTTTAGCACTGTTTATCAATCTGGCCTTTGGAGCAGGGCTCGAAGGTTTTGAATGGGCAGAGACTCTTGCAGATGCCGGAGGATTTGCAGTACTCATGAAATATTCGCGCCATTCCGAAAAAGAAGCCGACCAGTTCGGTGCGCACATTCTTCACAAACACGGGTATTCTGTCCAAGGCCTGTTACATTTCATGAAAAAAATAGAAGACATGGAAAAAAACAGTGTTAAAATAGAAACGAATTCCAACGCAGAAAAGACAATTGAAATTTTTAGCAGTCATCCGGTTACACACAAGCGCATTGCAGATTTGCAGAAGCGTGCCGATTCCGAAAAAAAATCTTTCAAGAAAGAACCGGCGGTGTTCCAATTTTCCGAAGTTTGTCCATAGATTCGGCAGCCACCTCTAACGAAACTATATCCCCTTCCGGCTGTAAGCGCCGCCTCCCTCAACTTCGTTCGGGATAAACTTACGCAGGGCCCCTATCGCACTTGACGGCGTGCAGTCCGCCTAAAATCTGCATTACATGAAATATATTCCGACAATCGGACTGGAAGTGCATGTCCAGCTCAATACAAATTCCAAACTGTTCAGCACTGCGGCAACATCCTTTGGAGACGACCCCAACACCCACACGACCGCAGTCTGCCTTGGCCTGCCCGGCGCTCTCCCCGTGCTCAACCGTGAAGCCGTGAAAAAGGCTGTTTTAGCCGGACTTGCGATTGACGGCACCATCCACAAGCGCTCCCGCTTTGACCGAAAAAATTATTTTTATCCGGACCTTCCCAAAGGTTACCAGATTTCCCAGCTCTACGAGCCCTACTGCACCAGCGGGCACCTGAACGTAACGCGCGAAAACGGCGAGACTATTACCATAGGCATTACGCGCATCCACATGGAAGAAGACGCCGGCAAGCTCATCCATTCCGAGAACTCCGCCATCCGCGAATCTTATGTTGACCTCAACCGCGCAGGAACTCCCCTGATAGAAATCGTTTCGGATCCCGTGATAGACACACCCGACGACGCCGTTGTCTACATGAACACTCTCAAAAACATTCTTGAATTTATTGGCGTATCTGACTGCAACATGGAGCAGGGTTCACTGCGCGTAGATGCAAACGTCTCGATTCGTCCGGAAGGGACAGAAAAGCTTGGAACGCGAGTCGAGATAAAAAATCTCAATTCTTTTAAGGCCATGAAAGCCGCCATAGAATATGAGATGGAGCGCCAGGAAGATTTAATTGAAAGAGGTGGAAAAGTGGCTCAGGAAACCCGCCTGTGGAATGCAGCTACCGGTATAACTCTCTCCATGCGCAGCAAAGAGGAAGCCCACGATTACCGTTACTTTCCCGATCCCGATCTCGTTCCTCTCATTTTAACAGACTCCGAGATAGAAGCCATTCGTGCAGAACTGCCGGAACTTCCCGAACAGCGCAAAAAACGATTTCTATCGCAATACGAACTGCCAGAATACGACGCCGCCCTTCTTACATCGCAGCGCAGCTATGCAGACTATTTTGAGGCTGCTGCCGTTGGCGTTCCTCCCAAAAAGGTTGCCAACTGGATTCTTTCCGAAATGCTCAAAGAAACCGGCGAACGCAACTGCACTCTGGAACAGCTTTTCCCTGCCACGTATCTTTCCGATCTGATTTCCGAAATTGAATCCGGCCGCATTTCCGGAAAAATTGGAAAGCAGGTGTTTTCAAAAATGCTCGAAAACCCTAAACCTCCAAAGCAGATTATCCAAGAAGAAGGTCTCGTTCAGATTTCCGATACATCGGAGCTCGAAAAAATTATTGAGGAAGTGATCGCAGCGGATCCCACTTCTGTAGAAGATTACCGTGCCGGCAAAGAACGCGCATTTAAGGCTCTCATGGGACAGGCCATGAAGCTCTCTCGCGGAAAAGCCAATCCGCAGTTGATAACCGAGCTGCTTTCAGCGCGCCTCAAGCAGGATAATTAAATGAGACTAAAGATATTTCTATTTCTGCTGATTATTGGAACGTCGGTTTCTTCCTGTGCACGCTTTCGGGTAGACAATCTCAATCCCAAAACTATTTTTTCGGTAAATCTGAAAACAGATGGCTTATCTTTCCGCAACCAGTCCGGGATCACTCTGGCTCTGCCTTCGCGCATTGCCAGAATGGATAACTTCTATGCTGTCGCATCTCCCGATGCCGGTGAAATCTTTATCTTCGAAAAAGAAAAACCGGTTCTCGTGATTCGTGGATCCTCTGCGGGAGGAACCGAATCGAAACTACCAGTTGCGTCTTCTCCCCTTCTGCACATACCGGGCGAGACCATCGCAGGGAAAGACAAAACTTTTTTTGCTGTCAACTATGTGCCGGCAGCAACAGATGCCGAGGGTCGCGATTCCGGCTTCTATCGCATTCTCCACTTTTCACTTTCCGGCGAACTGCTTGGAGTGATAGGGCGTAACGGACAGCGAGAACTCGCCTTTGAGTCTGTACTCTGGTTTGATTCTGACCAGGAAGGCAATCTCTGGGTTTTGCACAAATATCTCGGCAAAATTTTTCTACAGTCTTTTTCGGGAGAATCCCTTGTGCAGAACTTTAGCGAAGAGGATTGCGAAACGGCTCTGTTCGGAAAACCAAATCCCGATAACTCTTTTTGCGAACTGATGTATCCCTTCCCATCCGGGAAACGCGTTTTTTACAGCGGCAGGACGCAGCGCGCTCCGGAATCAGAAAATACGCCCCCCCGGTTTCTTCACCGAACCATGGCCAATTACGACATAGAAAAAAATACTGTCAAAATGACTTTTCAAGAGTGGAACGATCCCGATGATTTCCCGTACCCCCCCCTGGCCAACCGGGCGATCATTCTCTGGAGCATGCAGAAAGACAATAAAGTTCGACTCGCTGAATACGGGCTTGAAGGCAATCTAAAGAACAATCTTCAGATTGAAATGAAAGGACACCCGCAGCAGTGGCGCTCTGTCTACACTTCCCTTTCTGGCAATATTTTCAGCGTGCGCACTTTTGCGAACCGCCTTGAATTAATTCAATGGAACTAACAAAATAGTGCTATGCATTCCCCTCCCGACTCCGCCGTAATTTCCGGAACACAAAGCGCCCAATGGGATGCAGATTCCATAGCGCTGTTCCGTGAAACGGGCGTACCCAACGGAGGACTTCTGCTCATGTCCTGGGCGGCCCGCGCGGCAGTCCAATGGTACCGCGAAAAATTTCCGCAACCGCATCAGCACTGCGAATTTTTATGCGGCAGAGGAAACAATGGCGGCGACGGCTTTGCCATTGCCTGGTTTATGGCGCAGGAGTTTCCGGAGATGGAGCTGAGCGTTTTTGCCGCAGGCAAACCGCACTCTGACGAGGCAAACTTTTTTTACGAACTCATAAAAAAAGACAGTAAAATTATTCTCACCAGTCTGATAGAATATTCGCCCTCATTTAATCGCGATACAGCTGTATGGGAAGGACTATACGGAACCGGTTTTTCTGGTAAAACGGATACAAACATTGAAAATCTTTTTTTAAGACTTAAAGAATCGGAATCTACTAAAATCGCAATCGATATTGCGGGAGGCGTCCCCGCCAGCGGAAATTTTTTTGAGCATTCTGCCTTTCCTGCAGATTACACCCTCGCGTTTGGAGCTGCTAAAATTGGCATGCTCACTGAGCCTGGCATATTCTACTCTGGTCTCATTGAAATTTTGCCGATCGGTTTTGTCCGCCGCCCTTTTCCCAACAGGTTGCTGCGACCGGTTCTGCCACAACCGCTTCGTAAACCAGATGGCCATAAATACACTTCTGGAACTCTGTTCTTTTTTGGAGGCAGCCCTGGAATGGAGGGAGCTGCCGTTATGGCCTCGCGCGCGTTTCTGGAATCCGGAGGAGGTCTCGCAAAAGTCTATTCTACCTCCGAAAATACGGCAGATATTCTTCGCGATATTCCAGAAGCAATGGTAAACAGAATCCATGATGCAGACGATTTTATTTCTGCTGCCGAGTCCGTTGCGGCACAATCTGCCAAAGCAAAATCCGTAGTCGTGATTGGCCCGGGTTTTGCAGAATCGCCGCCCGATCCCTTTTGGAACATTCTGTGCAACAACTCTCGCATTACACTCATTGCAGATGCTTCCGCCCTTGCCCTCCTTCCCGGCATCGCGCACTGCAAAGAGCACTCTCTGTCTACTCTGCTTCTTACCCCGCATGCAGGTGAACGCCGACTTCTGCTCGCGCAGAGCAACGGCAATAGCTATCTGGATGCCATGGCAATTGCGAAACAATACAGAGCAGTGGTTTACGCGAAAGGGCCTGGAGGAATTCTTACCGATGGGCTTCACTCCATTTTTGTCAATTCACGCGAATACCAGCTCTCCACCGGAGGAACCGGCGATATCTTATCCGGCCTGATGGCATCCATGGCACTGCGGTTTTCTTCTGGGCTGGAAATTGCAGAGGCAGCAGTATCGCTGTATCTACAGGCAGCAAACAGAGCTGTCTCTGCCAATCCAGAGTTTTCCCTTTCTGCTCGCGACAAATTTCGCTCTACGGATATTCTGCGATATTTATAAATTCTTATAAGCGTTATGTCTCATAAAAAA
>DYPL01000074.1 GCA_020719945.1 Turneriella parva
GGGTTTTAGTACCTACCAAACATCCCCGTATTATGTCACCTCCCAGTCCTTCTGCAAGGACATAGTCCCGGCCATTGAACTGCGAACTGTTCACAATACGGCTAACCGAAACAATGCAGCAACCGAACGGCAGTCGAGGCTTTGGATACAAGTGCTCTTTCGTATATCAGCTTCGCATTTATAGCAAGCTGTTCAAAAATTACAGCCCGTTTTTTGTTACGGATAATGAACCAGATAGCGCCTCCCATAAGAACGAAATTTTCATCTCTGTTGAATTCTTAATAGAACGGCTGCCTTTCTGGCAGAAAAGTAGCTCCTGTCGGCAGCAATCCTTGCGCGGGTAGCGCTCCTGGTTACTTCTTTGGCAATCTAAAAAATAAATTTTTCAACGCTGCCCGGCGGGATTACGAATAGAAGAGCTAAAACCTACAGAAATTTAGCTGTATAAAAAAGCCTTTTACAACCCGGAAAGAATTGCCTTAGTCATCCCGTCAGTGTCGAGAACAACGGAGCCGCTGCCAGGGGGAATCAGGTCGCCAGTGCGAGCGCCACCACTGATTGCCTTGCGCACGGCAGACTCTATTCGCAGGGCTTCTTCTTTCATGCCAAAAGAATAGCGAAGCATTAACGCAGCGGAAAGAATCTGCGCGATCGGATTGGCTATGCCCTTCCCGGCAATATCGGGTGCACTTCCGCCAGCGGGCTCGTACAAACCAAAGCGCGTGCCAGGCTGCCCAAACTGGCCCTCTACGCCAAGCGACGCTGAAGCGAGCATACCGATGGAACCCGTGATTTGCGATGCCTCGTCGGAGAGAATGTCCCCAAACATGTTAGGACAAAGCACTACGTCAAACTGAGATGGATTTTTGATGAGCTGCATGGAAGCGTTGTCCACGTACATGTGCTCCAGCGTCACGTCGGTGTATTCTTTGTGGATTTCAGTTACTATCTCGCGCCAGAAGACCATGGAAGTGAGCACGTTGGCTTTATCGATGGAATGAACTTTTTTGTTGCGCAGGCGGGCAGATTCAAAGGCGAGCCTCGCGATCCGCTCTACCTCGTAACGGCGGTACACCATGGTATCGAGAGCCTCCTCTTCCGGGCCGCTCCCGCGTCTTTCTTTTGGAGTGCCAAAATATACGTCTCCGGTCAACTCGCGCAGGATGAGAATATCGAGACCATTAGCGACGAGATCGGGGCGCAGCGGTGAAGCATCCTTGAGCTCTGGAAAAATAATGGCTGGGCGCATGTTGGCAAACAGCGAAAAATGTTTTCGCAGAGGTAAAAGAGAAGCTCTTTCTGGCTGCTCCTGCGGTGGCATGGATTCCCACTTGGGACCACCCACAGAGCCAAATAATATAGCATCAGACTTTTCTGCTAGGGTTAGAGTTTCTGCTGGCAGCGCCTTCCCCGTTGCGTCTATGGCCGCGCCACCCACGACGGCTTCCTCAAAGACAAAACTTTTTCCTGAATTCGAGAGAACTGCATCGAGAACTTCGCGGGCACTATTCATTACTTCGGGGCCTATTCCATCCCCGCTCATTACGGCTACCTTGTATGTCATAGGGACGGATTGCGGTGCAGAAACAGCCTGACCATTTTTTTTCGTTGGTACTAAATACAGCGTTGCGTCACATCAATATTATGAAGGCAGATATTGACAGCATAGCGGACGGGTATAGAGTTCATCTCCATGAAACACGGATCGACATAGACGCTTCCAGAAAACTCTTAGAAATCATTTCTCCGCTGCTGGAGCAAACACCGGCACGCATCTGCCTAGATCTTTCCGAAACAGAGTATCTCGACTCTCTCGGCATTGGCAGTTTTTTAAGCTTGAATAAATCCATGAAGGAATATGGTGGTACCCTCGTTCTTGAAAAAATCAGCTTTAAGGTAGAGACAGTTTTAAAAATGTCCCACGTGCACGATATGTTTGAAATCGTTCATTGAGTCGTAAAAGCGGTTAAGCGGAAGCCCTACCTACCTCGATACGCCTGTGGCTACTCGGTATAAACTTAGTTTACCCTGAGCGAAACGAACGTTTTGATAGCTTATGAAGATAACGACACTCGGTATCAACTTAGTTTACCCTGAGCTCGTCGAAGGGGGTGGGGTTTGCACCCATAGCTGCTACAATAAATCCATCCCCTTAATTTGAAAAGGGCTAAAAAACCAGTCGCTTCACTCTGCCATTCGCTGTCACAACGTCTCTGGTGTGCGATTCATGCGGGCCCAGCTTTTCTATGAGGAAGTGGCGCAACGAAGGTGAACCAGGGTCACTCAGCGGCTCCGGCGCTGCGGGAACAGCGCTCGCTTACCCCCAAAAAAAAAGCTGCACGCAGGCAGCCTTTCTGTTGCGGAACATTCCAGCGATTAACGCTTGGAGAACTGTGTTGCGCGACGTGCTTTGTGAAGACCAAATTTCTTTCTTTCGACCATTCTTGGATCGCGTGTAAGCAAACCGGATCTGCGCAGCACAGGATGCTTGTCAGACTCTACAGCATCGATGCCACGGGCAATTCCCAGAGAAATAGCACCAGCCTGAGCAGATTCGCCACCACCATATACGTTCACAAAAAAATCGTAGCGCTCAGCTGTTTCAGTAAGAACCATTGGCTTGCGCACGACAAAGCGATGGTCTTTGCGGCCAAAGTATTGCTCTAATTCTTTGCTATTGATGATAACCTTGCCGGTTCCCTTCACAATTTTTACCCGGGCAACGGCAGTTTTGCGGCGCCCGGTAAAGAGATCACCAAGCTTGCGCACGCGCTTTGGCTGAATATCCGGAGTGTACACACTCTTTTTTTTGAGAGCGCGGGGAGCCTCTTCTGTTCCTTTTGGCTCTTGTGTTAATTTTTCCATTTCTGTCTGCATAATATTTCCTTAGGAGAATTTACAGGTTCACTGTCTTGGGATTCTGGGCTTTCACGTTGTGGTCAGCCCCGGCAAAAAGACGAATGCGTCTCATGAGCTTGCGCCCATAGCTATTTTTTGGAAGCATTCCCTTGAGCGTAAGCATAAAAGCCTGCTCCGGGCTCAGGTTCATCTGCGTACCCAGAGTTCTTGATTTTAGTCCACCAGGAAAACCGGTATACCAGCGAAACTGGCGCTGTTCTGCCTTTTTACCAGTAATGATTATTTTGGAGAGATTGACAATAGCGACGGCATCTCCCACGGTTACGCCGGGAGTAAAGAGAGGCGAATGCTTGCCCTGCAGTCTCATGGCAACTTTGCTGGCAAGTCGTCCGAGTACTTGGTCGGTAGCGTCTACGAGAATCCAGTTTTCAGATTTGTCTGCAAGTTTGGCATGCGTTGTTTTTTGACCATATAATGGATCCATTTCTATTCCTCTCTAATATAAATCTGCCTTGCGGCGTTTGTTGTAGCGGGTTTCGCCCTGCTTCTGCCTGCTGACAAAGTCAACGTAGGATTTTGTCAGACATCACTTATGTACGGATTTATTTATTGACATATCGTGTCAAACTTTTATTGCTCTGTATGCGCTTCAATACGTCCTGGTTCAGTATTTTGTTTCTTTTGGCTATCTCGTTTGTCGGCTGCGGCCCAAAATCCACTGCTGTCTCAGAATCTACTCCAACAACGGCCAAAGTACTGCAGGACGGCCTAAAAGTGAGGCTTTCTCCCAACACAATGGCCAGCATTGTAGGCAGTGTCAGTCTGGGAGAGACCGTGGCAATAAAAGAAAGATCACCCGAAAAAAGCAATGTGGGAAGCCTTTCTGCCCACTGGTTTCAAATTGAAACACAAACCGGCCTGAATGGCTGGGTCTATGGAGCGTATCTGGACGCAGAAGCGCCGCCCGAAATTCTCCTTGCATCTAAAAACAACGAAAAAATAGCACAAATGGTTACGGGTCGCTGGTATGCCACGCGCCAGGATGGAACACTCACCCGCGCCTTTCTAACGCTGTACGACGACAACACGCTGGAAGCAGGCAATGACAGGACAGTAACCTATAAAGGAACGTACACGGTAGAAATTACCGGCGATAAAGCCGTGATCGTTCCAGTGCACGAAAAACCAGATTCCACCGCCATACCCCCCTTTACAGATATTCGCGCTGAAGTCCGGGGAGAAACCCTTTATTTTACGGCCATCTGGCGGGAAGCAACGGTGCGGTTAGAAATAGCCGAAAAAAATCCGCAGCCATTTGAACCGTGAGCGATCTGCGCATTGGTAGAGTTCTATCTCGACTGGGCCTTAGCTCCCGCCGAGATACAGCTGCTTTCTTAGAGAACCATTCTGTCGTATTTAACAATTCTCCGATCACAGAACTGAACACTCTCATCCCGGAAGAAGAACTGCGAAAAAAACCTCTCCTTGTAAATGGGCGCGAATACTTTTTGCGTACAGACCCTGTTCTACTGCTCCATAAACCTGTTGGTTTTATCTGCTCGCACAAACCACAGAAAGGACAAAAAACCATTTTCAACCTTCTGCCAGAGCAATACGAAAACTTTTATTTTGCGGGCCGCCTCGATGCAGACTCCGAAGGACTCGTAGTTCTAAGCAGCGATGGCGATTTAATTTACGCTCTCACGCATCCGACCAGGCAAACCATTAAAAAATACAAAGTGACGCTGCAGCGGCCCGTTCCCCCGGCAGCTGAGCAGAGAGCCCTGTCTGGTATAATAGACAGAGGCGAAAAACTGAAATTTCACAAACTGCAAAAAATTTCTCCCATAGAGTACGAAGTGTACCTGACCGAAGGGAAAAAGCGCGAAATCCGTCGAGTATTTGCAAGAATAGGCAGCGAAGTGACAAGACTCATTCGCGTGGAAATGGGCCCCTACTCTTTAGACAGTATTCCAGAGGGAAAGTTTGTCACTCTCACACAGGAAGATCCGGGTAGTAGAGAAACGCAATCCCCGCAATAAAATTTTGCAGCATATGAAGATAAATCGAAAGACGAATATTTTTTTTCCATAAAGTCAGCGCAGAAAAATAGAGCCCTAAAAATAAAATGGGAATCACCACTGTAAAATTGAGTTCGTTGCTGTCAAATATGTGCATCATCGCAAACACGAGAGACGTGAACACGGCAGCATAAATGACGACCCCGCGCGCGCCATGGCGTGAAACGGAATGGAGCAGAACTCCCCGGAAAACAAACTCTTCGTAAAGAGGAGCCACGGCCACAACCGAAAGCAGAAAACAGTGAGGGCATTGCAGCAGGGTGTCGCGGTTTAAATCCTCGAACTGTTTAACCTCAACGCCGAGTACCTCGAGAAGCATGGAACCGGCAAGATTCACTGCGAGCAAGCCCAGAAAGCCGAGCAGAATTTCCCGCTTGCGGATTTTTTCTCCACCAAGCAGAGGGAAGCTGCTGAACAAACCCGATTTGCCAAACAGCAGCAATGCCACCCCAGCCAGCCCGGAAAATACGAGCGCCTGCAGAGATACTATGAGCAACATGTGTCCAGAGTTCATGGAGCTCATATCCGTGGCTTCCGGTGGAATCCACTTTAACTGGTACCCGGCCAAAAGAACGAGCTGTGAAAGCACAAAAGCAATCACGACAAAAAAAAGCGCCGCTACTGATACAATGGCAACGCGCTGAACAACCTTAGGCGCTGGCACGCTGGTATTCTCTCTCGACTACAGTTTTTATGCCGCCACGTATATTGTAATCTCCCTTGACTCTCAGTTTAACCGGATCTGCCGCCCCGATGATATCTTCGAGCACTTTGTTCACAACGTTTTCGTGGAAAATTCCCTTATCCCGATAGAACATAAAATACTCTTTAAATGACTTTAATTCCAGGCAAAACTTATCCGGAATATATTCAACATAGATTGTGCCAAAATCTGGAAGTCCTGTTTTGGGACAAATCGCCGTAAATTCTGGGATCTCCATTCGGATCCAGTACTCCCGCCCGGCGTACACGTTCTCAAATACTTCTATATCCGGCGTTTTCATTCCCGGTATATGGTTTTGTCTTCCTTCGTATGTTCCTGTCAAATGCGGCATGGTTCATATCCACGGCGCGCAATACACCCCGGCAAGTAAATTTCGTGGTGCCCTACCCGGGCGGGGTTATCTTGCCGGATGGGATTTATTTTTTCCCCGGAGCGGCTGCTGGTTCTTTATTTTTTTTGTCTTGCGTATCTATTGCATCTACCATAGTAGAAATTTTTTTCGGTCTTTAGGCAGGTTGTTCCTAAACTACCTTTCGTTCAAAGAATCTGGTTTTCCTTTGGCGAGACAACATCTTCTTTCGGAAACCACGCCCTGCGCGGGTAGCGCTTTACACTGCTTCTCATCTCAAAAACTTGGAGAACTTTGTACGCACC
>DYPL01000136.1 GCA_020719945.1 Turneriella parva
AACCAAAACTTAACCCGCTATCCAAGGCGTCTGCGTCATTGATTTAACAGGTTATTTCAATGTTACCCAGCGCTTCGTCATCAAATTCCTTTTCTTCACTCCACCCATCATGAAAATTCTATCTGGAATCCAACCCTCTGGCCAGCTTCACATCGGTAATTATTTCGGCATGATGCAGACCATGATCTCGCACATGGAGACCTCGGATCTCTATGTCTTTATCGTTGATCTGCATGCCATGACCTCGGTTCATGACCGTGACCGTCTGGCTAAAGGCACCCTGGAGGCGGCCGCCGATTTTCTGGCCCTGGGCCTTGACCCGGAGCGTTGCACCTTCTGGGTGCAGTCGGATGTGCCCGAGGTGTGTGAACTGACCTGGGTACTGTCCACCATCGCCCCCATGGGTCTGATTGAGCGGTGTCACTCGTATAAGGACAAGATCGCCAACGGCATTGAGCCCAGCCATGGCCTGTTCTCCTATCCCGTGCTCATGGCTGCGGATATCCTGCTCTATCAGGCGGATCAGGTCCCCGTGGGGCAGGATCAGAAGCAGCACCTGGAGGTGGCCCGTGATCTGGCCCAGAAGTTCAATCATCTCTTCGGCGAGACCTTTGTTGTTCCAGAACCGGCAATCAATAAGGCGTTGGCAACCGTTCCCGGCCTTGATGGACGGAAGATGTCCAAATCCTACGGCAACACCATTCCCATCTTTCTGGAGGGAAAGGCCCTGAAAAAACGGATCATGGCCATTGAAACCGACGCCACTCCGGTGGAAGAGCCCAAAGACCCGGATAAGTGCAATCTTTTTGCCCTGCTGAAGCTCTTTGCCTTGCCTGAGAGATTGCAGGAGGTGCGTGATTTGTATGTCAATGGCGGGGCAGCCTATGGCTATATCAAGTTAGAACTGTTTGATCTCATCAGCGACTATTTTGCTGAGGCGCGGCAAAAAAAGGCCGAATATCTTGCCGATCCGGCCATGCTGCGGCAGATCCTGAAAAAAGGCGCGGACAAGGCCCGCGCCAAGGCCATGGTGACCCTTGAACTGGTACGGGACCGGGTGGGGTTGAAATACTGAAAGTGTTCACAGCAATATTGAGTTCAAAGACAAAAAGGCCCTCCCTGTTTTCAGGGAGGGCCTTTTTGTCTTTGTGTTCACCTGGTTGCGGTAACAGCAAGTTGGGTGTGTTCCACGCACCAAATTCCAGGGGG
>DYPL01000075.1 GCA_020719945.1 Turneriella parva
TTTATATGGAATTCCTATGCAAGACCAGAAATTATGCGCCTTGGCAAAATACAGATGCTCCGAGGAACACAGCGAACTTTTTGAAAAAATTCAGGTTATTCTTCAGAAGACGCATCCCATCGCGAAAAAGAGGCACTGCTTGCCGTACTGGGCGGCTTCGTCCATTTCCCTTCGACAGGCTCAACCTGTGACGAGACAGATAGAACGGTAGCCGACTCCGGCGAAAAAATATTTTCCCGTCAACAACGCCCCGCGCGGGTAGCGCTTCCTCACATCAAATCAACAGGATCTGGATCCAAAAACATTTTTACAGAATGAAGACGCAACTCCCGGGACTCCACGGCAGCAATTAGACGCTGAGCTGCCTCCCGCAATGGTTCAGAACGCTTTGAACGCAAAAGCAGATGCCAGCGATACTCGCTGGAAGCCTTAGCGAGGGGTGCGGGGGCAGGACCGATCAGCTCCATCTCCAGTTCTCTTTCTGTTGGAACAACGGGAGAAAAAAGCCCGTCATCGCCTCCACGCAAAAAAAGCGCAACGGCATCTGCTGCATGAATCACATCGTTTTCCTGAGGAGCACGAAACAGAATGCGCAAAAAGCGGCGGTAGGGCGGATAATGAAATTCTTCGCGCAGAGACAATTCCGAAGCGGCAAAACTTTCATAGTCGGAAGAAGCAGCATAGCGAACCGAATAGTGAGGAGCATTTTCTGTCTGGATGACTACCTCTCCCTGACTATGGCGTCCCGCCCTTCCACTCGCCTGCAATACAAGTTGAAAGGTTTTTTCGGCTCCACGAAAATCAGAAAAAAACAAAGCAGAGTCTGCCTGAATAATTCCAACCAGAGTGACACCGGGAAGATCAAAACCCTTGGCCACCATCTGCGTGCCAAACAGTATATTCACTTTCCCTGACTGCATGGCCTTGAGCAACTCTGGCGTAAAGTCGGGATCCCGGGCAGAATCCTGGTCGAGCCGCGCGTATTCTATTCCCGGAAAAAAATTGTCTAACTCGTCCTCTATTTTTTGCGTGCCGGCACCCACCAGAGTCTGTCGGCTGCGGCACGATGGACAAATCCCTGTATATGTTTCCGTATGGCCGCAAAAATGGCATTTGAGTTCTCCGGTTTTGTGGTACGTGAGAGAAACCGAACAATGAGGACACATGGCCACCGTAGAGCATTCGCGACAAACCGCATAATTCTTATACCCGCGACGGTTGAGCAGCAGCAGCACCTGCTTTCCCCTTGCGAGATGCTCTTTCATTTTGTTTCGCAAAAAGGGAGATAATAGACTGTTCGGTACATTGTATGTGTGCAGATGCGTCTGCGGCAAATTCATACCCGTTGCCCGGCGGGAGAGTCTCAGCATCTGGTAAAAACCGGAACGGGCAAGAGCATAACTTTCGAGAGATGGACTGGCCGAACCGAGAATGAGAATTCTGCGGTGGAAATGCTCCATTTTGTTGAGCCGCATCCACGCAACGCTGCGCGCGTGATAATACGGCATTCTGTTTTCTTTGTATGAAGAATCGTGCTCTTCGTCCAAAATAATGAGGGAAAGATTTTGCACAGGTGCAAACACGGCAGAGCGGGTGCCAACGACCAGACGGGCTTCCCCGCGCAAAATGCGACTGTATTCTTCGCTGCGCTGCCGTGGTGTAAGTCTGGAATGCAGAATGGCCATGGTAGTTCCAAACACGGGTTTTAAGTTCTGTAAAAACTGGTAAGACAAAGCAATTTCAGGAAGAAGAAATATCACTCCTGAATCTTTTTTGAGCATGTGGAAAATTATTTCTATATAAACACGCGTCTTGCCGGAGCCCGTAACACCAAATAAGAGGAATTTATCAAATTCTGAATTGCCCTGAAGTATGGAATGTACGGCCTGCTGCTGCTCGTTCGTTAGTGGGGGCAGTTCTGCATTGCGAATTTTTTCCGCTAACACCGGGTTTTGGGGGGGCACCTCCCCCTCTGAAACTTTTCGTATTTTTCCCGGAGGGAAAAAAAGCGCAAGCGCATCGGCCAGTGTACAAAAATAAATCCTTGAAATTTCTTTTGCCAAATCAACCTGTTCAGCTGTTAAGGCAGGCTCGCGATCCAATATCTTCAGGATATCCCGAACTTTGTGCAGCGGAGTCGTATCAGAAAACGCAACTATAATTCCCTGTAGCGTCTCCCCTCCAAAAGGTGCTGTAACTCTCTGGTACAAAAACAAGGAGCTCCGAAGCGAATCCGGGACGGCATACGTAAAAGCCCCTGGAATCCCCCCGGAAAAAATAATGTCTGCAAACACAACGTTAACGGAACTGATTCGCCTCTTTCACGATATAGGCACCAATTTCATTCTTCTGGATATGGCTGGTACCTTCATAAATGGTGAGAATTCTCGCGTCGCGAAACATTTTTTCTACAGGATAATCTTTGGTAAATCCGTAGCCGCCGTGCAACTGCAAAGCATTGTAGGTGACAAACTGAGCTGTTTCGGAAGCGTACAATTTCGCCATGGCAGAATACCTGGGCGCCTCTGGATGGTTCACCATCAGAAACTTGGCTGCCTTGTAAGCCAAAAGCCGGGCCGCCTCTATGCGCGTAGCCATTTCGGCCAGGTCGTGCTGCACAGCCTGGTGATTGATTATGCTTTTACCAAACTGTACCCGATTGCGCGTATATTTAAGAGCCTCGTTATAGGCCCCCTGCGCAAGGCCAACTGCCATGGAGGCAATAAACGGGCGCGAAGAGTTGAGAGTTTTCACTGCGTGGATAAATCCGTGATTTTCCTTGCGACCAATTAAATTTTCTTCGGGTACTTCTACGTCTTCCAGAATAATCTGGCGCGTATGAGAGGCGCGTATGCCAAGCTTGTCTTCCAGTTTTCCAAATGATAAACCGGGCGTATCTTTTTCTACAATAAATGCAGAAATTCCCCTGGGTCCTTTGCTCTTATCGGTAATGGCAAAAATGGAGTAAACATCGGCCTGGCCAGCATTGGTAATCCACTGCTTGGTTCCGTTCAGAATGTAACGATCTCCCTTTTTTACCGCTGTCGTCTTCATGTTGGGCACATCAGATCCAGCATCTGGTTCGGTGAGGCCAAACGCGGCAAGCTTTTCGCCCGCTGCAAACGCAGGTAGATATTTCTCTTTTTGTTCTTTTGTACCGCCGTGCTCAATGGGGAGTGCCCCAAGCTTAACGGCGCCAAAGGAAGTAGCCGTGCCAAGACAGTATTCTCCAATCGTCTCTGTAACGACCACGGTCATAAAACCGCCCAG
Organism: Turneriella parva; assembly: GCA_020719945.1. Taxonomy (GTDB): domain Bacteria; phylum Spirochaetota; class Leptospiria; order Turneriellales; family Turneriellaceae; genus DYKF01. Next base: position 3,271 of record DYPL01000075.1, read on the forward strand.
ATTCATGCCGCCGTATTCTTCGTCGAACATGGTGGCAAAAAGGCCGGCCTCGGCGTATTTGGCAAAAACTTCGGTCGGAAAAAGTTCTTTGGCGTCCATTTCTGCCCGCCTAGGAACCAGTTCGTTTTCTGAAACCTCACGAACAAGAGAAAGGATTTCTTCTGCTTCTTCGGGAAGAGTAAAATCGAGAAGGTTACTGTCTAACATGGCTGCTCTCCTATAAATAAACGCGTTAGTATTTTTCAACGCGTTTCTCTTTAAATAGTTTAACAAACTAAGCAGCTATCGTCAACAATAAAATACGTACTTGTTGACAACCTGTAACAAAAACAACCGCTGGGATTATGTCAGAATATCTGGAAAAACCAGCCTATATAAGGGGACAAATTCTACCCCTGAAAGATGCCAACGTAAATATTCAAACCCATGCCCTGCAGTATGGAACCGCTGCCTTTGGCGGCATACGCGGATACTACCAGGAAGAGGCTGGAAACCTGTATCTGTTTCGCCTGGAGGATCATTACAACCGCCTCAAGGCCTCGGCTCATATTCTCCAGATGAAAATACCCTTAACCTTCCCGGAATTTCAAGACGTGATTTTGAAAATGCTGCGCGAAGGAAACTGGAAACAAGACGTGTATCTGCGGCCATTTCTGTACAAGGCTGATCTGGCTCTTTCCCCAAGGCTGCACAATGTTTCCGACGACCTCGCCATTTATGCCATTCCACTCAACGATTATCTCGATACAAAAAGAGGCCAAAAGACCATGGTTTCATCTTATGTTCGAATATCAGACAACCAAATTCCAACGCGCTCAAAAGCATCGGGAGGTTACATCAATTCCGCACTGGCAAAATCAGAAGCCCTTGAGAACGGTTACGACGAAGCCATTTTCCTGGACATCCACGGCTTTGTCTCGGAAGGAAGCGCAGAAAATATTTTTCTCGTGAAAAACGGAGAGCTCATCACCCCAGATACAACCTCCTCCATCTTAGAAGGAATTACACGGCGCTCCATTTTGCAGCTCGCCCGCGATGCACGCATCCCCACCGTAGAACGCAAAATCACACGGACGGAACTTTATACAGCAGACGAAGCTTTTTTTTCCGGAACAGGCGCACAGGTGGCATGGATTGTTTCGGTAGACCGGCGCACCATCGGAAACGGAGAAATTGGCCCCGTCACAAAAATCCTACAGGACAAATATTTCAGGATTGTTCGCGGTCTCGAACAGAGTTACTTTGAATGGCTCACTCCAGTATACTGACTAATGAAGAACTTCTGGACCGCTACTTCAGGAATTTTTCTGAAACGGAATGGCCCGCAACAATTCTGTTCACGGGAGAACAATCCATCGAAAAAGAAAACCTGATTCTCGCGGTAGCTGCCAAATATCTCGGAGAAAGCGGACCATCTGTACTCCGCGCATTCCGGGAAAATAGCTATCCTGACTTTATGTATTTTCCTTCGGAGAGAATTAAAATTGGAGACTCTAACGAACCGGGAACCATTCGGTATCTGCTCCAAAAAGTTCTCGCCTATGCTCCGCGCAATGGAAAACTCCGCTTCATTTTTTTCAGCAATGCGTCTTTTATTACAGACGAAGCAGAATCGGCACTCTTAAAATCGCTTGAGGAGCCACCCGAAAAAACGGTTTTTCTGCTGTCCGCAAATTTCACCGAAGAACTCAAACCAACCATTTTATCGAGATCGCTGCAGATAGATATTAAACCACTGCCACCGCTCATTTCCCAATGGCCCTGGGAAAGATTCTGGCAGTATGCGGGAAATTTTCCTGGCCGAATTGAGCACGCAATCAACCAAGCGCAATGGAGAGATTTTCTAAAATCTCAATACGACAAACTTACCTTTTCCAAAAATGACTTTCTTATCTTTGATCAAATCATTGGATCCGAAGCCGAGAAAAAATTTCAAGGCGAAACTCTCGACATACAGTTACAGATTGCGAGAATTAGCCTTTTACCCCTCTATTTTTCTCTGCGCGACTCTCTTCTGTTTGGAATGGCTACCATGGGACCCATCCAGATTCCCCTTGCATCAGCTTCGCTGTTGCGAAGACTTTCGCACAGTCTCGAAAACTTTTTTGAGTTAGCCAATACCCGATATTTTAATACCATTCCACCGAATTACAATGTGGCTATTTCGTCTTTTCTTGCCGCTTTTATAGAAAACTGGTCCCAGCTTACTGGTACAAGTATCCCTGAGCAAGCAGAAAAGAACCAGGCAGCAACAGGGTAATCGTCGTCACAAGACAGGGATCTTTTTTGCGAACGATATCCCACACTCCGGAAAAAAGTGACGCTGCGGCAACAAACAACCCTGCCAGAATATAATCATAATTCAGCCAGTACAGCCCATATCCCACAAATGCTATAAATGCAAGTTGTACATAATCCGATATTCGGGGGGAACGAAAAAGCCGAGATTTGCGGTCTGTAAACATTTCCCGCATTCTGGTCATTAGACTGTTGAACCAAGCGCGCAGCGTATTGGCCTTCTGCGCAATTTCCTTCACTGTAATTTTTTGAGATTCTCCGAGAAACTCGGTCATGACATTATAATTCCCGCCAATGATCCGCAAAATGGCAGAATCAGGAAGAGAGCTGAGTTCCCTGTGGTACTTTCCAAGAGCATTGTCGAGATCCATGACACGGCCCGTATTGAGATCCTGTTCGCGCAAAACGACACCGTTGCTGATGGTTGCCTGTACGTTCAGACTTTTTCCATCGTTCGCTTGTATGGTAACCAATCTTCGAATTCTATTTACAGTGACCTTTATACTTTCTCCGCTTTTCCCCTCTAACCAGTATATTTCCGGAAATTCCGGTTTATGAGTTTTTATATATTTCCAAACGTAGCGCATTAATTGCGTATCGGCAGATTTCTGGGGAATTTTTAGCTTTTAGAACAGCTCTTTTCCTTGGCCTGGCTAAAATGTTTTTGCCACGGTGCCGTGCCCTACCCGGGCAGGGCTGTATTGCCGACAAGAGTTAATT
>DYPL01000003.1:0-55181 GCA_020719945.1 Turneriella parva
AGAAAGAAACTAAATCGCAGTTTAATGAAGAACTAAAAGCCCAACAAAGGTGAATGGACAATAGAACAGCAGACACCTCTATCGACTAACTGTCTCCTGTCGGCTGGAAATTTCCGCCGCACGCAGTGCATCGATAAAAAGTTGACTCTCGGCACGCAAATGGCATACTGGCGTATGGCAGAAAGCACGGTAACATGGATCTGGTTTGTATCAGGTCTGATACTTATAGGCATTGAATTTTTTATGCCGGGGCTCGTCATCATTTTTATTGGAATAGCCTCGCTCAGCATAGCGGCCATGCGCTATTGGGGCTATGTATACGATTTTCAGACCACGTTTACCGTATGGTTTGTTTTTAGCATTCTGTACGTAATTCTGTTGCGCCATCTTGTATCCATTTTTCTGCCATCTACCCAGAAAAAGGCAGAAACCGACGAAGAAGCTCTCGTGCGGGGCAAAACTGCCCTAGTCACGAAAAAAATCGATCATGAAACCATGGAGGGCAGAATCCGTTATTCTGGCACGGAGTGGCCCGCGCGCGCTCTCGAAGAGCCCATAGAGCCAGGCTCAGAAATCAGCATATTAAAGAGGGAAGGAATTGGTTTCCTCGTGCAGAAAAAATTGGACTCATAAAAAATTGGAGGAACTATGAACGAGATAATTTCACTGTTAACGCTTCTCGTCCTGTTTACCCTCTTTGTCGTGTGGAAAATGTTCGTCATTATTCCCATGCGCGAAGCGGGCATCAAAGAGAGGCTTGGAAAATTTGTAGGGGTGCTCAATCCGGGATTTCACTTTTTGATCCCGTTTATCGACAGAGTGGCCTACCGCACGGAAAACCGCGAGCAGGTAATCGATATACCGCCGCAGCGCTGTATCACGCGCGATAACGTAGAGCTCGATGTCGATGGTGTCGTGTTTCTAAAAGTGATCGATCCGCAAAAGGCCGTGTACGGAATTGGAAACTACCGGTCTGCTGCCATTAACCTTGCGCAAACGACCATGCGTTCCGAAATCGGAAAACTCGATCTCGACGATACTTTTCGCGAGCGCGAGGCGATCAACAATAAAATTGTGCACGAAATAGACAAGGCCTCCGCAAGCTGGGGGATCAAGTTTATTCGTTACGAAATTCGCAATATTGAGCCGTCTGCGCAGATGCTGGAGACCATGGAAAAACAGATGGAAGCCGAGCGACAGAAACGAGCCAACATTACCATGGCCCAAGGTAATAAAGAGTATCGAACCAATGTTTCCGAAGGAGAAAGACAGGAAGCCATCAATTTATCTCTCGGAGAAAAGCAGAAGCGCATCAACGAGGCCGAAGGTAAGGCGGCAGAAATTTCTCTCATTGCAGATGCAACCGCACACGGAATTCGCCGCATTGCAGAAGCGATTCGTCGTCCCGGTGGCATCATGGCCATGAAGGTTCGCCTGATTGAGCACTTCATAGACGAATTTGGAAAAATTCTGGCAACTTCCACCATCACCATTGTTCCGGAAAACCTAGCCAATCTGCGCGGCTTTTTTGAAGGAATCAACAGCGTCTCTACCACAATGGGCAGGGGCGGAAAAATAGACCGGACGGGAGAACCAAATGAAGGAATTTAATTTCGCTATATGGGCCATTCTTTTTGGCATTACCATTTTCCAGTTAATTCGCTCCATACGCATTGTACCAGCCCAAAAGGCGTTCATTGTGGAACGGCTTGGCAAATACCGGAACACTCTGGAACCCGGGTTACACATTCTGTTTCCCTACATCGACAGAGTCTCCAATATTCACGATCTGCGCGAGGAATCCATTCACGTTCCGCCGCAGATGTGTTTCACTTCGGACAACGTGCGCGTAGAGGTAGACGGAGTCATCTATATCCAGATTATGAATCCGCAGCTTGCCAGCTATGGTGTAACGGATCATCGTTTTGCCTCCATTCAGTTAGCCCAGACGACGGTTCGCTCCGTGTTTGGAACTCTCGATTTAGACAGAACCTTTGAAGAGCGTGAGCTCATTAATTCCAAAATCATGGAAGTCCTCGAAGAGGTTGCCGATACGTGGGGAATCAAAGTTCACCGTTACGAGGTAAAAAATATTGTACCACCCAGTTCTGTGCGCGTTGCCATGGAACGGCAAATGACCGCAGAGCGCGAACGCCGTGCGATTCTCGCCACAGCCCAGGGCGAAAAAGAAAAGCATATCCGCGAATCCGAAGGTATAATGAACGAAATGGTCAATGCTTCCGAGGGCGAAAAGCAGAAGCGCATTAACGAGGCCGAAGGTAAGGCTTCGGAAATCCGTTCTATTGCAGATGCAACGGCATCCGCCATTGAAAAAATCGCAGACGCCATTTCGGTAGAAGGTGGCAAAGAAGCCGTTTCCCTGCAGGTATCCGAGAAATATCTTTCCCGCCTGAATGGACTGGCCCGCAAGGAAACCGAAGTCGTTCTTCCGGCAGATCTCATGGATGTAGATTCCATTCTGTCTTCCATTGGTCTCAAGAAAAAGACCTGATATGAAGGAGACAATCGAAAGAGCGGAGGTGCTTCTTGAAGCACTTCCGTATATTCGCAAATTTTCCGGAAAAACAATCGTCATCAAATATGGTGGTGCCGCGATGGATAAGGCGGACCTGCGCGAGCAGTTTGCGCAGGATATTGTTCTCCTTCACTATGTCGGATTAAAACCTGTCATTGTGCATGGGGGCGGGCCCCAAATTAGTGCTCTGCTTGACCAGTTGGGCATTGAATCCGAATTTATCCAGGGCCATCGCGTGACAGACGATAAAGCAATGGACGTGGTAGAAATGGTACTCTCTGGTTCTGTCAACAAGTCCATTGTGGCACTCATCAATAAACAGGGTGGCCGCGCAGTTGGATTATCTGGTCGCGATGGTTGGCTTGCTAGAGCCGGCATTCACATGTTAGAGGTAAAGACGGCAAACGGGAGTGAATCTGTTCCCTTAGGGCGCGTTGGCCATGTCACCCCGGACAGCATGGATGTTTCCATTATCCACACACTGGAAGAAGCAGGCTATATTCCTGTAATTGCACCGGTAGCGGTAGATAAAAAAGATGTCAAGGCACTCAATGTCAATGCGGACACTTTTGCCGGGGCACTGGCATCCCGCCTCCAGGCAGAAAAACTGATTCTGTTGACAGATACTCCGGGCGTCATGTCTGAGGGGAAAACGCTGACGGGACTAAAACCTGTCGATGTACACAAGCTTCTCGATACGGGAATTATTACCGGCGGGATGATTCCCAAGGTTCAGTGCTGCCTGGATGCCATTGATTCGGGCGTAAAAAGAACGCACATTATTGATGGAAGAGTGCCGCATGCTCTTTTGCTGGAAATATTAACCGACAAGGGAGTTGGCACGCTGATTTCTTCGGGAGAAGCGTAAAAGGTTCAGCTTTTCTTTCCACGCGTTCGTTGGAATGTTCCGCCGGACAATCCATATTTCTCTGTCAGGCCTAACGATTCCATTCCTTCTTCCCGAGACAGAACTCCTTGGATAACCTGGCAATATAGGTTGATTTTTTCCCAAAAAGCTTCCGGGGTTTCATCGAGGGCTTCTATTCTATAGGTTAGGTTTGCATGGGGAAGGGATTCCCACAGAAATAGAGCCGATTGGGCTTTTCCCGTATAAACCGTATTGCGGCAATGGCGGTCTGTTTTAACGTAATGCCTCATGCCCGTTCTGTCCTTGAGATGAATGGAATTTTCGCGGCAGGCCTCTCCGCAATCCGGAAATGTTTCAGCTTTGGTTAGATGAGCAGCGTACAGACAATACTCCATGTGAAACGCCGGCATATACTGGTGGATAACAATTTCGGCAGGATGCGGAGTTGCCCGTAGCAGCGAAAGCAGTTGATTCTCGTCGAGATCGTACGATGGAGTAAAACGCTGGATTCCTTTTTGGAAAAAAAAGTCAACCGTCTTATGGTTGGCCATGTTCAGAGAAAAATCTCCCGTGAGAGGGGTATCGGTTCTGTGGCGTAATATTTCCAGAGCAGCGAGGTTGCGAACGAGAATGGAATCGGGTGCCAGTTTGAGTATTTGCTCTATTTCGTTCTCTTCGCCGGGTTTCAGTATGCGGCTCGTGGCAATGCCGGCAGAAATTCCCCTGTCTTTTAGCTTTGACAGAGCGGGCAAAAGATCGCGCCCGTATTCAAAATCCAGATAGACAATTCCCAAAAATACATCCTCAAAATCAGCATCCACGACGGCAGATAACTGGTCAGGATTGCGCAGGAGTAGATTCAGTTTACGAAGAGAAGTCCCCGGCTCTGTCTGCGTGGGCGCAGAGACAGACAGTTCTGGCTCTCCCATTCGGAAAGAGCGTGTTTTCGTAACCGCCGCATCTATTTTTTGAAACAAATTCTGTCGGAGTTCTTTTAGAGAATTTGCTCTTATAAAGACGGGTTCCGGGAAACTAGTAAAAAAAGAATGTAGAATATACGCTCTACCTAACTTTCCAAATTCTTCCCGCAGCTTTTCTTCCGAAAGGCTGTGCTTTTCCGGCACTTCTAATGGTACGGTGGATATTGCATGCACGCTGTGAGGATCCACGGTTGCAACAGCCAGCAGCGGCTCACCCGGTTTTCCGCTCAGTTCTATCGACACCGGAATTCGATGAAGATCCGGTGAAGAATACGATGCGCGCAATCTCTTGTCGGTTTCCGGATCGGATGTTATATAGACTCTGTCGCCGGCATTTCCAATCAGGGCTGCGGCCACTTCGTGTATTCTCACGAGTAGATATTCCCGGAAATCTCTGGTATAGACAATGGTTCCACCGGTTATGGTATCGCCGGAACGCACAGAGATGCCCATTCCAGGTTTCACAGGGGCCCCGCTATTCTGCAGCTCCATTTCCAACCCTTGTATTTTTGTGAGCAGTGTACCGGCAAAAGCGCCAAGATGGTTTTGAAAGCGCGAGTTCACCAGAGACTGGTTTGCCGGGCCGTGTATCCAGCCGGGAGAAAGGTCTCTGGCAAATGTCATTCGAATGGCATATTCATCGTACGTATTGCTGCCCAGGAGAATTTTGGCTGTTTCAGAAACGGCAGCCGCTACATACTCTGGTGGTTTGTAGCGCCCCTCAATTTTTACGACATCGACTCCAGAGCGTTCGTAGTCGTGGATCATGGGAATATTCCCGAGATCCCGGGGAGATAACAGGTATGGACCAGGCGTTGATTTGGACTGGCCATTGACAAATAGCTCATAGGCTAAACGGCAGGATTGTGCGCAAACACCACGGTTGGCAGATCTGCCGCCAAAAGATTCGGACGTAAGGCATTGGCCAGAATACGATATGCAGAGAGCTCCGTGAATAAACGACTCGATTTGCAGATGCGTGCTTTCGCGCATTTGAGAAATTTCGTCGAGAGAAAATTCCCGTGGCAAAACGATGAGTTCCGGAGAGAGATCCATAAGCAGTGCAACAGCTTCCGGGTGCGTTACCGTCATTTGAGTGGAGGCATGCCAGGGAAATTCCGGGGAGATTTCGCGCAACAGGGATGCAAGGCCAATGTCCTGGAAAATGACAGCATCTGCGCCGCTCTGCAGAATGTTCTTGAGAACCTGAACGGCTGTTTCGAGTTCTTCTTCAAAAATGAGAATGTTAAAAGCAATATAAACCTGCACGCGAAATCGATGTGCGATATTAATGATTTCTTTTAACTCTTCTTCCGAAAAGTCGGGCGTTTTTCCCCTCGCGTTAAATCCGGGGGCGCCTACGTATACCGCATGCGCTCCGTTATGGATGGCGGCTTCGAGCATTTCTTTCCCGGCAACGGGAGCCAGAATTTTCATTTACTTTTTGTCTTAGTTGATTTTCCGGTCGCCTTTTTTGTATCCGTTTGTTTTTTAGCCGTCGCGCCCGTTTTAGCCGGAGCTGCCTTTTTAGTTTTGGCTGCTGCTTTTGTTTTTGTGACGGCCTGTTTTTTGGGAGCTTTAGCGGAAATGGCTGTAAGGCCAGATAGCCATGTAAGGAGTTCTTCCATTACAACTTCTCTTTCGCGGGGTGTTTCGTTGATTGTCTCGTGTCGCAGTCCGGGAAAAAGTTTGATGGTTTTTTGGACAGAAGAAACGTTGTCGTAATAGGCGCGCGAACCTTCCGGCATTACAATTTTATCGTCGAGTCCATGAAACAGGTACACGGGCACGTTGAGCTCTGCTGCCTTTTGGAGAGACTCAGGCCCTTTTAGAAAAAGATCCTTTCCGAGTCGAAAGCTGATATACCCATGCACGAGTGGATCTTTCCGGGAGATTTCCATCATTTCTTGATCGTGCGTCAGCATGCTTCCCGTGATGCCGGTTTTGATCCTCACGTAAGGAAACCAGGCAGCGAGCCGCTCTCCAATGGCTTTTTTTATTTTTGTCTTTATATCCATTTGTACCATAAAGGCTGGCGAACTTAATACAAGAGCCTTGAGCTGGTTCTGGATCTGGTATGCAGCGAGACTCGCAATGATTCCACCCATGGAATGGCCGTACAAAATAACTTTTTCGGTTTTTTCACGGGTGAGGACAAATGCGGTAAAATCAATCAGATCTTCCACGTAGCGGTTAAATGAATCAATGTCTCCCCGTATTCCAGGTGAGTTTCCAAAGCCCCTGGCATCGCACATATAGACGTGGTAACCATGTGGGGCAAGTTTTTCTGCAAGGTGGCTGTACCGTCCTGAATGTTCACCAATGCCGTGCTGCAATACAATGGTCACTGGATTTTTTGCATTGCTTTTGTAGTATTGATAATAAAGCTGAGTATTGTCTCTTGTCGCAAAGGTAGATTCTTCGTGCGTAAAGTCCGGTTTTTTCATACGGAATAGAACAGGATACGTTGTGACCGGACAAGCAATAATTGTGTTGACTTCTCTGCCTGTATCCAATGATTAATAGACAATGATTCTCGTTTGCGATGCGGATCCTATTTACAGGGAAATATCGACGACTATCCTTTCCAGAGGAAATTACGAAGTTACCCAGTCGAACAGCCTTGTCCATGCGATAGAACTCATCAGCAATGAAAAGTTTGAGGCGGCTCTAGTTGATTTTAACGTTTTGCCACGGCGCCAGGATCATCTCGACGTTGGTAAAATCCGCACCTTTATGGCGACAACCAGCATCCCCGTATTATTTACCACAGAAGAAAATATAGATCAATATCTTGAACTCATTCTTCACCACGGAATGAACATGGTTTTGAGCAAGCCAATGAAAGTACGCGAGCTCTTGACGGCCCTCCAGAAAAGTATTCAAAAAACCGAAGATAATTGTTTTGGCCTGGAAAACTATCTCCCTGAAATGACAGAAATCCGTAGAATAGAGATCCGGCGATCCACACAAATCCGCACGGCTATTGGAAAAATTCTCAAACAGGTGGAAGAATGGGGCTTTCCTCTGACCCAGAAATTTGAAATGGATCTCGTGTGGCAGGAACTATTGATCAATGCACTGTATCATTCGCATGGATACAGCGAGCAGAAAATGCAGAGAATGCCCATAGAACTCCCCGAACCCTATCACATTACCGTGCGATATGGATATGGCGGAGACCAGTTTGCCATTTCTATTCGGGACTACGCAGGTACTTTAACGCCTGCCAAAATTGTGGACTCCCTGTATCTATCGGTTCAACAGCAGACGCTCTTAGAGCGCAGCATGAAAACTGGCGAAGATATAAGCAATCTTATCAAAGAACACGGGCGAGGCCTCGATCTTGTCAGGCGCATGGTGGGCGAGTATTATTTTGTTATGCAACCAGGAAAATCAACCGAAGTAATTACCGTCTATGAGCGGCATTATGAAAAAGATGATCCTTTTACTAGTCTTAAAATTCTGGAGTTGCCAGGGGGCTGAACAGGTCGTCCTTCATGAAAAAACAAGTATACCTCCTGTAGAAAAAACCGTTGTAGAAGAATCGGTTGCAGTAGAACCCGTCAATTATACAGTCTCCATTACGGGGGAGGCCAACCACAGTACTATAGGATCCTCCTATGCACAGTTAAACAGGGGGCGCAGTTATCCCGTCAAGATTTCCAGAAAGGGAGAGTCAGATTTTCATTTTAACATTGTCCGCAGCGGAGCTGCTTATATTGTAGAAATGGAGCGGGATGGCTTTGTCCTTTCCCGTGCAAAAGCCATCAGTTCGTTTGAAATCCCTCTGGTTTGTGCGGCCCTTGCCAGGGAATATATTCCGGATTCCTACAAAAACAATTCTTCCCGATAAAGAAATTCTTCTACACCTGAGCGGGCGTTTCACTTTGTCCGCGTGGTTCAGCTTCTATCTGCGGCAGCAATAATTTTACTTTTAACGGAGCTGTATCTCTTCCTTACACGCAAAAGCATTTTTCAAGCCGTTTGGAGTAAAATTGCTTTCTATTTAGTATCTGCGGGTGTGATGGCACTTCTAATGCATACCCTGCTGTACGGCAGAAAAGAATCAGGGCTGATTTTTCAGGGAATCTGGTATTATATATATCTGTTGGTTTTATCCGCTGGAATGGGTTTCCTTTTTCTCATACCCCTGCTGTATTTTCCCGTCAGAGACAGAATGCGCGCCGCAGAAGAGGGAGAGGCGACTATGAGCTTTTTGTTTTACGAACTGTTTCCCGTTCTTTTACTGTTCCATTCCATGCTGGCCCTATCCAGAAAAGCGCAAATTATCCGAAACGAATGGATAGTTCCCATGCCGCAATCGCTATCGTTTGTTCACATTTCAGATCTCCATATTGGTTCTACAACACCAGACGATTTTCTTGATAACTGGAAAAAGAAACTGCAAAACCTTCCCCCCCTGTTGTTTATATCGGGAGACATTGTCAACCGTGGGCATGCGCACATGGAGAGAGCCATAACGTTTTTGCAGAGAATACGCCCAATGTTTTCTCTTGGGGTTTATGCCGTTCGGGGTAACCACGATGCAGATGGACCTTCTGATCTCTATTTTTCCAAAATGCAGAAAACCGGTGTAACGTTCCTGCGCAATGAACATATTCTCCGCAAAGATCTGAACATTGCTATAGCGGGACTCGATTACCCCCCACGGTCTGTGCGCAGACACGAAAGGGCAGAATGGCTGAGAGAGGCTGCCACCAGGGCTCTTTCCGGTATTCCGGAAAATTATCCTGTCATTCTTTTATTGCACGATCCCTATTATGCACCGATGCTTGATTTTGGAGAAAGGAAGAATGTTTTTATTTTAAGTGGTCATACCCATGGCGGGTCCGTATGCTGGAGGGATTCACTTGGCCGGGAAAGATCTGCCATGGATTCTAAGATTCAATACCGCGCTGGAGCATACGAGGTTCCAGGGGCAAGGCTTTATGTCAACCGGGGGCTGGGTGACTGGTTTCCTTACCGGTTCGGATGCCCTAATGAAATAACTGTACACACGATAGAGGGTAAGAATGTATAAATGCACAGAAGATGTCGTAAAGGATTTAGAAAAGAAAAAGGATTTGCGCAGAATTTCAATGGAACTCGATCCAGAACTCGTGATTCCAGCAATCCATCGAAGGGTGAATGCAGCGGGAGGCCCGGCTCTCCTGTTCGAAAAAGTTAAGGGTTCTCCGTTTCCTGCTGTTTCAAATCTGTTTGGAACGCGGGAGAGAGCTTTCTTTCTATTCCGACATACGTTGCAGTCTGCACAAAAATTGACGAAATACAAGGGGAATCCTGTCAGGCTTCTAAAAAATCCACTGGATGCTGTTATGCTATTACCGTCGCTGTGGAATGCTTTGCCTCAGCGCAGTCGATGGAATGTACCGGCTATGTATGCTCAAACCAGCCTGCATTCCCTTCCTCAAATACAATCCTGGCCAAAGGATGGGGGCGCGTTTGTGACTCTGCCCCAGGTGTATTCCGAACATCCAGATTTCCCGGGGGTAATGCAATCAAACCTTGGAATGTACCGCGTGCAGATAAGCGGTAACAACTACATTCCGGATAAAGAAGCAGGGGTACATTACCAGATTCATCGCGGCATTGGAGTTCACCACGCGGCTGCCATCCAGAAAAATCAACCCTTAAAAGTCAGCGTGTTTGTGGGTGGTCCGCCATCCATGACTTTGTCTGCTGTTATGCCCTTACCCGAAGGTTTGAGTGAATTGATGTTCGCGGGAGTCATGAATGGCAGAAATATCCGATATGCCAGAAAAAATGGCAATGTGATTTCAGCCGATGCAGACTTTGTTATCACAGGTACTCTTGAATTACACGAAACAAAACCAGAAGGCCCCTTTGGAGATCATCTTGGTTATTACAGCCTTATTCATCCTTTCCCGTATTTAAAAGTGGAAAACGTATACCACAGAAAAAATGCGATCTGGCCTTTTACCGTTGTGTCGCGGCCTCCGGCAGAGGATAGTTATTTTGGAGAGCTGATTCATGAGATTGCTTCTCCCGCTGTTCCAGACAGCATTCCTGGATTGCATGCCCTGCACGCGGTAGACGTTGCCGGAGTGCATCCACTCCTGCTCGCTGTTGGCAGTGAGCGCTATGTTCCGTATGAAAGCCGTCGTCCCATGGAAATACTCACAATTGCAAATGCAGTTCTTGGTTTCAACCAGACATCCCTGGCCAAGTATTTGTTTATGGTAGTTAGGGAAGACAATCCTGAACTCGATATTCACGATATACCAGCCTATTTAGAGCATTTACTCGAAAGAATCGACTTCACGCGCGATCTGCATTTTCAGTCATCGACGACCATGGATACGCTCGATTACAGTTCCATAGGACTAAACGAAGGATCCAAGGTTGTTTTCGCTGCTGCCGGTACTGCCATACGCAAACTGGCCACGGAGCTGCCTGGAGGCGTTTTGTTACCTTTGGGTTTTCAAAAGGCACGGATAGTAATGCCTGGAGTGGTTGCCATTAGCGGGAAAAAATTTAGTGACTATAAAACAGTGCAGCGCGAAATGTCTGCCTATACGCAGAAAAAAGGAATGGCAGGAAAATGGGAAGGCATTGCTTTAATCGTTCTATCAGAGGACGCAGATTTCACATCTGACATGAATAATTTTCTCTGGGAAACCTTTACCAAATCCAATCCATCCCACGATATTTATGGCATTGAGTCATTCCAGGAATTCAAGCATTTTGGCTGCCATGGTCCTTTGATTATTGACGCAAGAAAAAAGAAACACCATGCTCCAGAATTAGAGGAGGATGCAGCAACCCGCCGCATCGTAGAAAAACTTGCATCCAAAGGGGGCGAACTCTACGGGCTATATTGAATAATCTAACCGGTTTTTGCAAAAATCCCTCTGTGGACTTTTGCCTTCGGTTCTCTTCGCTTTTATCTAAAGAGCACAGCCGCAAAACCCTGAAAAAGCCTGCCAAGGCTTTATCGAGGAAGCTGCGGCACCAAATTTATTTTCCGATACAGAATTTAGAGAAAATGCGTCCTAAAATATGTTCAGACTCTATCTCGCCCGTCAGCTCGCCAAATGCATCTAGGGCCTCTTGGATAGTTGCCACAAGAATTTCTGGACTTTCCTGTGACCGGATCAGATGAGACGAGGCGTGTAACAAGGAATAGATTTTTTCGAAAATTTCAAGCTGCCAGGCAGACAATAGAATACCCGAAGCGTGTGTGTTTAATGATTTCAAAAAATAGATGAGCTGGCTTCGCATTTCCTCTACGCCGAAGCCGTTTGTAAGAGACACCCGGAAAATTCTGTCCCTGCCGACAAAGAATGGATGCGATATGGCCGTGTCCCAGTCAGGATGGCGAAGATCATCCTTATTTAAAATCGTAAAGGCTGGTATGGTGGCCGGAAAAGAAAAAAGAGCTAAGTCTGTCTCTTTCCACGAAACAGATTGATCAAAAACAAAAAGGAGAAGATCGGCTATTCCCGATTTCTCCCGCCCCATGGCAATGCCCTGTTTTTCTATTTCGTCGTTTGTTTCCCGGAGTCCCGCTGTATCGACTAAATGAACTCTTATTCCTTCTATGGTCAGTTCGCCGTCAACAAAGTCTCTCGTCGTTCCTGGAACGGGCGAGACGATAGCCCGTTTTTCTCCGAGAAGATAATTGAGCAGAGTGGACTTTCCGGCATTGGGCGGACCAACGATAACAATTTCCACACCCTTGCGCAGGCGTTCGTGCGTTTTAGAAAAGTCAATCAGTTGAGAGAGATCGGCACTCAGCGCATTCAGCATCTGATGTTTTTCTTCGATGGATAAGAATTGAATATCTTCTTCAATGAAGTCGAGTTCTGCTGTTAGATCTGCCATCAGGCCTATGAGTGCCGACCGGAACGCATAAAGCTGCTTTCTGAATTCATCGGATTTGACGCGCAAGGCTGACTGGAGCTCTTCTTCTGTTCTCGATTCGATTATGTCGAGAACGGCCTGTGCCTGCAACAGATCCATCTTAGAGTTTACATAGGCTCTGTTGGTAAATTCTCCCGGTCTGGCCGGTCTAAAACCAGACTTAAACAGTGCGGACAGAATTTTTTCTACAATGACAGGATTTCCATGGCATTGAATTTCGACCATGTCTTCTCCTGTATAGGAGCGTGGGCCAGGAAAAGAGAGAACGAGAATTTCGTCAAGGGTTTCGTTTTCAAATACAAAGCGCCCAAACAGGGCAGAGCGCGGGTTTTTGCGGATATGTCTGCTGCTTTGAGAGACGAATAATTGTTCTACAGCTTCGATGGTTCCTTTTCCCGTAGCTCTGATAACAGCAATGGCGCTGCGCCCCGGTGGTGTAGCCAGAGCGCATATTTTTTCGAGATCAGCCAGCTGGCTCATCATCGTTCATTGTTTCTGCCATTTGCTTCTGGATGTTCTCATAGTCTTCCGGATCTGCAAAGTCATCAAAGGTAGATACTTCTTCTGTAAGTTCTTCCGGGACGGGAGCTTTTTCACCCTTCTTTTTAGCAGAGATCCGGATTCTTTTATAGACTCCGGATCCTTCTGATTCTGTTAGAACTTCTTCGTTTTCCTGAAGCGCCATGTGTACGAGGCGGCGCTCATAAGGATTAAGTGGATCGAGCAGCCTGCTTTTTCCAGTCTTCATGACCTGTCTTGCCATTTTTATGGCAATATCGGAAAGCTGCTTTGCGCGGCGATCGCGGTACTTTTCTATATCGAGAAGAATTTTGGGCTGTGTTCCGGTATGCTTTTCAATGGCAATGTTGACGATAAATTGAAGAGCTTCGAGTGTTTTTCCTTTTTTGCCGATTATGTTTCCTGCGTTCTGTGAAGCGAGTTCCACATAAAATTTGCCGTCTTCGAGAGTCTCGGAGCGAAGAATTTCCACTTGGTAACCCATGTTATACAAAAGGGAAATGATGACTCCTTTGACGAGAGTTTCCTGGGTGGCTTTTTCGGTAGGGAGAATATGGAACAGGGAAGGCTTTTTTCCTCCGAGCCCCAGAAAATTTCCTCCGCCTTTTTTGAAGACTTCTGCTGTGAAGTTTTCCGGCGATACTTCGAGTATGCCTGATGCCATATCTATGGCTTCTTTATCGTTTTTAGCCTGCAGTTCGAGTAAGATCATTGAGATGTCTCCGTAGTTGAAATTCGACTCAATCTTTTGACCGGCTATTCGTGTAGAGCTGCTGTCCAATGGAAAGAATGTTCTGAATAGTCCAGTAGAGCACCACTCCGGCAGGCATGGCCCAGAAAAAGACGAGCATGAGAAGAGGCATAAGCTGCATAATTCTTTTCTGGGTTTCGTCGCCCGAAACAACCGTAAATTTAGTCTGGAGATACTGGGTAGCCGCCATCAGGATTGGTAAAATGTGAAAATTAAAACCACCTAACAAAGGCCAGCCTGTGGGAAAGGAAAACAGAGTATCTGGTTCAGACAAATCCGGCGTCCATCCGGATATAAATGGTGACTTCCATAAATCGTATGAGTCCGAAAACGCGCTATACAGAGCGATAAAAATGGGGATCTGGATAAGCATGGGCAAACAGCCGCCCAGTGGGTTAATTTTATGCTCTTTGTATAACAGCATGAGGCGGCGCTGTTTTTCCTGCGGATTGTTCTGGTAGCGCTCATTGATTTCCTTCATCAATGGTTGCAGGGCGGCCATTTTTTTCATGGATTCAGCCTGCTTCTGGTTCATGTAAAAAAACACGAGCTTAAACACCAGAGCAAATAAAATGATACCGACCCCATAGTTGGGAGCAAATTTATAAAATATGTGTAGAATTTCTACGATGAGATCCCGGATGGGAGCGGTAATTCCAAAATCAAAGGATTTATACAGTTCTTTATGGATTTTATTGGTGTACGGGAAAGAGGTCGTCTCCGTTTTAAGGTATTCTTTTGCCTTAGGTCCGGAGTATACAATGTACTCGTATACTGCTTTGGAGGCAGGCGGAATGGAAAGTTTGCCAAGATTGAGATCTGTCTGCGCATGCTGGACCAGCACATCATTCTGTTTTATTTCCTGAAAGAAATAAGCACCCGTGTTTGCGAACAGGGGCTGAACAGTCATGATCATGAAACGTCCGCTGTGGCCAAAGAAATGAACGGATGAGTCAAACAGCTTGGATTCTTTTTTGCCACCGAACATGCTGAAAAAATCACCCCCCGGGCGGAAGGATTTGAAATCATCTTTATAGTACAGAAAACTGTAATTTTTTTGCTTGGAAATAGGAGATTTGTCGTCTGCTGCGGGACCAATATCGCGAAAGGGCATAAAATACATGGATTTGAAGCTGACAGCCGCTGTACCCTTGTTTTCGATTGTCTGTCGGTAGAGCCAGTAATGCTCATTTTTATAAAATTCGTATTCTTTCACAAACAGAAGATCCGTTTTTAGATCTCCCATGAAAACGGTAACAGGAAGAGCTGCGCTTATTTTTATCGTGGTTTCTGTTTCTACCGTGTTGAGAGTATAATGGAGAGTCAGCAACTGGTTGCGGAAATCGGTAAAAATGGTTCTATCCGTTACATCGGGATATGTGACAAAATTCATTGTTTCAGAATCTGTGAGTTCAATCTTCGGTTTTGTTTTAGAAGACGGGTCGAGATGGTAAAAAGAGGCTATTTCGCCTCCTGCGGACTGTATTTTTACCTCGTAATACTTGGTAAGGATTGTTTTTTCTCCTTGTGTGCCGGAAACAGCGAAAATACGGGTGACTTCTCCCCCCTGTGGCAACACGACAACCCCGGATTCGGGAGTGGCGGGCTGAGCAGTCAAGAGTGTGAAGGAAGTGAGGAAAAAAGTGAGCAATATGCGATTCATGAATATATCCTGAGACTTAAACGGACAGAACACAGGTATTGACTCATGCGGTAAAGTCTGTTTTTCTATTTCTTCCTGATCCGCAGCAGCTTTTCCAGGAATTCGCTGCCATCCGGCTTTAGAATGATCATTCCCAGGAAATACAGTAAAACACCGAGCGGCAGCAGTAAGAGTACGCGAAGGAGATGGTTTTCTCCGACCCATTGTCCTGCCACAATAATTCCTGCCGCCATGATTCCATTCATCGCAATAATTTTTATATAGCTGGGAAGATGCTGTCCAAAGTGCCTGCGGAAGGAAATCAGTTTCAGTTGTCTAAAATACACGCCATATAAAAGAACGCCGAGAAAGGCAGCAAGGCTGGAGCCAAGAGCAAGCCCGCCGTGGTAGAGAGTCTGCATAAAGAGGAGGGCAAACCCTATGTTGGCGAGCAATACGGCGACGGTGATGAGCGATGGAACGAGGGTGTTTTGCCGTGAATACAAAGCCGATAGAAGAAACTTCTGGAGAGAAAAAGCAAGAATCCCGGCCGCATAAAAGCGCAGAGCCAGAGCCGTAGTCGCTGTCGATTCTGCGTCAAAGGAGCCGCGTTCAAAGATGATGGAGACAATGGAGTCACTTAGAAGAATAAGCCCCAGAGCCGAAGGAAGCAGCAGCATCAGATTGAGGCGAACGCCAAATTCTACGGCGGAGGAAAACTCATCCATTTTTTTTTCGATGAAGAGGCGGGACAGTTTCGGAAGGGAGGCCATAGAAAGAGCAACGCCAAAGATCCCAATGGGTAGATGGATGAGGCGGTGGGAATAGGATAGAGCAGAAACGGCACCGGGCACCTTATCCGAGATCATGGTTGCAAGATAAATATCGATGATTTGACCCACTTCCTGCACGGATGCGGCAAACACAGCGGGAAGCATCATGACAAATAAATTTTTTAGCGCTGGATGTTTGAAAGAAAAGGAAAGTCGGGGAAACAGTTTCTGTTTATGCACAAAGTAAACCGTGAAAAGAAGCTGGATGGCTGCCGAAGCAAGAGTGACATAAGAGAACAGATAAATATCGCCAGTTCCCCAGAGCAGCCAGGGAATCCCGAACCCCGCCAGTACTACAATGTTCATAAGGGCAGGCCCAAAGCTGCCGACCCAGTATACTCCATGCGAATACAGAAGGGAAATAAATAGAGACACAATGCTGGCAAAGAAAATAAAAGGGAATAGAAGTCTCGTTAGCGATATTGTTAAAGAAACATCCGTGGCAGAGGATGCATTGCCGTGCAGGAAAAGCGGAATAAGTGTGTCTGCAAAAAACATCATGAGAGCACTGAAAACGAGAAGCACAATGGTAATAAAGGATATTACAGCCCCTGCTGCGGCCTTCCCGCTGCCAGGGCTTCCGTGCTTATACTTTTCGTAAACCGGAATAAAGGACTGGGACAGTGCGCCTTCCGCCAGGAGATTCCGGAACAAATTGGGAATCCGAAACGCAATATCAAAAGCTACGGCGAGGGGGCCTGTTCCAAAAGCTGCTGCTTTGAGCATATCTCTTGCGAGCCCAAAAAAACGGGACAATCCCGTGAAGAAGGAAAAAATGCCCGTTTTGCGAATTGTATCGGCGTGCGTTTTTGCTGTGCTCATGGAGTTCCGTCCGGGTGATACCCTTTTCCCTGAAAGAATGTAATATTCTGGAGAGATGTATCCGCTTCGAGACCTGCCGCTGTTATGGTATCTCCTTCTGGGTACCGAATTTTTACAGGTTTATGCGAAGTGATTCTTCCCGTAGAGCCGTTGTATGTGAGCTCTTCTGTTTCCAGCGTTCTTTTATTTTTGGCTGTTATGTGGACGCGCCCAAGAAGATAGGCTTGTTTTTCATCTTCTTCCCATATTCCGCGCTCCGAAACGATCAGTGTTTCATTGCTGAGAATCTGGATGCGGGGAGATTGCATTTCGATTTTCTTTCCTGACTCGAACACCAGGGCAGAATTGGCGCGAATCAGCCATTCGTTATTTTTTTCCCGGCCATTCAGGCTAAAGCCATGAATGGAGGCATCTGCGTCGGCTGCTTCCTGGTCGCTGGGCAGGGGCCTGTATCCTTTCTCTCCGCTGCAAAACGAGAGACTGAGAACAAATACGATGGACAGGAACCATTTCATGCTGGATTTTTATTCCTCGCTAAAGAAATTTTGGCCTGGGCAGCCGCCAGTCTCGCGACAGGAACGCGGAAAGGGCTTACGGAAACATAGTCCATCCCCAGAGAAACGGCAAAGGCAATTGTTTTGGGATCTCCCCCGTGTTCTCCGCAAATTCCTGTTGGAATATCCGGTTTTACGGCTCTTGCCTTATCGAGTGCAATGCGTATGAGTGAACCTACACCCTCCATATCCAGTGTTCGGAATGGATCTGATTCGTAGATCTTATGTTCCAAATACTGGGGGATAAATGTTCCTGAGTCATCTCTTGAAAAGCCGAGCGTCATCTGGGTAAGGTCGTTGGTGCCAAAGCTGAAAAAATCGGCTTCACGGGCTATTTCGTCGGAGGTGAGAGCAGCGCGGGGAACCTCTATCATGGAGCCGGTGCGAAAGGGGATAAAAAGCCCTTTTTCTTTCTGGAGTTCCCGATAGGTGTCTTCGATCACCTTTTTCTGAAGCTGCACTTCTTTCCAGTGGCCCGCCAGGGGAATCATGATTTCCGGGTGTACTCGATATCCATCGTTTATGGCCCGGTGAGCTGCCAAAAAAATCGCACGGGCCTGCATGGCCGTAATTTCCGGGAACGTTATACCCAGTCGACAGCCTCGGTGCCCAAGCATGGGATTTATTTCCCGCAGAGAGCGAGCCCTTGACAACACGGTTTCGGCTGGAATGCCAAGCTCTTCTGCAATTTCGTTAATAATGGAAGGTTCTACGGGGAGAAACTCGTGCAGCGGAGGATCGAGAAGGCGTATGGTTACGGGGAAACCGTCCATTTCTCTAAATAGATCATAGAAATTATGTTCCTGAAATTCGAGCATTTGCTCAAGAGCTTTGGCTCTTTCTTCCTCTGTTTCTGCTAAGATCATTTTTCTCACCTCCATTATTTTTTGAGGTGAAAAAAACATATGCTCGGTTCGTGCAAGCCCTATTCCCTGAGCGCCATAGCTGCGGGCATGGCTGGCATCGGCTCCGGTATCCGCGTTTGCCCTCACGCCAAGAGTAGAAATTTCCTCTACCCATTGCATGAGCTGGTAATATTTCTGGGCCAGAGGGGAATTCTCCAATGGAAGACTTTTTTCAATAAATACGCGGTGTATCTCGGATGGACTCGTAGCCAGCTCTCCCGCATAAACAGAACCGGTATAGCCGTCAATGCTGATGGTATCTCCCTCTTTTAACTGTATTCCAGCGCGCCCCTGGATTGTAAGGGTTAGTTCTCTTTCATGGATGACGAGATCGCTTGCTCCGGCAACACAGGGTTTATTCATACCCCGCGCTACTACAGCGGCATGCGATGTCATTCCTCCCCGCGCAGTCAAAATTCCGCGCGATTTTTCCATTCCGGCAATGTCCTCTGGGGATGTTTCTAACCGCACGAGTATGGTAGGTTTTCCCTGGTTGGCAAATTCAACGGCGCGGTCGGCTGAAAAAGCAATCGCGCCGGAAGCCGCTCCGGGACCAGCAGGTAAACCGGTCGCAAGCAGTTGACCAGAGTTTGCTGCCTGTTCTATTTCGTCTGCATTGAATACATTGGCGAGAAGGTGTGGGAGAGCTTCGGGGTCTATTCTCATGAGAGCGGTTTCCCGGTCTATGAGTCCTTCTTTGAAGGAGTCCATGGCTATGTGCAGACTGGCCGGGGCGGTTCGCTTTCCTGAACGAGTCTGCAGAATAAAAAGTTTTCCCTGCTCTATCGTGAACTCGATATCCTGCATGTCATGGAAATGGGCTTCGAGTTTAGAGGCTATTTTTTTAAGTTCGAGGTAATTGACAGAATCATCTGATTCTAACGATGATATTGGTTTTGGGGTTCGGATTCCTGCTACTACATCTTCGCCCTGCGCGTTTTGAAGATATTCCCCGTAAAAAAGATTTTCACCGGTGGACGGATTTCGGGTAAAGACGACACCGGTTCCGGAATTCGCAGATAAATTGCCAAAGACCATGGATTGAACATTGACTGCTGTACAGAGAGTTTCCGGAATGGCATGAATTTTTCTGTAGGTGGTGGCACGTCTGTTGTTCCATGATTTGAAAACAGCTTCCACTGCTTGGTGTAATTGCTGTAGGGGGGATTCCGGAAAGGGGGAACCCGTTTCCCGTAGCGTAATTTTTTTATATTCGGCGACGAGTATTTTTAACGCCTGTGCAGACAGTTCATAATCATACAGAACGTTTTCTTTCTTTTTGAGTTGTGTGAGAGTTTCTTCAAAAAAATGATGGGGGACGCCGAGAACTACATCCGAAAACATTTGGATAAAACGTCTATACGAATCCCATGCAAACCTTTCGCCCGATGTTTCACGCGCGAGCGATTGAACGGTATCATCATTGAGACCAAGGTTCAGGATGGTGTCCATCATTCCCGGCATGGATACGGGGGAGCCGGAACGAACGGAAACGAGCAGGGGTAGACTGTCGCGCGATCCAAATTTTTTTCCCGTTTCTTCTTCAAGAAGGGACAGAGCGTTCTGGATATCTGTCGTTAATTCTTCTGGAAAGCTTTTATGTTTTTGGTACAGATGGCATACTTCGGTTGATATGGTAAATCCGGGGGGGACGGGTATCCCCATGTGGCACATTTCGGCTAGGTTAGCGCCTTTTCCACCTAACAGTAATTTGCCAGACGCGCGCCCATCGGTCCGTTTTTTTCCGAAGTAATATATTTTCATTTTGTCCCCCCTCAGATTTTACGGCAGGCTACAGAGGCGTAAATCAGATTTTATGTTCCCTCTCGCGGAAATATGAAAGCAGAGTTTCTCGCAGTGCGACGATGCCTTCTCCCGTAGCAGCAGAAATCGCCATGTGGGGAAGTGTGCCCACCGGAACTGCATCCATCCACTCACGCAGGAAGGCTCTGTCCTCTACGAGATCGATTTTATTGAACACGACCATCCAGGGTCTGTTGAGTAGATTGGAACTGTAAGATTCCAATTCGTCCTTTAAAATTATTAGTTCTTCTTCCCCATAAGCAGTGGATATATCGAGAAGGAATATTAGAAAAGATACTCTGTCTATATGTTTCAGAAAGGAAATTCCGAGTCCTATTCCGCGCGAAGCGCCTTCAATAATGCCGGGAATATCCGCAATAGTGAGAGCGCGCATGGTTCCGTCTGACAATACGCCAAGATTTGGGGTCAGGGTGGTAAATGGATAACTTGCAATTCTGGGATTCGCAGAGGTCAGTGCTTTGAGGAGAGATGATTTACCAGCATTCGGAAAACCAACAAATCCGATATCGGCAATCAATTTCAGTTCCAGATGGAGTTCAGTTGGTTCGGTTTGTATACCGGGCTGGGCAAAGCGCGGAGTCTGATTTGTCGATGACTTAAAAAAGGCATTCCCGCGACCTCCCATTGCTCCTTCTGCGGCAAGCCATGGTACCGGTTCCAGAAAATCGTGAAGAATATTTCCATCGAGATCCGTGATTACGGTTCCAAAGGGTACGGGAAAAATGAGGTCTCGTCCCTTTTTACCGGATTTTAATCTGCCCTGTCCAGTTTGACCGTTTCCGGCCCTGTACACTCTATTGGAGCGCAAGTGAGAAAGCGTTACGACGCGCTCGTCTGGTTGAAAGATGACAGAACCACCGTCTCCGCCATCGCCGCCATCAGGGCCGCCAAATTCGACAAATTTTTCATGTCGGAACGCAATTGCACCCGCACCGCCGTTGCCGGCTTTTATAGTAATAGAGATTTCGTCGGTAAAGCGATGCAAAGGATGTCCTGGGGGGAATTGGGATTCGTTTTGGATTAAACAAAGTAGAAAATAGAGAAGACACATCGAACGGATTGCCGTGTCAGCGTTTCGAAATTCTGAGAGAACTGTTTTGCCAGGTTAATTTGCAACCGGGTAAACAGAAATCTGCTGTTTTGCTTTAGCAATAGTTTCAAATTTGACCTGGCCATCGACCAGTGCAAACAGAGTATCGTCTTTGCCACGCTTAACGTTTTTTCCCGGCTTAAAAACAGTTCCTCTCTGGCGAACGAGAATGGAACCAGCTGTTACCGTTTCTCCGCCAAAGCGTTTTACGCCGAGTCTCTGGGCATTTGAATCGCGCCCGTTTTTGGATGATCCGCCACCTTTTTTATGTGCCATAAGCCTGATTTTTCTGTTGATTCACACTGTCAAATCAAAAAAAGGTTTACGGGCCTTTTTTCATTCTGATTTTGTCTCATGGAAGCTCTATTGGATGGTTTTTCCGGATTGGAACTGATGCGCCAGGGAAAAGGCATCACCTATAAGGATTTTCTGATTCTTCCGGGATACATTGATTTTCCTCCACACGATGTATCTCTTGAAACAAAAATTACCCGAGATATTACTATCAAAACTCCCATTATTTCTTCTCCCATGGATACGGTCACAGAAGCAGAAATGGCCATTGCGATGGCGCTTCTTGGCGGAATGGGAATAATTCACAGCAATTTATCGATAGAAGAGCAGGCGCGAACCGTAGAGAAAGTGAAGCGCTACGAGAACGGATTTATTACTGATCCCATTGTGCTCGGGCCAGATAAGCGAATCCGAGATGTAGATGCCATAAAGAACCGCTATGGTTTTTCTGGAATTCCCATTACAGAAGACGGCACATTGAACACAAAGCTGATTGGAATTGTAACAAACCGCGATATCGATTTTGAGAAAGATCGAAATAAATATTTGCGCGATGTCATGACGAAAGATCTGGTAACAGCTCAGGAAGGAGTATCGCTTTCAGAAGCCAATGGAATCCTGAAAGACTCCAAAAAAGGCAAGCTTCCTATCATTAATAAAGAAAACAAACTTGTTTCTCTGCTGTCGCGCTCGGATTTAATCAAAAACAAAGACTTTCCTCTGGCCAGCAAAGATTCCTCCAAACGCCTGCGGGTCGGCGCGTCTGTTTCTACCCATCCTTATGACAGAGAACGCATTGAGGCTCTCATTGCCAAAAATGTAGATCTGCTCGTCATAGATTCTGCCCAGGGATATTCTGTGTACCAGATTGAGTTATTAAAAGAGCTCAAGAAAAAGTATCCCGAAATACAATTGATTGGTGGGAACGTTGTTACGACGGAGCAATCAGAAGCATTGCTCAAAGCAGGTGCTGACGCGCTGCGCATCGGAATGGGGCCTGGTTCCATTTGTATCACGCAGGAAACCATGTCGAGCGGAAGAGCACAGGCTTCGGCTGTTTTTCATACTGCCAGAGCAGCCAGAAAATACGGAGTTCCCGTAATTGCCGATGGCGGAATTGGAAATATCGGAGATATTGTCAAAGCGATTGCTCTCGGAGCACATACAGTCATGGTTGGTTCTCTGCTGGCAGGCACCAAGGAAGCCCCTGGAGAGTACTTCTACGACAATGGAGTTCGGGTGAAACGCTACCGTGGAATGGCATCTGTGGAAGCTATGGAAGCTGGCGGTGGAGCCAAGCGCTATAATACAGAAGACCAAAAGATTAAAGTGGCGCAGGGAGTATCTGGTACTGTCGTAGATAAGGGCTCCGCCTTTGACTTTGTGCCGTATCTCATCCAGGGTGTAAAACATGGCTTTCAGGATCTTGGGTTTAGAACCGTTCCCGATCTGCATCAGGCTCTCGAGTCAGAAAAACTGAGATTTGAAATTAGATCCCTTGCGGCGCAGATGCAGGGGGGAGTGCATTCACTGCATTCTTACCAAAAGCCTATAATAGGAGACTGACAAAAGGCCGGGAAAACCCGGCTCACTGTGAACCCGGTTGTTTTTAAACAACCGGTTAATGATTGTGCCCGTGGGCACCGTGAACATGGCCGTGGGCGATTTCTTCTTCGGTTGCTTTGCGAATATCTTTGATTTCAATATCGAAGATAAGCGTCTGGCCAGACATAGGGTGGTTTCCGTCGAGAACGATTTCGTCTCCATCTATTTCTACAATAGTGAATATTCCCATGCCTTCCGGTGTATCTGTCTGGAACTGCATGCCAATTTCAATATCCTGATCTTCTGGAAAGGAAGAGCGATCTACCCGCTCAACGAGTTCTTCCTGGAATTCTCCATATCCGTCTTCCGGCGCAACTGTGACATTTTTTTTGTCTCCAACGGTAAGATCACGGAGAGCGGCCTCGAGACCAGGGATAATGTTGTTATGCCCGTGCAAATAAGCAAATTCATTTGCTTCAATTTCGTTTTTATCTGCGTCAAAAAGGACATAGGCCATTGTGACGACGGCGTTATTTTGGACTGTCTGCATGCAGCACAATTGGGTGGGAAGAGTCCGTGTCAAGGCAGATATTTCCCGAACGCTGTACCGTTAGTCAGACCCTCTCGTAAAAAATTGCCAGAACGTATCCATTCAAAAAAGTGGAAAGCATGAAGTTAATAACGTTTTTCATCTTGGCCGTTACAGCCTCCTTCGCATGGGAGGTTCCCGAATACTGGGGGATGGATGATGAAGGGACGGTTTATTGGTACAATGGCAGAGACTGGCAAAAAAAAACCAAAGCAGAAATTTCCGTATCTGAAGCGGGTTATCATCTTCCGCGCCGTCTCGAAGTTCCAGCGCGCGACAGCTTCCGCATCTATACGGACAGTTCTGGAGTCTGGGATGTAGTCGATGGAAAAACCAGACTCTCGGAAAAACAGGGGTTGCCCAAACCCGGTATGCACCGCGAAGACCGTTATCGCTATCTGGCAGATCTGGATACCGGGTTTGCCATCCACCGCCATAACCTGTTAATAGAAGAAGACAATGGATGGGTAGTACAAAAGCACGATCTTGCTGGGACTCGAACTCTGCACTCAGTGGCGAGAGCAAAAGAGCATGTGTATCTGGGCACAGGGATCAATGGCGTTTTTCGCGCAGCTGTTAAACATAACACGTTAATGTTCAAAAGCTGGAGTGAAGGTTTACCGTGCATTCGCCACGATGACAAACTTTGCCTGTTCGATGAAGTATCCGGGATAGCCGGACTGGAAAACGGAAGCGTTTGCACGGTAAGCTCATTTTCTCCCGGCGTGTATTGTCGTGCGAATTCGGACGCAAAATTTATCCGACGCTATGCAGAAGAACTGAATCATCCATACGATTCCATTGAATCCTGGGGGACAAATCTCGCAGTGGCAAACAGCAGAGAACTGGCCGTAGTAGACGAATCAGGGGATCTTATACTTAGACAGACCTTGGCAGATTTTAAGCCCGAGAGAAAAAATATTACCCTGATTATGGCGCAAACTCGTGAGGGCAAATCTGTTTCGGTGAGAATTGCTGCTCCCCGGGTGTCCAAATCCAAACAGATCCGCATGGCAGCAGCGAACGGGAAAAAACTATTTTATTCTTCTGCATTGAATTATCGCAAGAATAAGGCGTCCGTCCATGCCATGCTTTCGAGAAAAAAGTTCCATGGAATGGTTCTCGATTTTAAGGATGATCACGGTTATGTCCGGTATGACAGCCAGATTCCGAATTTAAAAAAATGGAATGCCGTTCGCCAAAAATTTACTCTGAAAGAAATCGATACTCTCGTAGAAAAATATGATGCCTATATAGTGGCCAGAATTGTCGTTTTTAAAGACCCAGTCCTGTTCCGCCAGCCGGGATATGCAATTCGCGATGCAGTGACGGGAGCCTCGTGGCGCGGCAACGAAAAAGAATTCTGGGTGGATCCATTTAATCCGGCCCTCGCAACGGAATATTACATACCCCTTATTCGAGAGATTTCCAAAAGCAGGGTGGCAGAAATTCAGTTCGACTATATTCGCTTTCCTTCTGACGGGGCGGTGCACCGGACATCGTTTTCTCACCGGGAGGGAGATATGTATTATTCTGAGGCTCTTGAAAACTTTCTGAAAGCCATGCGGAGCGCCACGGACAAACCGATCAGTCTGGACGTTTACGGGTACCACGGTTTGTACAGGGCCTCCGGAAGAATAGGTCAGGACATTCCCATGATATCGAGATACGCCGATGTAATCGCTCCCATGTTGTATTCATCTCATTTTGGAACCCGCTATTTAACGGGCGGCCCAAAAGAGTCCAGAGCCTATAATCTATTGGCCCACAGCGCGGTTCGTTCGCGCATAATTGCGAATGAACAGTTTGTCGTAAGACCATGGCTCCAGGGATTTCCCATGAGCACGGGAATCTGGGGGTATGGCCCCGCCTATTTTGCGGGGCAGGTGAGAGGAAGTGAAGCGGGTGGAATAAAGGGATTTACCTTCTGGGGCAGTTTTGAGCATATGCTGCACGTAGAAAAATCACTTTCAGGGGATAATTTTTTGCCATGAACAGAATAGCGTTTGGTCCTTCTATTAGTCCCGTCGTCCGCACTCTAATAGCTGTCAATGCGGGTGTATTTATAATACAACTAATATCGCATTTCACAATGGCTTCCGGATCCTATCCCCTCGAAACCCTCTTTGCTTTGTGGCCCGACCACGTATTTGAACGCGGCTGGGTATGGCAGATTTTTACCTACATGTTCCTGCATGGCGGATTCATGCATATTCTCTTTAATATGCTTACTTTGTGGATGTTTGGATCGGATCTGGAAAGAGAATGGGGTTCCGCAGAATTTTTGCGATTTTATCTTATTTCCGGAATGGGAGCGGGAATCTTTATCGCTCTTTTGCCCCTGCTGCTCGGCCAGAATTCTCTCCCAACGATAGGCGCTTCGGGGGCCGTTTTCGGAATTTTACTGGCCTATGCTATTCATTATCCGGACCGCCAGATTTTATTCATGTTCATTTTTCCACTCAAGGCAAAGTATTTTGTTCTGATTATTGGCTTTATTTCTTTTTACATGACTCTTTCCGAAGGGATGCCGGGCAGCGGAACCAGAGCAGAGATTTCTCATGTTGGTCATCTGGGGGGGCTTGTCACGGGATATATATATCTCCTGTTAAAAATTCAATCGCGATTTGGAAACTTAGAACGCATGAATCCGCTGTACCATTGGAGAATGTACCGCCAAAAGGAACTCTGGAAACAGAGGAAAATAGAACAGGAATTTTTTGGTGACTGGGAAAGCAGGGTGGATGCACTGTTAGATAAAATTTCCAAAAAAGGGATGCGGTCGCTCACCCAGGGAGAAAAGACTTTTCTAAAACTGGCCTCCCGCAAAATGGATGAAAAACAGAGTCTCAAACACTGACATGGTACGCCTGCTCGTTCTAATTTTTCTCGTCGTTCTACTCATCTTTTTCTGGGATTCTCCTCTGATGCTCCCGGCAAAACTTCTCGTCGTGTACTTCCACGAAATATCGCATGCCATTGCAGCTTTGCTGACGGGTGGCAAAGTCCAGGGAATTGCCGTTGCCTGGAACGAGAGCGGATATGTCAATGCTTCCGGAGGAATCTTCTTTATTGTTGCCATGGCAGGGTACATTGGCTCCATCATCTGGGGTAGCGTTCTGCTGTATTCCGCCTTAAAATACCGGTTTATGCGCGTTGTATCCTTTTTAACCGGAGTGGTTCTCATCTTTTTTTCTTTGCTACCCGGGGCCTGGAGCGTGGAGGCCCATGAAAATATCAGTCGCCTGATGATTGGAATTGGCTGGGGATCTGTATTTATGGCCGCATCGATATTTAATCCCTATGCTAACCATGTTCTATTGTTTATTGCCGGGGGAATGACCACGCTGTATTCTCTTTACGATTTAGACGATTTTTTTTCGGGACGGATAATGCAGACGGACGCCGGCATTCTGGCCCGCTACTACTTTGGCGATTCACCGATAGCGTTTCCTTTTGCGTGGATGATTGCCGTTCTGATTAGCAGTGTAGCTCTCTGGATTTTTATTACAATGACCCGGCATTCCCTGTCAGAACATAAGGACGAAACAGAAGAAGAGGATATGCCGGATGAAAAGGAACTCGAATGGCTGGAAAAATATTCCCGCCAGAAAAAAGGCCGATGGGAATAATGTTTGGAAAAAAGAAATCAAAAGAACAGATTTCCGGCGAGGAAGTGAGCGAAGGATTGCGATCAAAGTACAGGAGTGCAGCGCGGGAATACGGAGAGCGCTATTTTAATCTGGCCGATCTGGAAAACCGCATACGAACCATGATGAAAGGTGGAATGGAACCCGTAAAATTTCTGGCTCAGGAAATGGACTTCTTTTTGCGGGCCGAAAAACTTGCTCTCTCTCATCGACAAAAGAACGAAAATGTTCGTAAGGCGAATGCAGTCATAGACCAAATTCTGGAAGAACATGCCAGAAAAATTGAAGCTTATCCGGATCTTTTTTTTCATCCAAAGGCCTCTTATGAAATGCGTAAACTGGTCGGTGGAATGCAGCCGCTGATTACAGCGGCTTCTGGGGTTTGCTATGCCAACCCGGAATCCCGTTCGGCTCTCATAGAGTTGGAGCGCTTCGCAGTTAAGGATGAAAAACCTTCGCTGTTTTTGCTTCATTATGCAGAACAAATATCTGTTCTGCCGCCCCTCGAGGGGAAACGCCACGAGCAGAGGATTATGCAGACAGCGGCGGTCGCCATTGCTGTGATTCGCAAGCAGTGCATAATTCTGGAAAAAGAAAAGGGGATTGATCTGTCTGCCATTCAAAAAATTGTATCCAGCGCGGATGCCCTGTTAGAAGATTTCAGACTTTCATCGCTCGCATTTTCTGTTGTTCGGTGAGGAGCTGCAGAGATACTTTTTCAGAGGTTACAAAGAAAAAACAAAATGAAACCAAGAATATCTTTTTTAGAATTTTTTATAGCCCTTCGATACATGAGAGGCCGCGAAGGAAACCTTCTGAGCATGAATGCGTTTATGGCTTTGATGGGAGTTTTTTTGGGGCCTGCTCTACTCGTCGTAGTTCTCTCCATTGGGACAGGTTTTCAGACCCAGATGAAAGAAAGCATCTTCAATTTTGATCCGCACATAGTGCTTTCTCGCACCGATGGTGGAAAAGAATCTCCCATTCGGAACTGGAAGTCTATCCGGGCAGAGATTCTCACGAGATACCAGAAGGAAATTGTATCTGCCGAAGGAGCCATTCAGAGTCCGGGCATTCTGAAGAATGGTTCTCTCATCGATCATGTATTCATCCGAGCAGTTGAGTTTCCCCCTGTAGATCCACAAACCAGACAACGTTCTTTTCCTGCTTCTTTTCCCGAAATTGTACAGCCGACCAAGACCGTGAAAGCCGACAGCAGACCCGGTGTATATATAGGGCAGGAGATGGCAGTGAATCTGGGAATTTATCTCGGTGAAACCATAGAACTCGTGGTACCAAGGGGACAATTCTCGCTTCAGGCCGGTATGACGCCGAGCATGAAATCCTTTCCCGTAATTGGATTTTTTAAGACGGGATATTACGAGTACGACAGTAAGGTTATTCTGATGGAATTGTCACAGGGACAAAAACTTTTTTCCATAGGGGATGCCGTACAGCAGATTGATATCCGAATCCAGAATCCCGATCAATTATCAATTATCCGCAATCGTCTCTATATCCAGTGGCCTTGGAATATTCATTCGCTCGAAGAACAGCACCAGAATCTCTTTGCTGCCCTGAAGCTTGAAAAAACTATTATGACAATCATTATCTTTTTGTTTACTCTTGCCGGTATCATGGGAATTGTGATAGCAACCTGGAACCTTGTCAGAAGCCACAAAAAAGATATCGGAATTGCAAAGGCTCTCGGCATGTCTGATCACAGTATTCTTATGATTTTTACCTTTACGGGATTTTTGCTTGGAGCTGTGGGCAGTATTCTCGGAATTGTGACAGGAATATATTTGTCTCTTCATGTAGAGGATATACTCGGCCTTGTTGAAACCGGAATCAACACGACCGGCAACTGGATAGCGCAGTTGACCGGAGGGGTATGGCTCAACATCAGTGTTATCCCCAAAGGAGTGTATTATTTTGATCATATTCCCGTGCACATTGATATTCCAACATTGGGTATACTGGGCATCGTTGCTGTGTTTTTGTCGGGTCTGGCTTCCATGATTCCTGCCTGGGCTGCAAGCCGCTACGAACCAGTCAGTATTATTCGTGGAGGCGAACAATGAGTATTCTGCTGGTTCAGAACCTCGAAAAGTCTTACCGCAAGGGGAATTTAAAAATTCCGGTATTGCGCGGCGTGAATCTTGAAATTAACGAAGGCGATTTTGTTTCCATTCGCGGTTCTTCCGGAACGGGAAAGAGCACTCTTCTCAATGTAATTGGTGGCCTCGACGATTTTGATTCGGGGAGCCTTATTGTGCACGGAAAGAATATTCTCGATTACCGCAACCGGGGAAAGATGCATTATTACCGTTCCACCATGACAGGATTTATTTTTCAGCACCATTATCTCATGCCCGATTTTACCGTAGAAGAGAATGTCATGATGTCTCTGCGGATTCGGGGAATACCCGCTAAAATTGCGCGGACTCAAGCGCGCGATATTCTGGAGCAAACGGGTATTCTGCACAGGGCAGATCATTTGCCTTCGCAGATATCGGGCGGAGAATCCCAGAGAGCTGCCGTTGCCCGCGCGCTCGCTGGAAGACCAGCCCTTGTTTTGGCAGACGAACCAACGGGAAATCTGGATGCAGAGAACAGACATAAATTTATTGATTTGATTTCTGATCTTCAGGAAAAATTTAAACTGACCATTCTTGTTGTCACGCACGAAGAAGAGCTTGCGCAGGCGGCAGGTAAAAAACTATTTATGGAAGATGGAGTTATTTACGACGACATTAAAGGCTGATTGACGCTGTGTCATGGTTTTCGGGAATGCATTATGCCAGCTATTGAAATATCTTCCGTAGATAATACACGCATTCGCGTTAAAGTCGACCTCAAACAAGAAGAAAGACCAGCCGTAGAAAAACGTGCTATCGACACCGTTCGTCCCAAAGTGAAACTGGATGGTTTCCGTAAAGGAAAGGCTCCCGATTACATTATCAAACAAAAGTATGCTTCCGAAATCCGGGAAGAAGCTCTGCGAGCATCGATTGCGATCGCTTATCCAGATATTGAAAAAAAACAGGGTGGTACTTTGTATTCTCTTGCCGGCGTGGAAGAAGTAAAAATTGAGTCAGAAAGTTTTTCGTATAAAGTACTCTTTGATTTGTCTCCCTATGCTAAAATTGGAAAGATGAAAGACATTTCCATCCGGGAAAACACGATGGAGATCAGCCGTGAGGAGCTCGCAGAAGAAGAGCGTTCAGAGCTGCATCGATTTGCTGCATTTCAAGAAACGGAATCAGCACCGTTAAAAGGTGACCGCCTGACTGTCTCGTATGAAATCTGGCTGGACGAAACTCCCTACGGGAAACCAGTCCCGGAGCGAGCGTTTGTGATCGGTGACGGATTTATGGACCCGGAGTTTGAAAGCCAGATTCTGCGCAAACCCGCTAAAAAAGATGATGAATTCCGATTTGAAAAAGAAATCGTCCAGGATGACCGCAAGGTACAATACGAGCTGCTCGTCACAATACTGAAAATAGAAAAAGCCGTCTATCCGGATCTTACCGATGTTTTTGTGAAAGAAAACTTTCCGGAAGATAAAGATGTCCAGGGATTCCGCGACAGACTTAGAAGCAGGCAGGAGAAAGAATTTAACAGATTGAATATAGATATTGAAGTCAGCGAAGCTTTAGATACCCTTGAAAAACAGTCAGAGTTTTTCTTTCCGGACAGTTATCTGCACGACAAATTGATTCGGTTCACAGGCGAAGGCTATGTAGCCTCTCTGCCGGAAAACGAAAAAAAAGAAATCAAAACTGCTATTGCGAAATCTGAGCAGAGACAGCTTTTGATTGACACGGTAATTCGCAAAAAGGCAGAAATGTCTGATGGAGTTTCTTTCAGGAACCAGTTTGAGAATTTCATGAAGAAAGAATTTGGTGACAATACGGCCGCATTTATCATGGTATTTTACGATGAAGCCGTGAGCGGCAAAAAGCAGGAAAACCGTGATTTTAACGACCTGCTCAATAAAATGCTCGGTCTTTTTTACAACCAGCTCGTTTCCGAATATTTCCAGTCCGAAGGTCTTGTTAAAAAAGGAAAGAAAATGAGCATGGAAGAGCTCAGGAAAAAGGCCGAATCACTCAAAAAACAAAATTGACAACACGACCGGGACGGAAACAGTAGCATAATGCTTCAAAAACTGTTCCTTCTCCCGGTATTATTTGTCTCTGTCCTGTTTGCTCAGGAAGCTTCTACTTGGCAAAAGTACTCTGAAATTGCCCGCAACGTTTCCCGCGAAGAGACGTTCTACGTAGATAACGTGGTTCTGCAAACCTATCGAGGGAAAATGGGCATCTGGAAGACGTTTCCAGCTGGAACCACGCTTCATTCTATTGCACAAAATAATCGCAGCATTGTATCCGAAATTCAGTCAGTGAATGGTTTTTCATCCAATCAGGAGAGAATGGCGCAGGGCGGATGGATCTTTCTCCCCTATAAAAAAAGCTATGTACAGGAGCTTGAAATTGCAGGGATACGGCGAGAATCTATCACGCAACCCCAGGGCAACTTTCTCTGGCCCATGCAGGGTAGTTCCATCACTTCGCGGGTAGGCAAACGATGGGGACGACATCACGACGGTATTGACATTGCCGCTCCCATTGGCACCATCGTTGTGGCAGCACAGGATGGGGTTGTGCAAATGTCCGAATATTATGGCGCTTATGGAAATCTTGTCGTAATAAAGCACGATACAACGTACTCTACCTATTATGGCCACTTATCGGCGGCTCTCGTCAAAAAGGGCGATGTTATTCGCAAAGGCCAGATTATTGCTTTATCGGGCAATACGGGGCGCAGCACGGGACCGCATCTCCATTTTGAGGTGCGTGCCCACAATGTGGTACTCGATCCCGAACAGTTTTTGCCCGGTTTTGAACAGTCCGTTCAGGCTTCTGCCGATCTCCAATTGGAACTTAAAGCAATTCTCTCCGATGGCAATCTTTAATAGGTGAATCTAAAGCCGGCTTCTACAACGCGGTTATGCCTTTCTTCTGCACGAAAGTTATAGTAGAGAGATGCCACGCGGAAACCACCCATCAGAATAGAAGTAGCGATGAGTCCTCTATCGAATGGGTCAATGGAATGGGTAAAGAATGTCTTGGACCCCACCCAGAATAGCAGTCCGTCCGTGAGCAGCAATGATGTGGCGGACAGGGTAGTTTGCAATGTATTGCCAAACGGAGAGTAGGAATACGCATAGATATGCCCTAAGGCCGGAGAAATAAGGGTGAGAAGCGGACCAATCCCGGGGATTTTTTTCCCGTAACTTTTGCTGTACAGCTTTGAATCCGGATTTAACTGGCTTTCAAATATTTCTCGAAAAACTTTCTCTTGTCCGGGGCTGCCTTCAATGCGCAGAACCGTGAGGCCGCCAAAAGTCCCAATATAAGAATGAACGGGGAGTGGGGAAAAAAAGCCGGGGCTGTAATGGTATAGAAATCCATCCGATTCTTCACGAGGAAAAGTCTGTACTCCAAGGCGTTTGAATGTATTCTCCTGGACAGCAAGGACAGCATCGGGAGTTGAATCTGGATACTCGATAGTGGAAGCAAAAAGAGGCAGTGCAGATAGAAAGATGGTCAGAAAACGAAAAATTCTGTTGGAAAGCATAGACCATGAGTGTTTTTGTTTACAAAGGGACAAGAAAAATAGTTGAATCCCCAAAGGCCTGATGCAAACGGGCACAACAATGGAATTACTTCTCTTTATCTTGCTGTTTGCCCTCACATTTGCTACGCTTCTACTGATTAATTATTTCCGGAAAATTTTTATGAGGCAACAGGAAGAAATTCTAAAATCTGAGATTATTTTTCCGCACCAGTATATACTTGGAGAGCTGAACAGCCTGTTGAATCCCAAATCTGTGAATGCCATCATATTCCTTTCTGTCGGAACATTGCTCGGACTTATGCTCGCTCACACGGGGGCCGTATACGGGGATCACCGGGAAGATTTTATTTTTAATTCTGCTCTGTACCCCGTCCTTCTGTTCTTGAGCCTGCCATATCTGCAATCCCATCTGGAGGGAAAGGCCTGGACTTTGCAGAATCCGGGGAAGGCTGTTTATGAAGGTCTTTTAAGCGGCAATACAGTTTTCTTTTCAGGGATATCAGCAGCTGTTATGGCCCAAGCAGTTTCGCTCCTGGTCATGAACCATCTGAATATTGTATGGGTTGGGATAAACAATTCTGTGATTGCCGGACTAGTGCTTTACAAAATGTATAAAGACGATAATACGATAAAAGAAAATACTCTCAATTCGCTGGAAAATGACGAAGAGAACACTATATAACAGGATACAACCGTGAGCGAAGAAAACGAACTGAAAAGCACAACAGGAATTACTGTTCAATTGATAGTATTCTCCGTAGGGCGGGAAGAATATGGTCTGGAGATAGAGCGCGTCCAGGAAGTAATTCGAATGAAAGCCATTAAAAAGCTGCCTCGAGCTCCCAAGTTTATTTTGGGAGTTATGAATCTCAGAGGAAATATTATTCCCGTTGTCGGACTTCGTGAAAAATTTAATCTCGATCCGCTCAACTATAACGACACAACTCGAGTGATTGTGGTAAACCACCGCGATAAACTGGTTGGCATGGTTGTCGATGAGGTAACCCGAGTGGTCAACGTTCCCGCATCTTCCATCGAAGGAAATCCCGACATGGTTTCTGACAAAACCCGGGCACTGGTTCGCGGTGTCGCCAAATTAGAAGACCAGGTGATTATTCTCGTGGAACTTGATTATCTTCTGTATGCTGTCGACGAAATCCAGTACGAAGACTAAGCATTGTATTCTTCCGGAAAAATCCAGCATTACATGCGCCTTGCCTTTGAAGAGGCCTTTCGCGCTGTCGGAAAGTCCGAACCCAATCCCGCTGTAGGGGCCCTGTTGCTCTCAGCAGATGGGCATATAATAGGCAGGGGGCACACGGGAGAACCAGGTGCAAACCACGCCGAAGTGAATGCCATAGAGCAGGCGCGCAGCTCTTTTCCTGATAAAGTAAAGGGTAGCACACTGTTTGTTACATTGGAGCCCTGTACACATTTTGGTAGAACCCCTCCATGCAGCCTGGCGATCCAGCAGGCAGAAATCAAAGCCGTCTATGCAGCAAGCAGGGATCCCAACCCAAAACAAAATGGGAATGCCTTTGATGCGCTTCTTTCCCGTGGAATTCTTGCCGAGCATACGGGAGAGAAAACATTCGAAGAAGAAATCTTCTGGACGACGGGCCCTTTTCTGCGGAGGTTAAAGCGGGGAAGGCCGGCACTCATTCTCAAATGGGCGCAGTCTATGGAAGGACATATTGGCATTGCAGGAAGGGCATCGGGAAAATTGTCCGGCCCGTGTTCCATGGAGATTATGCATCGTCTGCGCTCGCTTTTCCATTTTATTGGGGCAACCCCGGGAACTATACGCACCGATTATCCAAGGCTTACATCCCGTCCCGGTCAATGTTCTCTGTCTGGGATGCCTGGCGACACGCCTTTGCGCAGAATATTAAAACTCAGGGAAAATGGTTTGGCTCACGAAAGGCCAACGGAGCGATTTTTTTTACTGCCGCAAAATGCAGATTTTTATGAAAAAAGTGAAACCAGCGATTGGATACGGGAGGTGGAACTGGCCGACGGTAAAAACTATTTTGGCGTGCCCCCGGCTCTATCGGTGCGCTCGTTTGATGGTCGCAACATTTTCCCCCTTCCTTCATTGATTTTTTTTGGGAACAGCCCGCATCTGCCAGAGCTGAATCATATTTTATTGGAAGCCGGTACTGGGGCCTCGGATGGTTTTTTAAGGGAGGGTGTTGTCGATTATCTCGTTGTGTTTCGCACGCAATCTTACTTGCCAGAGGGTAGGGGCAATGCAATATCGCTCACCATGGCACGGCAAATCCCGGACGGTTGGAAATTACGGGAGCATATTCTGTATGAAGATGCAGACATGCTTTTTCTGGAGAAAGCAGATGCAGATTGACCACACGCGGTATTACAACGCAGCCATGCAGTATTACGAGCGCCTTTATTGGACAGCGTACGCGCAGCTTCGGAACGAAGAGGATGCGCGCGATGCCGTTCAGGAAGCCATCGTCAAAGGAGCCCACCGACTGCATTCTTTTCGGGGCGAGGCTCAGTTATCTACCTGGCTTACGACCATTCTTATCAATTATATCCGGGACGAGCAGCGCAAGGCAGCAAGACGGCGTGAAAAAGCGCTGGAGGAGTCACCTGTGGAATATTCGGATACCCGCGAAACGCCCGAAAAAAAAACAGAACGTAACGACACGGCAGAACGTCTTATGAATACTGTGAACCAGTTGGACGAAAATTTACGTCAGCTGGTTTATCTTCGCTACTTTTCAGCTCTGAAAATAGAGGAGATCAGTAAAATACTTGATATCAATCCAGGTACAGTGAAATCGAGGCTCAACCAGGCGAGGCGGGTTCTGCGCGCTGAGCTGGAAAAAGTTGGAATAGGAGGTGATTCTTTTGAACTGCAATGATCTGGAAAAAAAAATAATAGAATATCAGGATAATCCGGATCTTGTATCGGAAGAAGAGCTTGCCACAATGCGGCGCAATTGTCCGGAGCTGGAGCAAAATATTGCCATCATCGAAGACTGGAAAAAAGAGGATGCTGTTTTCTTTTCACTTTTTGCAGAAGCCCGCTCTGTAGCTCTACCTTTCAATGTTAAAATCCCGCAAAAGAAAAATTCTCGCCCTGGAATGATGTGGCTGGGTATACCCGCTGCCGCTCTCGTTTTGTTTGCCGTTTCGCTGGTTTTTATTCGCGAGTCTGCGGAATCTTCCCACCAGGCTGTCGTTTCAGAGTTCTCTGAAGCCAACGTCACGCCAGAAAAAACAAAGGAAAGCTCTACTCCAGAATTTGCTACTATAGCGAAAGTTTCACCGCCAGTCCAAAAAACTGCAAAGAGTGGAGCTTCCTCATCTGCGTCTACTATTCAGGAACAGGAACCCGTCGCGGCCATGCAGGAACAGGCGGCCATGATGGCAATGGGCCTTCCCTCAGAAAGAAGTGCCAAAGCTGTACCGGTATCCGAAGAGGAAGCTTTATGGGAGCAGTTGACTCTGGATCCTTCTAATGAGGCTGTTCGAAAAAAGCTGCGCAAAATTCTGGAAGATAAAAAGGATTCTGAAGGTTTGCGCAGGTTAGACAGTTTGCGCTGACGCTGCTTTTATATTTCTGTTCTAAGCCTCAGCGAGTGCGCCAGCATTTGTTGGTCTGCGTATTCAATCTGGGAACCAAGCGGAAGACCAGCAGCAATACGCGTAATGCGAAGCGAATTGGCATCGAACATTTTTTTGATATAATGAGATGTAGCATTGCCCTCCACGCTGGGATTGGTTGCCACAATAATTTCTTCTATACCTGCATTGTCATCAATCCTCTGCTTTAATTCCTGGAGCCGCAGATCTGTCGGGCCGACTCCATCGAGAGGAGAGAGTACGCCACCGAGAACATGGTACAGACCTCCGTATTCTCCTGATGCTTCAAAGGCAAAAATATCGGAGGGAGATTCGACTACACACAAAACGGTTGAATTTCTTCCCGGAGAACAAAAACGGCACGGTTCTTCCCGTGCCTTAAGGGCGCCACAAACAGAACAGTATTCCGATTCCTCGTAGAAAGTCCTGAGGCTTTCCATAATATCGCCAAAGCTTTTAGGAGACTGTTTCAGGAGAAAAAAGGCTATACGCTGTGCAGACTTTCTTCCGATTCCAGGAAGAGAAGAAATAGTCTCCGTAGCCCGTTCCAATGGTTGCGACATTAGAGGCCAGGAATTCCCATTCCTCCCATCATGCCTTTCATGCTGTTTGCTGCTTCTTTTTTAGCTTTTTTCTGTGCCTCTGTAATTGTTTTAAGAATAAGCTTTGGAAGCATGGAAATTTCCTTTTCTTTGAGAAGGGAAGCGTCAATGTGAAGATCTACCAGAGTTGCTTCACCATCTACTGTTGCCTTTACCGTTCCGCCGCCTGTTTCTGAAACAATACGCATCGATTCCATTTTTTTTTGGATATCTTTCATTTGTTTCTGCGCGTTCTTCATTTGAGAGAGCATATCTTTCATATCACCTAAACCCATAATGCTGATGAAAAATCAGAGTGGTTCCCTGTCAATGAATTTCCATTGACGCGGTAAATTCATGCATGGGAATCGCGTATGTCAGCACCACGCATTATTCCCTGTCTCGATGTCAAAGATGGAAGGGTAGTTAAGGGAATTAATTTTGTAAGCCTTATTGATGCGGGGGATCCGGTCGAAAGCGCTGCCTTGTATGACAGAGAGGGCGCCGATGAGCTCGTCTTTCTCGATATAACGGCATCGTCTGACAGAAGATCCATTATTCTGAACATGGTGAAACATGTCGCAGAAGAAATTTTTATCCCGTTTTGCGTAGGTGGCGGAATACGCTCTTTAGAAGACATGCGCCTTATTCTGAGGGAGGGTGCAGACAAGGTAGCCATCAATACGGCAGCCTTCGAAAATCCTGATCTTATTTCTCAGGGTGCTCTGCATTTTGGTTCCCAGTGCATAGTAGTAGCGATTGACGCCAAATTTAATGGTACTTTTTATGAGGTGTATTTACATGGAGGAAGAACGCCAACAGGGAAAGATGCCGTTGAGTGGGCCAAAGAGGCAGAAAAACTTGGAGCGGGAGAAATTCTGCTTACGAGTATGGACAGAGATGGCACCAAAAGCGGATATGACCTGAATCTTCTTCACGCGATTTCATCTTCGGTCAATATTCCTGTTATCGCTTCTGGTGGTGCAGGAACCAAAGAACATATTAAAGAAGCTTTTACAGAGGGAGGGGCAACGGCTGCTCTTGCTGCTTCCATTTTTCATTTTCACGAGATAAGTATTCCAGAGCTAAAAAAATATCTGCGGGAAAATAATGTTCCCGTTCGCCCTGTGGAAGATTAACTTCCGGATCTGCCCAACGTATTAAGCGGATTTCTAAGTATCCTCTGAAAAAGTATGCCTTCAGCTCGCTTCTCGTTCAGAGGATACTTCCGGTCCATGGAGGGTCTTTTCAGAGGCTACAAAAAAAAGGGGGCCACCGGCCCCCTTTTTTATCGGTATTGTGTCGGAATTAGAAACCTGTTCTCTGCAGATTTCCTTTTCCTGTTACACTGTACACCTGGGATGAGCTGTCTATGGCGAGTCCACTGGTAATTTTGCTCTTCAGCTCTTTCTGAGAAACGAGGTCCCCGGAAGAGAGAGAAAGGCGGAAAATAGTATTGTCCACGGCCGCATAAACAGAGTCCTGGGTAACTTCAGGAGCAATGCGGATAGCTGTCCCTATGTTCTTCTGCCATTGTATGGCTCCATTGTTTGCATTCAGTTTGTAGATGGAACCATCGGTAGTGGCAACAATTGCGTTTCCGTCTGCCGAAACTGGATGCGAAACTGGTGTTCCGGAGAGTTTTTTCTCCCAGGCAATTTTGCCAGACTTTGTTTTGAGTGCAAACACAGAGTTGTTAAAAGACGAGAGAACAACCTTGTCATTGCTGTACAGAATTTTCCCTCCGGGCATTCTGTTATCGGGAGTATGCTTCCACTGTTCAGTACCACTCGATGAGTCGAGAGCCCAGACCGTGTTATTCATGGTGGTCAGGAAAATACTTGTGCCAGATGAACTGAGAGAGCCGTACACGGCAGACTCAAGATTCTTTTTCCAGAGTTGTTTTCCTGATTTCACGTCAAATGCAATGACGTTTCCACTGGCAAAGCCGAGCAACATTTTTCCAGTAAGGAAAACAGGCTTGGCATCAAAGGCAGTTATTTCTGCGTTTGCTGTCCATTTTGCTATTCCGTTGGCTATATCGATGGAGTGCATCACACCGTTTCGGCTAAGAATATAGGCGCGGCCATCGTGGATTGCGGGCGAGCTCAAAATTCCTTCGGGCACCGAATAACTCCATTTCTGTTTCATGGAATCTGTGTGGAAAGCGAAGAGAGCGCGGGGAGATGCGAGCAGGATTGTATTGCCGGAAACAGCCGGAGAATTTCCTGTAAACGCAACTCTGCTTTGAACAGCCGCTTTAGTCGTTTTTTCCACTTCAATTTCTACAGGTACTGAGACTATTTTTGTTTCCTCAACCGGAGCAGTCACTTCTTCTGGAGTTGTTACCGGAGACGCTTCTGTCATTTTGAGTGGTTTCAGTTCTTCGAGTTCTTTGCGGTCTTCTTCTGAAATGGCTGCTGGTTCTGCTTGTTTTACTTCTATCGGCTTAAATACGGATACCGGAGCCGCTGCCGCTTTTTGTTCGGGAGAAAGTGTCGCTGCGGCCAGAATTTCTGGCGGGAGCTCCATTTTTTCTACGATTTTCTCGTCGATTTTGCGCTGTGTGGCTGCGGCAATTTCTTTGCTTGTCGCTTCGCCACTGGTTTGTACCTGTTCGGCCTTAACCTCTTCTACAATCTGAGTCATTTCTTCGATGACTTTTGTTGTTTCCTGAACTTCTTCTTCTGTGACAGCAGCAGACTGGTTTGCTTCTATTACCTCGCCGCTCTCAGCCTCTTCGAGGGCCTGGTCTAGGATAGCAGAGAGATTTCTGTTTTCCTCGGAAGCAGCTTCTATCGAAGGCAGATTCTTTTTCATGAGTACTTTGCCTTCAGTAACTGTTACGACCGTTTTTTTGTCTGCATTCGTTTCGATAACAAAGCTCGTTCCACGAACACCCGCAACAGCGGTTGGCGTAGAAATCACAAAAGATTCACCATCTTGGAGCTTTTTGGGTTTCACGAGAGCTTTACCGAGAGCCATTTGCATGGTTGCATGGTCTTTCCCGTTTACAGAAGACAGCTTTTCCATTTTGAGTTCGCTTTCGCCTTTTACTTTGAGGCGGGAGCTTTCTCCAATCTGGAGGTCAATGGCTGTCGCTGCGGTCAGACCACGAATGGTGTCTGTTACCGCTATGACATCGCCCGTTTTCATGGCTACGGGACTGCCTGCGCTTCCCCGGTCAATTTCTGCCTTTCCGAGAAGAAAAACAACCGTGGCAGACAGAGGTTTCTCTTTTTCTTTTGGGGCACAGGATGACAACGCGATGGTTGCCAGCAATAGTGCCGTTAATT
The DNA here is from genome assembly GCA_020719945.1 of Turneriella parva. Taxonomy (GTDB): domain Bacteria; phylum Spirochaetota; class Leptospiria; order Turneriellales; family Turneriellaceae; genus DYKF01. The sequence continues at coordinate 40,446 of DYPL01000003.1, forward strand.
TCAATGCATTCATATTTTTTCTCCTAATTTATGAGTTCTACTGTCATGTTCTTTTTTGAACAAAAATCCGGTTGGCGTCAATGATGAGCCTGAAGTCGCCACTTCTGGTTTTTAATAACGGATCTCCATTTTCTGCATGCACGCTCAGGACAATTTCGGGAAGCTTTTGAGAAGCAACCGGGTGGCAGGTACGGGTATCGATCAGATACACGCCGCCGCTAATTCCTGCAAGAAGAATTTTGTCACGGGACAGTTCTGTCGGTTTAAGGGCGGTTCCCTCGGGAAGCTGTTTTTGTTCGAGCAATTGACCGCGTCGGTCAAACAGGGAGCAAATCCCTTCGGACGATACCGAAAGGTATTTGCCGTCTGATCTTTGGACAATTCCTTCCGGATCGAGAATCGTGCCGGCGTAAACGTTCCATACATTTCCATTTGGTTGAGAGAATTGAATGTATCCTGACTGCAGCGGCGACAATGTCAGACTCTGATCCGTGCGCAGGGTAAATGCCGTAGATAGTCCGAGAATTCCGCTGACTATGGCAAAAACCCCGGCTGCAACGGACATTTTTACGGAGCGCTCTTTGTTTCTGTAACCCGAAGCAAGCTTAACAAAGGCTTTACGAAGCAGGAGCTCGTTTCCTGCATGTCGTTGGTTGATTTGCGCAAGCATGTCGAGAGAATGTTCCAGTTCACCGTCGTTCATAAGACAAGTTGCCGTTTGTAGTAAAAAAGTTCTATATTTTTTTTAATAGTTCTCTATTTTTGACATCCATGAACCGTATCCAGTTGTATCTAAAGATAATTTCGCTCATCCTGATTCTCCCGTGGAGCGAGGCTGCCGCGCAATCGCTCCCGGCACAACCCCTTCGCTATTCTGCCGATAAACTCGTTCGGCGCGTGCAGGGCACAGAGGTACAGATGCTTCTGCAGGGAAACGCCCGGGTTCTGCACGGAAACAGCCAGATCCGTGCGGCTTCCATTCTCATACGGGGCGAAAAGGGAGATATTGCCGAGGCCAGGGGGAATGTTCGTTTTCTCGATCCACGCAATGGCGTATATCTTGAAGCCGGCAAACTCATTTATACGCGCGCTACGACTACGCTGCGCGCTTCCGAAGAGCCCAGGCTTGTTCATACCACCAAGGACAAAAAACAGGTTGTTGTGACGGCAGAAACTCTGGAGAGAAATACTACAACCCGGGAATCGATTGCCCGCAATTCGGTGCACGTAACCAGCGGTGGAATGGACCTGCGCTGCCGCGAATTGCGCTATAACGAATTTAGTTCCGAGTTTAATCTAAAAGGAGAGATCATGGCATTTTCCGAAGCAAACTATGCCAAAGCGGATACGGCACATTATCAGAAAAATGACGAAATTCTTACTCTCGAAGAAAACGTCGAAATTCTGATTTCTGGCAAAGAGGATAACACGATCGTATATGCACCCCGTGCGGTGTACCAGAAAAAACAGGATCCCCGCGAAGATATCATGTCCGTCTATAATACTCCCGCTATAAGACCCCGCCTGTACCACGGTTCTCTGGAGCTCGAATTTGATGAAGGCACTATTCTTGGAGAAAAGCGGGATACCATGAAGGCGTTTGGAAATATCCAGTTTAGAGACACGAAAGAAGGTTATACAGGTAGCTGTGATTCTCTCGATTTAGATCGCGCTGCCGGTTTGCTTGTTCTGCATGCAGGGACTTCCAGCAGGGCAAATATTGTGTACGCATCCGAACAGGGACCTGTGTCCATGGAAGGAGAGCGCATTTTGCGACAGCTTACAGACGGTAGTTCTATCGTGACGGGAAATACAGAAATGTACTGGTCGGACGGCAGCGTCTATGTACAAGTTCGTGCGCAAAAGGCTGTGATGATTCCGGAAACCCCCATTGTATTTACGGGTTCCCCATCCATACAGCGGGGAGATAACATTCTTCGCTCGCGCGAAATTAAAGCCTGGCCCCGCGAAAGAAGAGCCGAAGTTACGGGAAATTTGTCTGGCAATCTATTCACAACCCCGTAATGTATTTTAAAAGGGGTGTAATCCCAGCCATGCTTTTGGCTGAATATTGCAGTCCTATTTTCTGGCAGAAAATATTTCACACGGTCAATTCCTGCGCGGATAGCGCTCCCTGTTTCTTCTTTACACTCTGTTCCAAAAACGCGGAATAGCGCATGAGTGATGTCCAGCAGGAAGAAAAAGAATCTGGTTTAAGCAGGCGCGACAAATTGTCTGCTCTAATTGATTTAGGAATAAACCCTTGGCCAGCCCGGTTTGATAGAAGTCAAACCATCGGCCAGATTTTAACCGACTGGTTTTCCGGGGCTGAGCCATCTGCCGATACGCTTCGCACGGCAGGCCGCTTGTTAGGTCGTAGAACAATGGGTGCAGCCGTCTTTCTGGAGATTTCCGACGACTCCGGTAAAATTCAGGTATACGCGAACAATAAAACACTGAACGAACAGGAATACGCTGTTCTTGGCCTTCTCGACATTGGCGATATTATTGGAATTTCCGGTGAAGCCTTTCTCACTAAGACAGGTGAAAAAACAATCCGCGCAAAATCGCTCTCACTTCTCAGCAAGGGACTTTCTCCTATCCCCGTTGTAAAAGAGAAGGAAGGGCAGGTTTTCGATGCCTTCGCCGACATTGAAACCCGCTACAGAAAACGCTATCTTGATCTCATTGTTAACCCGTCTGTGAAACAGGATTTCCGGGCTCGTTCTCTCATCGTCCGAGAAATTCGCAATTATTTCCATGAGCAGGGTTTTATGGAAGTGGAGACTCCGATGATGCAGGCCATTGCTTCCGGTGCCGCTGCCCGTCCATTTAAGACGCACCACAATACTCTCGACATAGATCTCTACCTCCGCATTGCACCGGAACTTTATTTAAAGAGGCTTATCGTTGGCGGTTATGAAAGAGTATTTGAACTCAACAGAAATTTTCGCAACGAAGGAATTTCTCCCCGCCATAATCCCGAGTTTACCATGCTGGAAGCCTACCAAGCTTACGCAGATTTTGAAACCATGATGGTGCACGTCGAAAATATATTTGCCCGCATTGCAGACATGATCTTTGGTTGTCGCCAGTTTATGTATGGGGATCACGCCATTTCGGTGGAGGGCCCCTGGCCGCGCGTTCGTTATCTCGATTCCATACGCGATAAATCCGGGATAGATTTTACACACTTTCTATCCGAGGCGAACCCCTCTGTAGACGCAGCAAAAGAGCTGGCTAAAAAAGCGGGCGTAGATGTATCGAAAGCGAATACTTTCTGGGAAGTTGTCGACGAGATTTTTTCCCAGAAGGTGGAGCCAACCCTCGTGGAACCCGTGTTCATCACTCATTTTCCCAAAGCAATTTCTCCGCTGGCTAAAACCGATGAGAAAGAACCCCTGTTTGCAGAACGGTTTGAACCCTATGTAACGGGCCGCGAAATGGGCAATGCATTCAGCGAGCTCAATGATCCAGAGGAGCAGCTTCGCCGTTTTGAAGAGCAGCTCGCGCAGGAAAAAGCCGGTGCAGCAGAAACCATTCCTCTCGATGCCGATTTTATTGAGGCTCTCCGTGTGGGTATGCCGCCAACCGGTGGTCTTGGCCTGGGGATAGACAGAATGGTCATGCTGTTTACGAACAGCCCGTCTATTAAAGACGTGATTTTATTCCCGCTGCTGCGACCACAGGAAAATCCATGATACCCGCCATCGTGCCGTTTCGGCTAAAGAAAAAGAGTATAGAAATACTCAACCAGCGCCTGCTTCCGCATACCGTAGAATGGGTTTCGTGTAAATCCATGAAAGATGTGTTTGTATCCATCCGGGAAATGCATGTTCGCGGGGCTCCCGCTATAGGGATAGCCGCCGCCTACGGATATGTGTTTGGAGCTCTCAAACTAATAAAGAAGAATACTTCTCCAAAGGACGAGGAGATAACTGCTCTCAAAGAATATCTCGATTCCGCCCGTCCAACGGCTGTAAACCTTATGTGGGCAACTTCCCGCATGCAGAATGTTTTTATAAATCTGCTTGCAGAAAAGGCAGAGGGAGAAAATATTCGGCAGACTCTGTTTGCGGAGGCGGCTGCCATCCACCGGGAAGACGACGAATCCTGTTCGCGCATGTCGCACGCTGGTGCCGATCATATTGCATCCAGATGGCCCGGAAAAAAACTACGCATTCTGACGCATTGCAATACAGGTGCCCTTGCAACCGGCGGGATAGGCACAGCGTTAGGCGTTATTCGCATTCTCCACCAGAGAGGACTCGTAGAAGTTGTCTATGCGGACGAAACAAGGCCGTTTCTCCAGGGAGCCCGCCTTACGGCCTATGAGCTCAAAGAAGAAAAAATTCCCATGTATCTCATTGCAGACTCCATGGCCGGGTTTCTCATGAAGCAGGGAAAAGTCGATCTCGTGATTACAGGTGCAGACAGAATCACAAGGCGGGGGGATGTTGCCAACAAAATTGGTACGTTCTCTCTTTCGGTACTCGCCAAAGAGCACGGCATTCCCTTTTATGTGGCGGCGCCAGAGTCGACGTTTGACAGAGAGATGGAACATGGCGACAGCATTCCCATAGAGGAACGACCTGCCTATGAGGTGCTCGAAATCCAGGGGAAAAAAATCGCCCCCGATGTTCCTGTCCTCAACTACAGTTTTGACGTCACTCCGGCAGAAAACATTGAAGCCATTTTTCACGACGGCAGTGACAAAGTATTTTGGCCTGCCAAAGTGTAATTTCTGAGCGCATCAATCCGCATCCAGATCAAACCGAATAACAGTGAGTGGGTGCGGGTTGGTCTGGTGATAATCCGGATCTTTGCTGGAGACATCCCGCCAGCCGTTTTTTTCGGAATAACTGTCGGCAAAATACGAGAATACGGCTGTGTCTCCATCATCCGTAGAAAGTGCTACTTTTCGTAAAAACGGGAAAATAGCTCCTGTTCTGTATTCTTTGCCATCCAGCGTCTGTATCAGTACATCGTTGGGGTGAAATTCATACATTTTAAACAGAGGATCCCGCTCGGAAATGATTCGTCCGTTCCAAGAAATTACCTTAATACTTTTGATTTCCGAAACCTGGAGCTGCTTTTTGTATGATAGCCCTTTGCGGTAATGATAGAAAACTACCGCAGACGGCATTTTTGCCGTTCCAGACAATTCATCTCCACTGGCAAAGGTGGCGCGAACCGTCATAATGGAGAAATTCTCTTCCATATTTTGATTGGAGGCAGCCGTTTCTTTTTCCCGGAAAGATTCTTCTGGATCCCCGGGAGACACCGGATACTGGATTGCATGCGTGGAAACAAGAGAAAGCTTGATAAACAAAAAGATGGAGAAGCGCATATGTGTCATAATTCGCTTTTTTTTTGTCAGGACAAGCGTATTCGTGCAGGAATATGCAAAAAAATTTGACAGGCTAACTCCGCATGATTTTGTTGTGTTTGATAGCACTCATAGAACCAGAGTGCTATCAGTAAGCCTATGAAAGAACAAATAACGGGAAGACAGGGCGAGATCATTCGTTCCATAGTTAGCGCCTATTGCCAGAGTGGGGATCCGATTGGTTCGGCCGTTCTCGTGGAAACTTTTGCCCTCGATATATCCTCTGCTACTGTTAGAAAAGAAATGTCGGTTCTTGAGCAAATGGGATATCTCGAGAGCCCGCACACTTCGTCGGGCAGGATTCCCACCGATGAAGCCTTTCGCTATTATATTCGTTTTCTGTCCGATCATTATGAAGCTCATTATCATTCTCATTTAGAACTCGATGAATTTTACAAAAGCGCTCGATTGCAGTTAGACCAGTTGATGCAAGATTTATCGTCCATGCTTGCAATAAAATCCCGCTCCATGGGTATTGTCCTGCCACCGGCTCCGGAAGGCAGCACGATTAAGCGCGTAGAACTCGTGTCTGTCCTGGAGAACAGTGTTTTGATTATCATGGTTGCAGAAGGGGGCAATATCTTTCAAAAGCGGGTAACCGTATCGAGGGTTTTGTCTCAGGATGATTTGTATAAAATATCCCGTTTTTTAACAAAAAATCTTCAAGGCTTTGAACCAGATGAAATCCGTCAGAAGGGATTGAATTCCATGGATCAGAGCAGCGATCTGGGCGATCTCCTTGACACAGCATTTTTTCTTCTGCAGGAGCTTATTTACCACACTCCCGTTCCCAAATTGTACATGGATGGTTCCGGGGAGCTTTATCGCCAGGTTTCTCAGGCTCAAGGTGAACTGTCCGGACAAAAGCTGCTGCAATGGACTAAAAAAAATTCCTTCCGCGAAAAACTCCAAAGCATTTCCGGTTCCCGGAGTTTAAATATGGCAGTAGGAGTGCAAACAGACACAGATTTTTTTCCTGGTCTCTCCCTGTTATGCCAGGGATATACCGTAGGTGGTAAACCCGGTGGGTGTGTTGCCGTACTCGGCATGACCCGCATGCAGTACGATCTCATTATTCCTGCACTCGATCACGGTGCCAGAATGCTTTCTGAAATTTTATCCAATCTTGAAAATATAGCAGAAAAAGGGAAAAGTCCACTGCCAGAGAAATATCAATAAAAGAGGTAAACAATGAGTGATGAAAAAGAATTAGAAGAACAGGAAGTACCGATACAGGAAACAGCGGAAGACGAACCAGCTGGTACTGAAATCCCAGATTCCCTGGAAGGGGAGCTCTCTGCATTGCGAAAAGAACTCGAAGAAATTAAATCAGCACTGCAGCGCGAAAGAGCCGAGTTTATGAATTACCGCAAGAGAACTCAAACTGAAAAAGACATGATCCGCACCATTGCAGCCCAGCAGGTGCTGGCAGATCTTCTTCCCGTATTTGACTCTTTTGATCAAATAGGAATTCAGGACAAAACAAAACAGGAAGATCCCGTCCTAAAACCGTTCCTCGAAGGAGCAGCCCTTATCCAGAGACAACTCTGGAGTGTTTTTTCCCATAGAGGAGTAGAGGAAATTTCTCCCGATGGCGAGGAATTTAATCCTTCGTTTATGGAAGCCATCAGCATTACGGAAAGCGAAACAGCTACTGCCGAAGTTGTATCGCAGGTGTTTCAGAAAGGTTATAGAATTGGAGAACAGGTTATTCGCCCTGCCCGCGTTTCTGTAACAAAACCGGCAATTTTAGCAACAAAAGGAGAAGAAAATGAGTAAGGAAAAAATTATTGGAATCGATTTGGGTACTACCAATTCCTGCGTAGCTGTCATGGAAGGTGGTGTTCCCGTTGTAATAGCTAATACAGAGGGTGCCCGCACAACGCCGTCTGTCGTAGCGTTTACAGACAAAGGCGACGTGCTCGTAGGCCAGGTTGCCAAAAACCAGATGGTCACAAATCCCGAAAATACAATCCGTTCCGCGAAACGTTTTGTGGGGCGTCGCTTTAACGAGATTACCACCGAAAAAAGACATGCTCCCTATACAATTAAAGAAGGACCAAACAACAGCGTTCTCATTCAAACCCGGGAAAAAGACTATCGTCCCGAAGAAATTTCTGCCCGTGTTCTCATGAAAATGAAACAGACGGCAGAAGATTATCTTGGTGAGACAGTAGAAAAAGCGGTCATTACGGTTCCTGCTTATTTTAATGACGAGCAAAGACAGGCTACAAAAGATGCAGGAAAAATTGCAGGACTCGATGTCGTTCGCATTATTAACGAACCAACGGCAGCCGCTCTTGCTTATGGACTCGACAAGGACAAGGATGGCGAGATGATTGCCGTCTATGACCTTGGTGGAGGTACATTTGATATTTCTGTACTGGAGCTGGCCGAAAACGTCTTTGAAGTGAAATCGACCAATGGAGACACCCACCTCGGCGGAGACGACTTTGATCAGGCCATTATTGAATGGCTCATTACAGAATTCCGGCAGGAGACAGCCATTGATCTTACAAACGACAAAATGGCATTGCAGCGACTTATTGAATCATCTGAGAAAGCAAAAATAGAACTTTCTTCCAAAGAAACAGCGGATATCAATATTCCGTTTATTACCATGGATGCATCTGGCCCGCGCCACCTTACCAAAACGATTACGCGCGCCAAATTTAACCAGCTCACAGTCGCACTCGTTGAGAGAACCGTGGAGCCATGCCGAAAAGCTCTTTCGGACGCAGGTCTTTCTGCCTCCGATATCGATAAAGTAATTCTGGTTGGTGGTTCATCGCGTATTCCCGCAGTTCGCGATAAGGTCAAAGAAATTTTTGGCAAGGAACCAGATAAAAGCGTGAATCCGGATGAGGCAGTGGCCATTGGAGCTGGCGTTCAGGGTGGTGTACTGGCGGGAGATGTTACCGACGTACTGCTGCTCGATGTTACTCCTCTTTCTCTTGGTATTGAAACACTTGGTGGTGTCATGACAAAAATTATCCACCGCAATACCACAATCCCAACCAGAAAATCAGAGTCGTTCTCTACAGCGGCGGACAACCAGTCAGCCGTAGAAATTCACGTCCTCCAGGGCGAAAGAGAAATGGCAAAGGATAACCGCACGCTTGGTCGTTTCCAGTTGTCAGAAATCCCGCCAGCTCCGCGAGGCACACCTCAGATTGAAGTGACGTTTGATATCGACGCAAACGGAATCGTTCACGTATCGGCAAAAGATCTTAAAACCCAGAAAGAGCAGAAAATTAAGATAGAAGCGTCCAGCGGACTGTCCGACACCGACATTGAAAAAATGGTGAAAGATGCAGAACTGCATGCAGAAGAAGACCGCAAAAACAAAGAAGTGGCATCCCTGTACAACGATTTAGACAATACTATCTATCATCTCGAAAAGCAGATGACAGACAGTGGTGCATCGCTTCCGGAAAATATTAAGTCGGAGATCAATACCGAGATTGCAAATTCAAAATCGGACCTTGCAACGCGCGATATTGAAAAGATAAAAGCAGCGAAATCCAGGATTGAGGCTCTTATTACAAAATACCAGAGCATGTTTACACAGTCCGCCCCGCAGCAGGAATCTTCCGAACCCCAAAATGAGCAGAAACAGCCCGATGAAAAGGTAGTGGACGCTGACTTTGAGGAAGTAAAAGAGGATAAATAATTTTTTGGGGCCGGGTTTCTGGCCCCAAATGAGCGGAGTGTATTGTGGCAGAAAAACGGGATTACTACGAAATACTGGGGGTTGCAAAATCCAGTTCCTTAGATGACATAAAAAAGGCATACAGAAAGCTTGCTCTCAAATACCATCCAGATAAAAATAAAGATAATCCGGAAGCAGAAGCCTTATTTAAAGAAGCAACAGAGGCCTACGAAGTTCTTCGGGATGAAAGCAAACGAAAAATTTATGATCAGTATGGTCATGCCGGATTGTCAGGAACTGCTTCCCCGGGATTTGGACAGGGAGCCTATTCTGATTTTTCCGATATTTTTTCTGGAAGTAGCTTTGAGGAAATTTTTGAAAATCTGTTTTCGGGTTCTGGTGGTTTTGGATTCAGTGGAGGCCGCTCGGGTGCCCGCAAAGGGACAGACCTCCGCTATAATATCGAGATAAGTCTGGAAGACGTATACCACGGAAAAGAAGTTACGATAAAAATTCCACGCGAAGAGCATTGTCCCGATTGTCATGGCACGGGATCATCGGATGGTAAAACCGAAGTCTGCCCTGTATGTCATGGAGCCGGACAGGTACGTCGCTCCTCTGGCTTTTTTTCCATTGCCAGCCCCTGCCATAATTGCAATGGGACAGGAAAAATTATTAGAAATAAATGTCGTACCTGCCATGGTTCCGGTCTTGTATCGAAAAAGCATACACTCAATATTCGCATCCCAGCCGGAATAGACAGCGGAACCCGCTTGCGCGTATCGGGAGAAGGGGAAGCAGGTCCAAATGGTGGAGCTCCAGGCGATCTCTATGTAGTCGTCCAGGTAAAAAAGCATCACGATTTTGAGCGCGAAGGAGTAGATCTTAGTGCGCAGGTATCCATACCCGTGACAACGGCTATCCTTGGCGGAGAAATACTCGTAAAAGGTATTGACAACAGTTCTGTTAAACTCAAAATTCATGCTGGAACGCAACCTGGAACGTTGTTCCGCTTAAGGGGCAAAGGATTGCCTTACATGGGCTCCTCAGACCGATATGGCGATTTGATTGTTTCCGCAGAAGTTAGTATCCCCAAACATTTGTCGGATAAGGCCAAACAACTGGTTCAGAACTTAGCAAAAGAGCTGTAATTTTCGGGAGTTTTATATATGAGCAAAGCAATAATTAAAATGGGATTTATTGGCGTGGGTCACATGGGCCAGTACCATGTGAACGTGGTTACGCAACTTTCGGCGACACACGAGATCAGCGGACTGTACGATGCCAGCGAATCCCGCGCTAAAGAATTATCTTCAAAATTCAATGTGCCGGCGTATGCAACAGCAGAAGAAGTCATCAATAAAAGCGATGCCATTACTATAGCCGTTCCAACGCATCTGCACTATAAGTATACTAAAATGGCACTTGAGGCCGGCAGACATGTCCTTGTAGAAAAACCGGTTACAGAGACTCTCGAACAGGCAGACGAGCTCATTCGCATAGCCCGCGAAAAAAACCTGATTCTTCAGGTAGGCCATGTGGAGCGCTTTAACGGAGCGGTCATGGAACTTTCCAAAATTGTGAAAGAGCCACGGCTCATCCAGGCGCGCCGTCTCACTCCGGTCAATAATCGCATTACCGATGTAGGCGTAGTTCTCGATCTCATGATTCACGATCTCGATATTGTTCTCAATCTCGTCGATTCGCGCGTAAAAAGTTATTACGCCATGGGTTCCAAAGTAATCACAGAGAACGAGGATGTCGCGGTGATTGATCTTCAATTTGAAAACGGCACGATTGCAACTATCACGGCATCAAGAATAAGCCAGTTTAAAGAGCGCTCTCTTTCCATTATGGAAGACAAAAGCTTTGTGTATCTGAACTACGCCAACCAGGATATAGAAATTCACAGACAGGCTTCCAGCGTAACGCTGCTGACCCCAGATGAAATAAAATATTCGCAGGAGTCCTTCATGGAGAAAGTGTATATCCACAAGGACAATCCATTAAAAAGCGAACATTCTCATTTTTACGATACTATCCAGGGCGGCAAAGCCATGGTTCCCAACGAAAAAGATCTCGAGACTCTTCGCATTGCTCTCGGCTCGCTCCAGATGATTCATGACAGCTGGAAATGACGGAGTAGAACTATTTGTGCCAGACCTGGGCGAGACAGATCAGATTGAGTTTGTCTCGTGGCTGGTGCAACCCGGGGATTCCGTCTCCGAAGGCCAGGAGCTTGCGGAGCTTGTAACAGATAAAGCAGCCTTTACGCTGGAGGCTCCTGCAGGCGGCAGGCTGCTCGAAGTATTTGCACAGCCGGGAGAAATCGTGAGCCAGGGCCAGCGCGTTGGCCGGATTGGCTCACTGAACTAAATACTCTTCGTTAAAGATGGCAAAAATTGCGTCGCCCTCGGGCAGTTCATCCATGTAATAGGGAGTTGGCGGATCAAATCCGTTAAAATTGGATCCATAGACTGTTGTGTAGGCGCCGGCCCCTCGGAAGGCAACGAGATCTCCTTCGCGCAGTTTGGGCAGGTACGCAGTAAACATTTTATCTACAGAGTCGCAGCTTGGACCGCACAGAATATAGCTCGATTCCCATTCGCCCGGTGCACTGGATTCGAGAGGATACGTAATTCCATCAATGGTTTCCATCATTCCCGTAAATACGCCGACATCGAGAAAGGCCCAGTCCTTATCGCGCGAAGCTGTTCCAATTACGCGGGTCACGAGAATTCCTGCAGAACCAGAGATGCCGCGCCCCGGTTCCATAAGCAGCCTTTTGGGTTTTAATCCTTCGGCATCCCACTGGTTTAAGTGTTTGTATACGACTTTAGCAATAGAGGCAACGGAGGGAATGGGGCGGCCTAAATCCGTTGGAAAGCCGCCGCCAATGTTGAGGATTTCTGGCTGGAAACCCATGGAGCGTGCCAGTGAAAAAATATCGTAGGCGTGTTTCATGGCTGCTTCCCAGCCAAGGATTGTTTCACACTGAGAGCCGGGATGATACGTTATTCCCGCAAGCGGCAGGCCTCTTTTTTGCATCCTCTCCAGAATGGCAGGCCATCGATTGGAAGCGACGCCAAATTTCCCGGTGAGCGGCCACATCGATCCTTCGTTGGGTACCTGAATGCGCAGAACAGCCTTGACGCGGTCGCGAAATACGGCGAGTTTATCGACTTCGTCCAGAGAGTCAAAGGACATGACGTATACGCCGGCATCGAGTGCCTTTTCAATCGCGTACGATGGTTTCATGGGGTTGGAGAAGACTATCTTTTCCGGAGGAATGCCAAGGCCTAAAAGAAAGCTGATTTCTGCCCAGGAAGCCGTCTCAAAGGACGACCCTTCGTCGCGCAGGGTTTCTATGATGCCGGGAAAAGAATTGGATTTAATAGCATAGGCTATTTCAAAATCTGGAAATGCCGAATGCAGCTCCCGGTAATTCCGAAGGATTCTGTTTCGTGAAATAAGAAGGGCTGGAGTTTTATAAGCCATACATAACCGTCCTGCCGTATCAGCGCTGTGATGCAAGCCGATTTTGCGCTTCTGCAAATTCTAAGGCAAAATACGTGATCACGATATCAGCACCGGCTCGCCGCATGGAAAGCAGCATTTCATCGCGCACTTTTTCTCCGTCTATCCAGCCTTTAGAAGCAGCCGCTTTGACCATGGCGTATTCACCGCTTACATTGTAGGCAACAATCGGAAGGGTAGAAAAATTGCGCAGTGTCTGGATAATGTCGAGATACGAAAGAGCCGGTTTTACCATGAGATAGTCTGCTCCCTCTGCTTCGTCGAGCGCTGCTTCGCGCAGGGCTTCCCGGGCGTTGGCCGGATCCATTTGGTATGTTTTTTTATTTCCCGATTTAGGGGCAGAGTCGAGTGCATCGCGAAAGGGGCCATAAAAGGCAGACGCGTATTTGGCCGTGTACGACATGATAGCTGTATGGGAAAAGCCATTCTCTTCGAGTGCCTGCCGAATTGCTCCAACTCGACCGTCCATCATGTCAGACGGACCAAGAATATCGGCTCCTGCAGCGGCCTGCGCCAGAGACATTGAAACGAGCACTTCGATTGTTTCGTCGTTAAGAATTTGACCATCTTTGAGAATGCCGTCGTGGCCATCGGATGAGTAGGGATCCAAAGCTACATCGGTAATGACAACAGCTTCTGGAAATCTTGCTTTGATTTTGCGAATATAGTCTAGGTAAAAATTCTTGCTGCTGTAACTGTACGTTCCGAGAGGATTTTTTTTATCGTTCTCTACAGCGGGAAACAGAATAAACTTGTCGAGGCCAAGTTGCTGGGCCTGTTCAATCTGCTGCAACATGGCTTTTTCACCGAAGCGGAAAATTCCGGGCATAGAGGCTACTTCGTTTCTGATCGATTCGCCCGGCAGAAGGAACAAAGGCATTACGAGCTGCTTCACAGAAAGAGAAGTTTCCTGTACCATGCTGCGAACAGCGGCAGACTGGCGGTTTCTTCGGGGACGTTCGGGAAATATCATAAGGGTAAAGGAGTATCGAAAAACAGGTGGTCAAATTCTTTTTAGCTTGCCTTCCTTGATTTTGTTTCATAATCAGCACGATGGATGCAGAACAGTTTCTCATTGCGGGTGGATCCGGATCCATTGGCCGTTTACTGACCAAGACCTTCCAGGCTATGGGAGTGAATGTTGTATGGATCAGCCGAAATCCCAATCCTGAGCAGAATTCTCTGCATTACTCCGATTTTGAGCGCAAGGCCTCGCAGATTTTTGAAAAACCTACCGTTCTGGTGAATCTCGCGGGTGCTGCCATAGCCGAACAAAGATGGAGCGTTGCCCGCAAGGGAGAGCTTACCGACAGCCGCGTGTTAACCACAAAGGCACTCGTTCAGGCTATTCTCTCTTCATCTAATAAACCGATTCTTGTGATACAGGGCTCTGCGACGGGAATTTACGGAAATATGCAGTACCCGGCAGACGAAACAGAAAAACCCGGGAGGGGATTTTTATCGGATCTTGCCATCCGCTGGGAAGCCGGTGCCAAACCGCTCCAGGACGCGGGGATTCCCGTAGCCATTGTTCGCATGGGCACGTTTCTCGACCGGGATTCCGGTTTTCTAAAGGCTTTGCTGCCGCTATTTCGGCTCAATCTCGGTTCTCCGATAGGTAGTGGGCGGCAATATATTTCCTGGATTCACAAGGAAGATGTATCCGGGGCTTTTTTGCATCTCGTACAGAAGAAACTTTCGGGGGTCTTCAATGTTACGGCGCCCAATCCTGTTACCAACAGGGATTTTTCAAGCGCTCTCAATCGTGTGCTACACCGGTTTAATCCCGTTCCCATTCCCGGGGCCATTTTAGAGCTTTTGCTCGGTCAAATGGCCAAAGAACTCATCCTGTCTGGCCAGCAGGCAATTCCGCGCCATCTCCTTACTTCAGGATATGAATTTCGCTTTTCCACGATTGATCAGGCTTTGGAGAATCTGATCCAAAAATAATATGGAATCAGCTGCAAAAATTGGAGCTGTGTTCAGAATGTTTCCACGCATAGAAAAAGCCGTAGCATTTGGCCCGCGTGCAAGGGCCCAGCTTGAAGAAGGCATTGTGCGTGATGTGAGATTTGTAGTTTAGCTGTTGGATAGCTGCCACGAATAGCTCTGGATTTTGTTGATTTTTTATTGGCAGTGATTACCTGCCATGAATATG
>DYPL01000003.1:55281-81719 GCA_020719945.1 Turneriella parva
AGGATACCCTAAAGGGACTTTATTAGAGCTTACCTAAATAATTATGTTAAAATAGTCGAGAATGCGTGGAGAAAAGGAAATATACAGTTTGCCCGCAAAATCTTTACGAATGTGAACCAGCTCTTTATTTTTAAGCTTGAGCAGATAGGCATTGGCATTCTCCACGTTTATTCCTTGGTTTTTGCGCACAAACTCCAGAAAGCCTTCGTATGGAAGCAGGAGAACCTCTCCCGTTTTATCTTTCGTTCCCTCTTTTTTCCAGTACAATGAAAGGGCCTTTAGCAGTCTCGTCTCTGGCGAAAAAGATAACAGCTCCATAATCTGATCGTCGGCGGCTTTAAGGCGCTCCGACATTTTGCGGATCATGTTGACGGCAAACTCCGCATTGCTGTGTACCATATATTCAAACGATTTTGCATCGATGCGCAAAATAATCGATGGCTCCAGAACTGTTGCCGTAGCTGAACGCGTGTGGTCTGTAAAAAGGGCCATCTCTCCAAAAAAATCACCCTCTCCGAGACTGGCGAGAGTCTGCTCTGCCTTTTTAGCCCGCTTGCTGATGGAGACATGGCCTTTGTGGATAATATACATTTCTTTGCCAGAGTCACCCTCGGCAAAAATTACCTGACCAAGATTGTATTTGGATCCAAAACGTTTAACGAGTTCCTGAGACATCCGTATTTCCAAGATATTCTTCGGATTTTTGGATGAGTTTCTTGAGCTGCTCCAGGTTTTCCGTCGCTATCGCGATTCCTTTTTTTCCGGGGGCATAGTCTCCGCTCTCCGTTTTAAACCAGACGCGAATATCGACATATCTTTTCCCTTGGAATTCGCTGATGCTTACTCGTGTAACTTCCTTTGCGTTGCGTGGTATTTCTCCGATAATTGCAGGTTCCATAATTCCTCACTGTATTCGTTCATTTAAAACAAGCATGGCGTCGCCATAAGAATAGAATCTGTATCCGGTGTCAATCGCATGGCGATAGGCGTTCATCGTTTTTTCGGAACCATACAGGCTTGCAACGAGAAGAAGCAGAGAAGACTTCGGGATATGAAAATTGGTAATAAGGCCGTCTACACTCTGCACGGTATCGGGAGGATGCACAAACAACTGGGTACTCCCCGAAAGAGAATGATCAAAATGTCCCAGTGTTTCGCGGTGAACATTTTCTAAAACTCGCAGGGTAGTCGTCCCGATCGCAATGAGTCGCTTGTATTTTTTGGCCGAGAGAATTCTGGCCAGAGAAGTGGGAAGCTCATAGCGTTCCGCATGCAGTTTTTTTTCGGCAAAGTTTTCCGCAGTCAAGGGCGCAAAGGTTCCATAGCCTACGTTGAGCGTCAAAAACTCCATCCCAATTCCCTTCTCTTTGAGAGCATGAACAAGCGAGTCTGTAAAATGCAGCGCAGCGGTAGGTGCAGCTGCGGACCCTCCCTTCCATCCGAAGGGATTCTGGTAATGGATGGAGTCCTTATCGTTGGCAGATCTTTTGAAATACGGAGGAATCGGCATGTCACCAATTTTATTAAAGTCCTCAAACGAAAGCCCCCCCCCTGCCTGCATGGCCATGGCATCTCCCATTCTGCGTATGCGAAACGAAAACGATTCATCCC
This sequence comes from Turneriella parva, assembly GCA_020719945.1. GTDB lineage: Bacteria > Spirochaetota > Leptospiria > Turneriellales > Turneriellaceae > DYKF01. Next base: position 56,893 of record DYPL01000003.1, read on the forward strand.
GAACAGCGAGGAAAACATCGCCATCTTTCGCTTTGCCCATTCCGGTAAACAGAATTTTCCAGCAATTTGCGCACAGCCCTGGCAATTCTTCTACCAGGAGTACCTCGACGATTGTTCCATCCGGGGAAAGCATGGCAATGCGGCGCGCTTCTACCCGCGTATTGTTGGCGACAAGGAGATCTCCAGGAGCGAGAAAATCCGGGAGTTTGTAAAACACGGAATCGACGAGATCCGAAGATGCCACTAACAGGCGGCAGCTGTCTGCCGGCTCTGCGGGTTCCCTTGCGATTCGTCCGTCTGGCAAATCAAAATCAAACAGTTCAAAACCGGGGAACATTACAGAGAGCCGGAGAAATTATTTTTCAGCGCCGCTCGTTTACGTTTTTCTTCCGGCATGCGAAAAGACAGGTATTCGTTTCCTGCATTCCAGAGGAGAAATCCTGTTTCTCCCGTATCAAAGGTTGCCTGTATCTGCTTTTCAATGTATTGTGCATTGTAATTGGATACTCTCCACGCAAAAGCCTGAATCCAGGGGCGGATGACGGTGTCTCCTGAAATATCCTGCAATTTCTGTATTCCCGCCAGCATAAATTCATAGGGGTGGTCTCCAGGCGAGGCAACGCCGCCAAAGCCGTTCTCAAAATGGGATGGATACAGCATAGGCGAAAGAACATCAGCGGCCTGGGAAAGAATCCGCATGTCCTGCCCGGTACTCTTGATATCGAGTTTTTCCTGCCATGCGACGACTCCAAAAACGTCTATGGAAAGTTTTACTCCATAGGCGGATGTCAAAGAATGTACCTGCTGTAAAAATCCAGCAATGACGCGTGGTTTTTCGTAATGATCAGTCAGTCCGGAATAGCGGGCCGTTTTCCATTCTCCTTCTGCAGGGTAGCGCACGTAGTCGAGCTGTATTTCGTTTACACCGGAGTGGATTACCTCCCAGATAATCTTGAGATTGTAATCGCGCACTTCTTTTTTATAGGGATCTACCCAGATCGGCCTTCCCTTCACGAGCAGCGGTTTTCCGTTCTGCAGATGAATGGCGAGATGTGGTTTACTTTTGGAGAGAGTCTCATCCTGAAAGAGAGTTACCCTTGCAATGGAGTAGATTTTTTCTTTTTCCAGACTCGCATGCAGTTTTTTGAGGGAAGGAATGGGTGCTCGTATTCCCTTCTGTACATTTTTTACGTCCCCGTGAATCGTGGGGTAATTGAGATAGCCGGTCACGTCTTTGACGTCGTACACGATTCCATTGCCGTGTCCCTTTTTCAGGTATTGAATATAAGACGAAATCTTTTTGGGAGTAGCAGAACTTCCCGAGAGATAGATGGCCTTGACCGATTGATAGGCCACCTCTGGATTTGAAAAAACAGTCTGGTAATCGGATACAGTGATCCATGTAGAAGATTCTTTGCCTGTATTGACTTTCGCCTTGAGAAACCCTTGCCCGTCGTTTGAAAACTCTGCCTTCGGATATTGATTTTTCAGGAAGGCGGCCCATTCTTTTTTTTCTTTTATGTGGAACTCATAGAGAAGCACTCCAAGCCCGGCATCCCTTTGTATCCATTTATTGTTTGCGTGCCGTATCTTTTTATCTGCCGAGGTAATCAGGTTCGCGACGGCAGGCATGGAATTTTTTGACCATGCGTAAACACTCGCGGCAAGATTATTGAGCATGCCATACGCAAAAATCCACAGAAAGGAGAGTGCTGCGAAAAGAAGAATTCCGAAAGCAAGCGCTCTTGCCGATCCTGTGAGTACTGACCAGGCGGAAAAGTATAGACGAAGACGATTGGGTGATGGGTAAAACGGCTGAAAGAACATAGTACTGTATCGGCAAAAGCCCAAATCGCTTTGAACGGTAAATGAAAAAGCGGATCTGGTAACAATATTTTCTTCTGCCAATCTCCGTCGAATAGAAAAAGACTCGACAATAGAATTTCCACTGGCATTCGGGCGTATGCAGCGCGTTGCTTCCCTTTTGATTGCCATTTCATCCACTCTCTTTCTGGCTAACTGCTCGTCTTTCATGGGTAAAACGAGTAACAGTTTCAGTTACCAGAATCTATACCAGAGCCAGTACGTTGAAGGAACGGGAGGAGAAATTCCCGTTACGATCAACCGGGGGGAATCCTCTTCTGGATCTGTTTCGACAAAGGGAGACTACCTTCTGTACAGCAGCAACGAAGACGGAACATACAATCTGTATTACAAACCATTAAACAGCGTGCGCAGCTACCCTTTTCTGATTGCGGCAAGTAACCAGAAAGAACCCGTCATCAGCCCGGATGGACGCACCATAGCCATGGTAGACGATGAGCTCGATCCCGATGGAGATATCGTTATCATGTCGGCGCGTTTTTCTTCCATTAAAAACGCAGCGAACAAAGCAGATGCAGCGGAAAAAAACAGATACCACAGAAAATTTATTACCAACAGCGAAAAAAAACGGGTTCGCTCACGGGATTCCAATCCTGTGTTCTCAACGGACAGCCGCTATTTAGCATGGGCCTCCGATATGCAGCAGTTTCCCGGAGAGCCCTTTGGACCAGAACCGGGCACTCCACAGAATATCTGGATTATGGAAGTGGGAAAACCATCTACGGCGAGAAAGCTTACCGAGTCAGGTGGGGTAATGCCATCCTTCTCTCCCGATGGAAAGTCGATCGTGTTTGTATCGTATCCCGAAGCTTCTTCTAACGGAGATATTTTTTCCGTCCATTTGGAAACGGGAAAAACAGAGCGCATTACGAATACGCAATATTTGGAAATGTTTCCCCAGTATACGGCCAACGGCCAGGCAGTACTCTATACTCTGGTCGAAAAAGACACAAACGGAAATGGCTATCTCGATAGAAAAGACAGTGGAAAAATCTTTCACCGCAATTTGCCCACAGCCCGCCCTCTTCTTCTCGGAAAAAAAGACGAACAGCAAATTCTATCAGCAGATCTCTTACCCGTTTCTCCGGAAAATATGAATGTCATTTCCGCGCGCCAGTCATCCTTTTTAGGGGGCACTCTGCTCTTCTCAAAAAGTGATGGCGATAACATTAACATCTCTCTGATGCCGGAATACGGTCCCGTCCCGGGCCGATCCGATATTTCTGAGCAAAGGGAATTGAGTAAGGAACTGTTAAAATCTGCTATCACGGCGGAAGACAGATCTGCCTATCTGCAGAGCTTAGATCTGTATCCCATTCTCCACGGTACAGATCCCCTCTTCCCGGTTTTTGCATCCGAAGCTCTCATCCAAAATCATGAAGGGCGCAAAAAATGGGGATATTCTACTGAACTTACAACGCGCCTGATAGAGACCATGGCAGAGGAAAAATCACCCGCCCTTCTGATTCTTGCGGAATACCATGCCCGTTATATAGGCCAAAACGATTTGCAGGCATTCCTGTCTGCTAATAGTCCGTACAAGCCAGCCTCGGGAGAAAGCCCCGGAGACTACCTTGTAAGAATGTCGCAACTCGCTGAAATTCAGGAATATTATGAGCCGTATACTCTCTCAGAAATTCGCAGCCAGCTTGAAAATCATTATTCCGTTGCACACCTCTCGTCGCGCGAAAAAGATAAACTATCCGAAGAACTGGCTGCCAAAGCCGCAAGGCGCACCGTATCTGTACAAAATTTTCTAAAAGAAACAGCGGGTCTCCATAAACTTTCCGAAGGAAACCTTCCAAAAGCCATGGAGATTCTTGGCTCTTCTCTCACCGAAAATTACGATCGCTCCAACCGTGTACTCTGGGAAATAGCCAAAGCAAATACTGCCACGACTTTTTCTCCAGAGCTCCTGTTCTTTACAGAGGCTGATCAAAAATATCTGGCTCCCCAGTATCCGGCTGCGTTCCGGGATTTCGCGCAAAAGCATAGTACCGAACAGCTTTCCGCAGATGCGCGCCGCTTTGCTCTCGAGCATGCGATTTCCATTCTCGAAAATAGGCAGCTGGAACTGTACGATTCCATGCTTTCTGCCAACAAAAAAACGGTAGCAGAAGCTCTTTTGCACGCAGCGAAAGGAGAGGTACTGCTTCGCGAAAAAAATGCCGATGCCGCCACTATTCCTATCGCTGAGCTCGAAAAACAGAAAGACAAAAACGAATATCTCAATTATCTTTATCACAAACTGAAAGGGAAAAAAGAAGAAATCACAGGAAACCGTTCTACAACCTTTGCTTCCTACAGAGAAGCAATTCAGTTTTACGATGCTGGATTTAAGGATCCGGAATATCCATCCATGTACGAGTCAACCATAGCGTATTATTCACAAAGGGGCCAGGAGCTTGAGAGTGGCCGCCAGTTTTCTAAGGCCTGGGAAATGTATCGCTCAGTGTTAGATCTCTCGTTGTCGAAGTCTGTCAAAAATACGCTGACTCGAACAGAAAAAAATACTCTTCTCTCGGCTGCTTTGCGCTCGTCTGATCTGGCTGTAAGAATGCGGACAGAAGATGAAAAATTGCATAAAGACATTCTAAAATATTTTGAAAAGAATCTTGATAAGGGACGACTTGGACTCAATACTCCTTTCATATTTTCTCGTGCGTATCTGCTCACCCAAAGGGGGGCTTCCATGCACCAGGAATACGAGAAGAAGGGGTTATCAAACTCCCAGAAAGAAGAAGTCTTAAAACAATTTTTTGCTGCGGAAAGTGATTATTACTGGACTTTCTTTACGGATCCGGATTTTTTTGATTCTTACGTAATGCTCGGCTGGATGTACCAGTACATTGATAACCAGAAAGACAAAATGACGGGGAGTCTGCAGAAGCAGAAAGACAGAGAGCGGTTCCAACTGCTCTATGCCAAATATTTTCCTGAATATCTATATGAAAAAAATATCGCTTTGTATCAAAAGATAATTGCTCAGTTTTCGGGAACTGTTCCGTCTGCTACAATAGCCAGTTTTCACCTGAACATGGGCAATAACTACTATCTATTAAGCAACTTTGCCAAAGCAGAAGAGCACTATTCGCTTGTCTCTGAAGAAATTCAGGCGGATCGCTTTGTTTTCAGCAATAAAAAACAGGAAGCCATCTTCCATTTTAATTATGGTCGTTCTTTGTACTTTACGGGCAAATACCGCGAATCTACCGCAAGTTACGATAAAGCTGTTTCCGTGTATGAAACAATGTTGAGTAGAAAGTCTGGAAACGAACGCAAAGAGATTTTTGCCAAGCTGGAACTGTTGGATAAATACCGAGCGGTCAACTTTGATTTGTCAGGCAATTCTGTCCAGGCAATCGAAACGCTGGAGAATATTCTCACCCGCCAAAATGCAGCCGGTTACAGGAGTGATCGTTCGTATGTACACATGGAGCTTTCCCGGCATTATCTTGCGGCGCTCGATTACGACAAGGCTCTGCTCAATGTGAACCAGGCTGAAACAGCGCTTCGCAGCGAGGAAGAGACCAAGGCTCCAAAATACTATGTCCGATTGAAACTACTTGGCATAGAGCAACCATGGACATGGCTGCTTGGACTCGTGTATTCGCTGAATTCTGATATGGTATACCAGGGACAAAATCATATCGTATTTCCGGTTCCCACCATACACAGGAAGGAATTTATCCATTCCGTACGGGCACAAATTTTCAAAGAGCGCGGAGTATCCAATTCAGAAGCCGATTCTTTAGAACAACTCAGATTAGTTGCGGAAAAGGACAAATCCAAAATAGGTCGAGAAGCTCTGGTCAATGTGTACTTTAGACAGGCAGCAAATTTCTATGAAAATGGAAACCTCGATGTGGCCGAGAAAACAATCCAAAAAGCTTTTAAGCTGGCAGAAAAAATGAAAAATCCGGATGCTCTTGAAAAAGCGAGAAAAAATCTTCTCTACATTACTGCGCGCAGGATAGATGCTCCTTCTACACCTGCGAATGAGCGCAAGAAAATTGCACAGACAACTCTTAAGAATCTCAATCAGTTTATAAAAGACTACGAAAAAGAAGCAATCGATCTTGCAGAGGAAAAACTCAAAAAGAAAAATAAAAAGCTTCGTCTCACAGATTCGGAAAAAGCTTTGATCCGTTTTGAATCGGCTAAAACCTTGTATCCCCACCACTTGTTCCGTGCCGGATTTGAAACGGTTCTTTTTCAGTCTGCTCAAGCTGATTTCATAACTTCTTTGAAACCAGAGTCCCTGGAAAAATTTGAATCCAGTCACAGGGAAATGCTGACTCGTACGGAGCTTCCCTCCAGGCTCTATTCCGGTAAAATACCGAATCCTGGACTCACCGACAAAAAGAATGCCAAACTGGAATATGTAGACTTTACCGATCCTAAAAACCAGCGGCTAAAGATTGGGATGGGGCTAAATAGAGGAACCCTGTATGAATTTATGGGAAGAACCAAACCGGCTCTTTCAGAATTCTCTCTCGCGGGTAGAAGGGCTTTTGAATTCCAGTCTGCCCCCCTCCAGACGTATTCTATTCTTAAATTGAGCCAGTATCAAGAGGCGGAAAAAGATGTTTCCCCGGAATCCGTTTCAGCTCTGCTGAACGAATATTCAGAGCGGCCAGCCATGCTTAAATTGCGGCAGCAGGAATTTATTGAATTATCTCGGTATCTTGCAGGCAGACGCGCAGATGCAGGGGATTACGAAGCAGCTATAACCATACTCGATGCATCGCGCAAAAAACTAGCTGCCCTTACATTTTCAGAAGGCCTCCAGAAATATGCGCGTTCTCATTCCCCCAATTTAGAACGATTTTTGTATCTGCAACATCTCGATTCTCAATTAAGCCAGATGAGAGAAGATTATTTTTTTGCCAAAGAAAATGCGGAAAAATTAGGGAAGCAGATTGTCAGCCTGCGCGAGGAAAAGTCTATTCTGCTGCAGGGTTTAAAGCAGGAACCGGATAGTCGTATGATTGTTGGCTCCCTTATCGACTCCGGCAATCGATCGCTGCCGTCGGTAGATTTTCTGTACCTGTATGGCACGACAGAAGAATGGAGAGCAATTGCAAGACAATCATCCAATGGCCAAGCCGACTGGACGCGCCATAGGTTTAAGCCCGGTGACTGGGAGTCCGTACTTTCGTTTCTTGAACAAGAGAATATCTCTGTTCTCTTTTTGCCGGAGAACGTAAATATTCAGTCACTTAAGCTGCCACCGACGATTCAGTTCTACTTCTCTGGCTATGACTTTCATGCTTTCCGTCAAAATAAGACAGTCTCCGATTACAAAATTCATCAGTATGCACTCAATGGAGAAGGAAAAGAAAATCTCGATAGAGAAACAACCGTGAGCGAGACAGAAGCGGATCTGGAAAAATTTCCCGAAGCAGCCATCTGGGATATAGAGTCCGCGTATATTGGGAACCTGTCGGCTATCGATGCCAGTGGAATTCCTTTGCGTCTGTATGCCAATGCCGCGTTCCGCCCGGCAAGCGTGTATTACTCGGAAGCCTCCGATTCCACCACCATGGCCGCCTATTACCACAGACTCGCCAATACATATCTGTTAGCAGGTTCTGGCGCAGCAAAAATCTATTACACCGGATTGCCCAGAAAAAAAGCTGTCAAGGAAATTCGTGCTTCTCTTGACGGCAATACCAATTTACCGGTGGCGGGAAACCCTGCAGTGGTATCTGGTTCACCGCAAGAGAGAAATACTTTGTATGCAGATGACGCGCGCTATTTTAAGTCTCTCAGTGAAAAAAGTCGCCAAAAAGGAGAAATTCAAAAAGCATCTGCGTACTTTTCCCGTGCATGGGATTCCAACCAGAAAAGTGGATTGGACGAAGACATTTCCATGGCGGCATACCGCTACGCTCTGTGGCTGTCAGAAGGAAAAACAGAGGAAGGAAAAAGTGGATTTAGAACCCTTCTCGAAAAAAATACCTTTTCAGAAAAGATGTCGAGCGATTATCTTGCCGCTTTGATACGCTATGCAGATGCAGATACCGCAAGGACGGAGCATGACTGGCTGACAGATAACGCTGTGAAGTTTTCCCCCCCATCGCGCGCTCTATTGCAGGCGTCTTATTATGCCCAAAAAATGGAGAACGGCAATATAGAAGGTCTTGCCGCGAACTCACCCGAGTTTATAGCGGATGATTCATCCTGGACTGTTGAGCGGAAGCTGAATCATTTAATGGATAAACTTCCTTCCCGCGAAAACTCCATCCACCTTCTTGCGGCGCGTGAGTTTTCAAAAAATCGGTTTGGACTTACGGAAGAAGAAAAACTCTTCGCACGCCTGCTTGAGCGCGTCCTGAACGATGAACAAACTGCGGTTATTGAAAATGAATTTTCCTCGCACGCGGACGGGAGGATCGCAGAGATTATTGCCCTTCTGCATTTGAAAGACAGCGGCGATGATGAAAAAATACAGGAGCAATTTTCGGCCTATCTCAAAAGAATAAATTCCGACACCCCCGTTGATTTTCTCGTGGAAGATATTCTATTGACAGCGCTGCAAAAAACGGCTTCCCCGGTTAGCCAGACCGGAAAGGAATATGCAAAGGTCAATTCCCTGATCGTCTCGCACGCAAAAGACAGACTCAAGCAGACCAAGAACATACAGCGAAGGAATTTCTACGCTATTCTTTCGCACCAGGAAACCGGAGCAGCTCATCTCTCAGCCATCCTCAATTTCAATCCTGAAATTCTGAGTTCCGGGAATCGCAGCACCTGGATCATCGCAGCAGCAAGACAAATCTATCATTCACCGGAACTTTTGGAAACGAGCATTCCAATGTCTGCGTATCCTGTAGATCGCGATTATAGAAAAATCTTGGAATTGTCGAACCAGAAAGCAGACGCAATGGCGAAACCTCTGACCAGTGCGGCAGCCGATTTTTCGGTTCGGTATTATCTTTCCACCAAAAACCCGGCAAAAGCCCTCTCTGCTTGGTTGCACTATGACAGAAACATTTCTCTGGAAGATTTGCCGTCCGATACAAAAGGTGTATTTGAGCTGGAAGGCCGCGTGTACGAATGGAGCAGCGGTATTCTAAAACTGAGTTCTCAAGAAGCCGCCCGTCTCTATGCGGAAAAAACAAAGGCAGAGAAAGAATACTGGTATTTGCCCGCCAATCCAGGACACAGCCTTGAAAACCTTCCCTGGCAATCAGGTCGAATCTGGATTACCGGCACGAAACGTCCAGATACGACTGTTTCAAAAACCTGGAAAGCGCAGGCAGCCAACGAGTATTCTGGAATTCTAACAATTACATTGGGAAAACCTTCCCTGAAGGCGGCTGAGATTAATCTTGGCAATACCCCCGACGCACATTCCCTTCTCCACGTCCAGACTGGGGTGTCTTCTCTTCGCTCACTGGCAGGTGCTGGAACGAATTCCTATTTGCTTGCTTATACGAGGGAAGAACTCAAGGGAGTATACCTTAAGTTTCTGGAAATCTACACGACGAAAATTGCCGCAGGAGACACCGTGGAAAAAGCCTTCGTGGCTTCCCAAAAAGAAATTGCCGGTTCGTTGCTGAATCCATCTGACGCGGCGAGCATTGTTCTCGTGCGCCAGTAAAAGCGCTTGCCCTGCCAGATGATTTTTTAAGAAAAGCCTATGGCAGGGCATTCTAAATGGGCAAACATTAAACATAAAAAGGCTGCAGCCGACGCAAAGCGTGGCAAAGTATTTACGCGCTTAGCAAAAGAAATGACGGTTGCCGCAAAACTGGGCGGTGCAGACGAAACAACAAATCCACGGCTCAGAGCGGCTGTCCTCAAGGCACGAACAGCCAATATGCCCAAAGATAACATTGAACGAGCCATCAAAAAGGGCACGGGTGATCTCGATGGAGTATCTTTTGAGGAAATTGTATACGAAGGCTATGCTGTGGGTGGCATTGCCATTATGGTCGAAGTAATGACCGATAAAAAAAGCCGTACCCTGCCCGAAATCAAAAATATATTTTCTAAAAATGCTGGTTCTCTTGCCGAAGCGGGAGCCGTGTCCTATTTATTTGAATACAAGGGTGAGATTGTTATCGATGCCATAGAGACTTCTGAAGACGATTTCATGAATGTTGCTCTCGAAGCCGGAGCCGAAGATTTTCAAAAAGTATCTGATTCTGTTTTTGTAGTCACTACATCCAGAGAGGATTTTGCACCCGTACTCAGTGCCTTTTCGGATTTGACAGAAAAGAAATCGTGGGAAATTCTGGAATCCGGATTAAAATATATTCCACAGGCCGTTCTTGAACCCGACTCCCAAACCATGGAATCGGCAGCCAAATTAATTGACGCATTAGAAAATCACGACGATGTTCAGAATGTTTTCTATAACGTCGAACTGCCGGAAGAAGAATGAACTATTTTCTCGGGCTCGATCCCGGGTATGCTAGGCTTGGTTATGGCGTGATTGCGGCTTCAGGAACTGCATTGCAGTATGTTACGCATGGTGTCATTGAAACCAGCCCGGAGCAAAAAGACGGCGAGCGCCTTGTTACTCTGGATGCTTCTCTGAGCGAATTGTTGTCGCTGTATCCCATCCAAGGGGCCACTATTGAGCAGATTTTCCTGAAGAAAAATCTAACGACGGGAATCAAAGTGAGCCAGGCAAGGGGCGTTGTCCTGCTTGGTCTGGCCCGAATAAAAATCAACTGTTCCGAAGTTTCTCCCACGGCGTTAAAAAAAATGCTGACTGGAAGCGGTACGGCAGGAAAAAAGCAGATGCAGGAAATGATTCGCAGAATGTTGAAACTGGATTCCATTCCATCTCCCGATGATGCAGCCGATGCATTGGCTCTGGCAATTGCGGCTTTTCTGGCAGGTAAAAAAAGATGATACACAGCATACGCGGAGAACTCATTTCGCTTGAACCCTTTTTCTGTATCGTAGAAGCAAACCAGATTGGTTTTGGAATTCATATTCCTTTGTATGTTTCTGAAACTCTGAGGGCAGATTCAAGTAAAGCTGTATTGTTGCACGTGAGTGCTGTGTACCGAGAAGAATCCCAAGAGCTGTTTGGTTTTCTGCAAAAAAGCGATCGCGACCTTTTTAATACACTCAAATCGTTATCCGGTATTGGTCCAAAACAATCTATGGCCATTTTATCCGCTTTAGGCCCTGCAGAAACTGTCAATGCTATCGTAGAACAGGACAAATCAGCTTTGATAAAGGTTCCCGGTGTGGGAGCACAACGAGCGGAGAAAATTCTTTTCGAAGGAAATCAGAAAAAAAAGAGTCTGCTGCAATTGTACGAGCCTGGAAAAGAAAGCGCCTCCTCTATCCCCTCTGCTGCTGTTGCCGCAATGGTCTCGCTGGGGTATCGTGAAAAAGAGATTGACCAATCCGCACAAAAACTATTGTCATCTTCTGGAGATCTTCCCTCCAGGGAGAACATTCAGGAATGGATACGAAAACTGCTTCAAAATATTTAAGCGTAACATTACAATACATATTCCCTGAAATTTGCCCGGCATGCGGGAACACGTTTCCTTTCGGAAGCCTTTTGTGTCAAAATTGCCATACCAATTTATACGCCACTGAAATCTTACTTCCCTGCCAAACCTGTGGAAATTTGATGAATGATGAGGAATGCCAGTACTGCAAAACCAGAGAAGTATTTTATTCCCAAAAATGCAATGGGGGAGAATACTCCGGTGTTCGTAAAGCCTTGTTTCGATTGGCAAAATTTAATAAAAGTCGAAAGGCGGTTTCTCTGTTAAAGCCCTTTCTCCTTTCCGCAATAGAAGAATGCGGCACGAGTAGAAATCAAATTCTGCTTCCAGTCCCCTCACGACACAATCTTGTTCTCACCATGATTCGAGAATGGAAACTCATTCAACCCGATATTCAGATTGTGAACGCGGTAAAGAAAAAGGCCCGCAAAAAGGAACAAAAACAAAAAGAGAGGCGGGATAGATTTGCGGAGCTTCTCGGCTCTTTCACAATTGAAAAGAGTTTGTCTCCAGATAAACAGTACATTATAGTAGATGACGTGGCCACTACGGGAGCAACGCTGAACGAAATCGCCCGCACTCTGCATGAACAAGCTGGAATTCCGAGAGAAAATATACGCGCAATGAGCCTTCTTCAAAATCGGCAACAGTCTGGAATTCATCAGAGATTTCTATAATCTCCCCGCCTCGGTTTATATTTTTCTGCCAGGCTTTCTCTAATCGATAAATAGGATTCGTAGCGAAAGCGTACAATTCTACCTTCTTCTACTGCCTCACGTACAGCGCAGCCGGGTTCATGCGTGTGGGTACAGTTGTCAAACCGGCATTCCAGATCTTTGAACTCGCGAAATCCAGCGCGCAGGCAAGATTCACTGCAATGCAATAGTCCAAATTCACGCACTCCCGGCATGTCAATAATCCAGGCATTATTTTCTGCTTCCAGCAGAACGGGATTAGTTGTAGTGTGGCGGCCTTTGGATGCATAACCAATTTCCTGTGTTTGCATTACAGCCCTGCCGCTCAGCAGGTTCAACAGAGTGCTTTTTCCGACTCCGGATTGGCCAAGCAGAAGAGTTCGTTTATTTGCAAAAAGATTTCTCAATTCAGGAGAGACTCTCTGCCGGAACGATTCGCGAAAAACAGTATAGCCAAGAGATTCATAAACGGAAATTTTTTCTTCCATAGAAGATTTGTCATTGTCCGGTATCTCATCCAATAAATCGTATTTATTGACAATGAGATAAAAGGGAATAGAATTATCTTCTGCCTCCACCAGGACTCTGTCAATAAACCCCGAATTAAAACCAGGTTCAGCGAAGGTAGAAATAATGGCCACAGATTCGAGATTGGCTCCCAGAGTCTGTATTCTATCGACGGATGCTCTTCTAACTAAATTTACAGGAGGATGAACATCTGTAATGATTGCGTTCATCTCGCCCGCCCCGGTATGCACCAGTGGTTCAAATTCAACAGACAGGCCAATGGCCAGCAAATGACCACGGTTTTCTCGTGCACCTTTGAGGCGAAGCCTGCCTCCCGGTTTAGCGAGGTAGAACCTGTTATCATCTTTGGATCTCAGATGAAAGTAGGCACCAAAAACCCCGGTAATTGTTCCCGTTGGCATTACACCCGTGCAAAAATTCTGTCGAGAAAAGTTTTCCCGGGAATGGGAAGGGACTGATTGTAATCCATTGCGGGAAAAAAGGCTCGTTCGGGATGCGGCATGAGGCCAATAATTCTACCATTCGCACTTTGTATGCCCGCAATATCGGCAACAGATCCATTGGGGTTTTTTCGGTAGCGAAGAATAATCTGCTGGTTCTCTTCAAGAGATTGCAAGCCATCGGGGTCGATCAGATAATTTCCTTCTGAATGGGAAACAGGAAGAGCAAAGTCCTCTGGCAAAAACGAAAACTCCCCCTCGCCTTTAAGATCTACCCATTCGCAAATATGCTTTAAAGAATCATTGCGTATGAGAGCGCCAGGGAGCAAATGGGCTTCTGTCAATATTTGAAAACCGTTGCATATTCCAGTAATTACGCGCCCTTTTTCCGATGCTTCCCGTAACGATTTAAGCGATGGCGCCTTAGCTGCCATGGCCCCGCTGCGAAGATAGTCGCCATACGAAAAACCACCGGGAACAAAATACAGATCATGTTCGATAGCAAACGCAGATGTATGCCACAGATACTCTACTTCGATACCGTAAAATTCCCGCAGCACATTGCCAAGATCTTTATCGCAATTACTGCCTGGAAATGTCAGAATGCCCGCTTTCATTTGGCTTGGATCTCCTCCACATGGATTTCACAGACTTCCATAACGGGATTATACAGAAGTTCTTCGGCTATCTGATTCATGTTGGAGCGGGCTTCTTCTATGCTCTCCGCCTGAAGCGTTACTTCAATGTGTTTTCCCACGCGAACAAGTTCTATGCCTTTGTAGCCGTTTTCGTGCAGAGAAAGCTGAATAGCCTTTCCCTGGGGTTCCAATACGGATTGTTTAAATTTGACGGTTGCTGTTCCTAAGTAATGCATAGTATTTTCTCCTTCATTGTTTCATAGCGAGCCATGAGGGTGTCAACGATTTCTTTCGGCAAAGGTGGTGGGGGTGGATTTTTATCCCAGACAATAGATTCCAGATAATCGCGAACAACCTGTTTATCGAGTGTAGGGATTTGCTCCCCTTGATTGATTGCTTTTTGGTAATCTTCCTTAAAAGCAAAGCGTGAAGAATCGGGAGTGAGCACTTCATCAATAAGAATTATTTCCTCTCCAATCAATCCAAATTCAAATTTTGTATCGAGAATAATAATTCCCTCGGTAGCGAGCCTTTCTGCAGCAAATTGAAAAAGCTCCATGGAAAGCGATGCAAGTTTTTGGGTAAGCTCTCTTCCTGCTTCTTTTTCCATTTGCACTATCGAAATGTTTTCGTCGTGCCCCATGTCATTTTTGCGGGCCGGCGTAAAGACAGGACTGGACAACAGCTCTCCCTGGCGAATTCCCATCGGCAAAGGACTACCGGCAAGCGTGCCTGAGCTTGTGTATTCTTTGTATCCTGAACCCATTAAGGCGCCGCGCACGACGCATTCATAATCAATTCTTTTGGCCTTTTGAACAAGCATGGAGCGCCCTTCAAAATCAGCATTGCGAAACTGCTCCGGAAAATCTGCCGGATTAACAGAAATAAAATGGCTGCGAATGGGAAGTATGGTAAACCAGTGGGCTGCAATTTCTGTGAGGATTTTTCCTTTTCCAGGAATCAGTTCTTGAAAAACTACATCAAAAGCAGAAAAACGATCCGATGCTACCATGAGAAGCTGGTCTCCCAGATCGTATACATTCCTGACTTTTCCCCTGTATACAGGATATTGTTCCATGGGACAAAGCGCAGAAGCCTCTCTAAGCGAAAAATTCTTTTTTGGTCTGGCGCTGCGCGCGGGGTGCTTTTTTGCCGGCAGAAAATAATCATAGCCAAAGCGCCTGCAGTTATTCTATTCTTATAGAATTGTTATATCGTTCCCCCATGGTTGTAGAAACAATCCCTCTATGGCGTTATTCCATAGGCCCCCATCTCCCTGTACAAGTTGGTTCGCGAAGACTCAGGTTAAGCCGTTGTAGAAAATTTTGGCGTGGAATCTCTATAGCACCAAATCTGGCTACATGTTCAGAATAGACCTGGGCATCGATAAAATGAAATCCTCTGCCAAATAAATACGTGGCCAGTTGCACGAGAGCCAACTGCGAAGCTCCCGATTCTCTGTAAAACATAGACTCTGCTGCAAACATTTTTCCGATAGAAACTCCATATATTCCTCCAATCAATTTATCTCTATCATACACTTCGAGAGAGTGAGCATATCCATGCTCATGCAGAGCTGAATATCCGATTTTCATGACAGGATTAATCCAGGTACCCTCTTCCCGTTGCGAACACTCCTCCATGACTCTGCTAAAATTTTGATCCAGACTGGTTTGCCAACTGTTTCGTAGGATTTGTTTCTGCACGGTTCGCGGAATTCTAAAGTTTTCAGGTAGGATGATAAATCTGCGGGGCGGAGAAAACCAGTGCGGTATTTCCGAATGAAACCAGGGAAAAATTCCAAGCGAATAGGCATGGAGCAATGTAGCCGGTTCAAGGTCTGCACCGGCGCCGAGAAATCCATCGGAATCTGCCGTTTCTGGATCGGGGAAACGCCAAGCAGAATTTGTTTCATGAATTGCTTTTTGCTTGCGGAAAAAATGGAAGCCTGTACTTTGACCGATCATGTCACCAGTCTGGTTCAAAAGAACAACGGGGAAAGCGGGAATTGGAATTTTATTTTTCCTAAGTGTTGTTCTGCTCGTTTCCGCCCTCTTGATTGGCGGGGCCGCGTTTACTTCTTATCTTTCCGGAACGGAATCCATCTTTTCTGTCCTGTCAATGCTTTTGGCTTCTGCTGCCATTACTTTCCTGGCCCTGTTACTCGCATTTCCTTTTGCTTTCTCGCTTTCTGTCGTGATTACGTATCTCCTGGAAAAACCGTTGGCAAATTTCCTCTATGGAATCATATATTCTGCCCGCGCCGTGCCTGGAGTGCTGCTCGCCTTTGCGGCCATAACCTTCGTCCTGCCCCTGTTTCCGCACGAAGGTACTGTCTTCCTGGTTGCATTATCCGTGTTCTTTCTGGCTGGTTTCACGTTTCCTCAAATGACAATTCGATTGCTGTACTTTTTTCATAAAATTCCAGCTTCACTTCGCAGGGACACAATTGCGATCGGCTCGGACTGGGGGGCAGGATTTCGGGTTGGGTATCCGTTACTCGTCCCGGCTTCTCTATCCGTATTCTTCAGCAGCTTTGCGAGGGTGGCCGGAGAATCCATCATCGTTTTTTTTCTGTTTGCCCCCCTTTCTCGAAATCACAATTTTATCCCATTGCCTGCTCATATTTCCGGTCTTATGCTCACAGAAACCGGAAAGGGTTATTTGGCAGGAATCATACTGCTGCTCCTCTCCCTCGCTTCTTTTTTCCTGTCGAGACTGTTTGAGGGGATCTTTCATCAAGTAAATGGAGAAGAGCATGAACTTTCCTAACAGACTTTCCGGACCCATTGGACTAATCGCTGCTGCAACAAGCATTGCCGGATTGTTATCCCTGCTCATTCTCATCCTTGCCATATTCTATTCTGCTTTGTCAGGTCAATCGCCGGCGCAACAGAGTTTTCCGGCCCAATCGCTGTTCCGGACAATGGGATTGTTGGCACTGTCCGTCTTTCTCGCTGTTCCTTTGTCTTTATCCGGGGTATCCGCTGATCTTATCGCTTATAGACCATGGAAAAAAAAGGTTAATCTGGTGACATACGCGCAATCTCTGCCGGGCATTTTTTTTGCGTTGGCTGCCATGGCACTTGGCTCCAGTTTTCTGGCCCTGCATATACCGATAGAAGCTGCTGTTGCCGGAATCTTCTTCGTTGTTTTTTTTGTACACCTGTACGCCGAGTATTACGAAATTCTGCTCCAGGCATTGCGTGAGCTTTATAGAGAGGCACTGGTTTTGGGATTAGCCCCCCACGATTTTATATTTCTTCTTTCGCGCACCTCCGGAAGGCAGCTTGCCCAGGCAACTCTGTATTCCATGGCGAGGGTATCGGGTGAGACAGCTCCTTTTATGTTCTTATACTCTTTTCATACAAATACCAGCCACGGACCGCTTTCCCTGCATTTGTTTTCAGAAATTCTCTCGGGAGATCCCGCCTTTTATACGGCTCTCCTGCTGCTTATGCTGACGGCCGGCTTAAGTTTTATGTCTTTTATTATTTCTGTCATGGGTAACATGCAAGGAGGGAAACCCCAAAATGGATGATATAAAAATCAGAATAGAAGAGCTGACTCTAGTATCCCGAAATACAAAGATTCTCGACTCTATCGATCTCGAAATACCCGAGAAATCGATCACCTCCATCATTGGACCTACGGGTAGTGGCAAATCAGAATTGCTCCAGTGCATAAACCGCATGAACGAGGCATTTCGACCTGTCAGCTACAGTGGGAGAATCATCATCGACCAGTTAGGCGATGTTCATTCTCCGCAAATTTCTCTTTCCCGATTGAGGCAGTACGCAGCCATGCTGTTTCCCGATTCTGCACCCTTTCCCTTGAGCATACGCAAGAATATTGAACTGGCCATGGAGTATGCGGGAACAGAAAAAAGTGAGCGAGAAAATCTGCTCGAAGATGTTCTTCGAAAAACTGGTCTCTGGAAAGAGTACATTGACCAGTTACAGACTCCGGCTATTTCTCTAAAGCCTTCGGCCCGACAAAGACTTGGCCTGGCAAGAGTACTTGCATTGCAGCCGTCCATCCTCCTTCTCAATGAGCCTACAGCTGCTCTCGACTATTTCAGCGTTCAGATTATTGAAGAACTTTTGCTCGATGTAAAAGAACAAATGACCATTTTGCTGATTACTCAAAATATACAGCAGGCAGCGCGGTTGTCAGATTATACGGTTTTTCTTTACGAAGGCAGAGTGGTAGAGCATGCTCCCACGAATCGTCTGTTTACAAGGCCAGCGAAAGAATTCACAGAAAACTATATTACAGGGAGATTTGGATAATGGAACAGAAAAAAGCCTCCGAAATAGAAAAAACAATTGAACAAATCACTGCTGAACTCGCTGCCATGCTGCACTATTCAGCGGATTCCATCAACGCGGGGAAAGCACCCGATTACCAAACCATGCAGCAGAAAGACAAGGTCATTGATAGTCTCGAAAAGAAAATCGATGAACTCGCGATAGAGTATATTGCACGGCATTCTCCCCATGCAAGCGAATTGCGTTATATTGTGTCAGTACTCAAAATGACATCCGATCTCGAAAGAATTGGTGATGAATGTAAAAATCTTTCGAGAGATTATTCTAAAGCCCAGGAACCGCTTCCGGAAGAACTTGTTTCTTTGAGTGAACTCTCTACCGGCATTGCACTTTCCTCGTTTGACCTTTTGATGTCTCGCGATCCTAACGCGGGAAGAATTATTATCTCCCAGGATGACACAATAGATTCTCTGTTTTACGATATTTTGAAGAAGTATCCCGGCGATTTGCGCACAACGTTTATGGCCAAGTCTCTGGAGAGAATAGCAGACCATGCCGTGAACATAGCAGAAAATATTATTTATGCGTCTGAGGGAACAGATATACGCCATTTTTCTCAAAAATAAAAGAGAATACATCTCTTTCTGCCGATAGTATACGAAATAGTATGAGCCTGCGTGTAAAATATTACGGTGTTCGCGGATCCATTCCGGTCTCTGGTCCCGGCTTTGATTTTTTTGGGGGCGAGACCACCTGCGTTCTCGTGGAGTACCGGGGAGAAAAATTTATCCTCGATGCGGGAACCGGGATTCGCATTTTAGGAGCCGACCTGTTGCGCGAGGGCTTTGCCTCTGGCAAGGGAATGGCGCGCATTCTCTTTACCCACACCCATTGGGACCATATACAGGGATTCCCATTCTTTGTTCCAGCGTATATCCCAGGCAATCGTTTTGAAATTTACGGCGAAACCAAAACAATCCCAACAATACAGGATAACGGAAAGGAAGAAATGGAAACCTGGACGATCCAAAAGACTCTGCATATGCAGCAGCAGTTCATGTACTTTCCTGTAGCCACCCACCAGATGAGCTCCGAAATTACGTTTCATGAAATAATTCCTAATACGCCGCTTCGTTTTGGAAATCTGGAAATCCACATTCTCCGGATGCAGCATCCCAACAGTACCCTCGCGTACCGTTTTTCCACCCCCGAAGGAGACTACGTTTTTGCCACAGATTTTGAGCATGGTAATGGAATGGAAAGCAAACTGGCAGAATTTGCGGAGGGGGCAAAAGCCATCGCTATCGATGCGCAATACACACCGGAAGAATACGAAAAAGGAAAAACCGGATGGGGGCATTCTACCTATGCCATCGGAGCCTGGATAGCAGAGCAGGGAAAAATTGGGGAGCTGCACTTAATTCATCACGATCCAACGCATTCGGATGCTGATCTAAAAGCCATGGAAGCAAGCGCCCAAAAAATATTTCCCAATACGGTTGCCATACCGCAGGGATATGAATATCATATTTCCTGAAAACAGGAAATCCACTCTTCCATTTTTGCTCCGCGCGACCCCTTGAATAAAATCTGCCGTATTCCAGAGCCAGATACAACAAAGCCTCGAACTGCCGCGCAATCTTTCTGAAAAGTCACAAGCAGATTTTCCGAAAGCCCTCTGCCATCGGCCCAGCCCTCACGAATGGCACTGGCAAGCTCCTCCTTGTCTGTAACAAAGACAAGTTTGGCGAGATGCCTGGCCGAATCTACGGCAAGCTGTCGGTGCAGTGAAACCGACTGTTCGCCAAGTTCTCTCATCTCTCCAAATACGCCTGCGGTTTCGTTGCCGCCCGCCGTTTGCAATGCCGCGAGAAATGAAGCCGGATTTGCATTGTAGGTATCATCCCATAAAATCAGCGACCCAGAAACCAGACGATTCATACGACCTTTGGGGCTGTGCAGTTCGGAAATTCTGGAAAACGCACGACACAGTTCCTGTTCTGTCAATGCCGGCAGGGACTGCGAGAAAGCTGTTACAGCGAGCAAAAAATTCTTCCACTGGTGTTCCCCGGGTATGGGAAAACTGGCACTGCAATTTCTGTACGTAAAATCAATCTGTCCGGTGGAATCATTTTTCTGGTAAGATACGGGAACAGGATGAATAACCGTAGCAGAATATTTTTGCAGTGTGGCCAAAAGGGCAGGAAACTGTTCCAGTTCCGGGTGCAGAATAATCCTTTTTCCCGTTGTCCCCGCTGCGATGGAAGCCTTTTCCCGTGCAATAGCATCCAGCCCTCCCATGTGCCCAATATGCCCCTCTGCGATGGACGTGATTATGGAAATATCTGGTTTTGCAATGTGGCTCAGTCGTTCAATTTCTCCGGGATGATTCATTCCCATCTCAATTATTGCAATGCGGTGCGTTGGCGTAAGATTGAGCAGAGTAAATGGAACCCCAAAGTGATTGTTGAGATTACCCGCAGTGGCGAGCACCGATTCTTCGCCATACAGGGAGCGAAACAAATGGGCTATAAAATCCTTTGTACTTGTTTTTCCATTAGAGCCAGTAACGCCAATAACAAAAGGCTGGAGAGTATCCCGCCAGTAAGATGCCAGATGGCCAAGAAATTCTGTCGTATCGAAGACATAGATAGATGGTATCGATTGCGGGGCAATTCCTTCGGAAAGAATGATTCCCTGAGCGCCAGAGCGTATGGCCGTCTCAATATAATCGTGGCCATTATGATTTTCTCCCTTCAGTGCAATAAACCACGAACCTTGAAGGTCTTTTCTCGTATCTGTCTGTATAGAGTGAATGACAAGTTCTTCGCTGTCAGCCTCTATAAAATAATCCGAAAGCTTTTTGACAGGTATATTAAGATTCTGCAAGGGCAATCTCCCGGACAACTTCTGCATCGTTAAATGGTAAAAATGTATCTCCAATTTGTTGTGTGTTTTCATGCCCCTTTCCTGCAAGAAGGAGCACACCGCCAGGAGGCAATTCGGAGATTGCACGTTCGAATGCTTTTTTTCGATCGGGCTCAATCACTGTTTTCTTATCCCTAACCCCCGATTGTATTTGCGCAATAATGTCCATGGGATTCTCGCTGCGCGGATTGTCGCTCGTGAGGTACACGACATCTGCTTTCGATGCGGCTTTTCCCATCAAAGGTCTTTTTTCTTTATCCCTGTCTCCCCCTGCTCCAAGAACGATGGAGAGAGTTTGCGTTCCGCTCTCGCGCAATGCGTCAATCGCTTTGGAAATGGCATCCGGAGTATGCGCATAGTCGACAACGATCAGGCGATTTTTGGAAATGGAAATTTTTTCCATGCGACCCGGCGGAAGAGACATTTCTGCGAGTTGTCGCAAAACTATCTGTGGCTCAAACCCGGCAGCCATAAGAACAAGAAAAATAAAAACTGAATTCAGAATATTGTAGCGTCCGGGAAGTGGCAGTACTATGGGAAAGGAATTGCCATCCATGCTCAAGGTAGCAGAACTTTTCTCCAGAGCGGGATGCATATTCTCGAGAACTGCCTCCTTTCCAATGCCCGTTACTCTCAGCCTTCCCCTGTACTTTTGATACAATTGATCTCCGTACTGGTCTTCTGTATTAATGATAAAAAAAGTTTCCGAAGAAGCCTCTTCAAATAATCGGCTTTTGGCCGAAAAATAATTTTCCATGGTTTTGTGATAATCGAGGTGATCCGGAGTGAGATTGGTAAACAAAGCTGCAAACAGGGGCAAACCGGCTAGGCGCCCCTGTTCGATTCCATGTGAACTCGCTTCGAGAATAATCCAAGGAATCTTCTCTTGAGCAGCCTTGTGCACCATACTGGAAATTGTAAGAATATCGGGCGTGGTGAGACCTGTCTTTTCCGGTCCATTGCCATAATCTATGCCGATTGTTCCGGCGTACACAGCGCTTTGGCCGAGTCCCCGCAGGGCCTGAGCCAGAGACCATGCAATCGTTGTTTTTCCATTGGTTCCCGTAACGGCTACAATTTTAGGAAACAGCTTTGGATCTATTCCGCCGTATAAAAGTTTCCCAAGGGACGAAAAGAAATCCTTTGAAAAAAAAACGGGCCGATCTTTGAATACATCTCTGCGCGAGCTGTCGGGAAGCAGGGCAGCTACAGCTCCTTTCTCAAGAGCCATAAGCGCAAAGTCCGCTCCTTTTTGGGAAACTCCATCGAGACCAATAAAAATGTCGCCCCGTTTTACTTTTCGGCTGTCGATGGCAAAACCGGTACCGCGAAAATCTTCGGGGTAATCGGAATGAAAGCCTGCTGAACGCAGATCGCTCTGCGACACCAGAATCACTTGTGTTCCCGGTGTTTCACGAGATCATCGACAACCGATGGGTCTGCCAGAGTGCTCGTATCTCCAAGTTGGTCGACTTCGCCCGCTGCAATTTTTCTTAAAATGCGGCGCATAATTTTTCCGCTTCGCGTTTTGGGAAGACCGGGAGCAAACTGGATTATATCCGGCTTTGCAATGGCTGAAAGTTCGGCAGAAACCTGTCGAATGAGTTCTTCTTTCAGTTGTTCTCCCGGCACTGCCCCGGCAATGAGCGTGACGTAGACATAAATACCCTGCCCCTTGATATCGTGTGGATAGCCAACGACAGCAGCCTCTGCTACTTTTGAATGGAGAACGAGAGCAGATTCAATTTCCGCTGTTCCGAGTCTGTGTCCCGAAACGTTGAGAACGTCGTCTACGCGTCCCGTGATCCAGTAATATCCGTCTTCGTCGCGCCTTGCTCCATCGCCAGTAAAATAATACCCAGGAAAGGTTGCAAAATAGGTTTGGAAAAAGCGTTCCGGGTCGCCATAGACTCCGCGCATCATGGATGGCCAGGGTGATTTAATGCAGAGGTTTCCTTCGGTGGCTCCGGAGAGCTCTTTCCCTTCTGCATCTACCAGAACAGGTTCAATTCCAAAGAAAGGCAGCGTGGCAGAACCGGGTTTCATGGGAGTAACTCCCGGCAGGGCAGATATCATGATTCCTCCCGTCTCTGTCTGCCACCATGTATCGACAATGGGTGATTTTCCTTTGCCGACAACATTAAAATACCAGCGCCATGCTTCAGGATTGATGGGTTCTCCCACACTTCCGAGAAGTCTCAAGGAAGACAGATCATGTTTTTCTACCGGTCCATTTCCAAACCGCATGAGTGCCCTGATGGCCGTTGGAGCTGTGTAAAAGATATTTACTTTGTATTTTTCTACCATTTTCCAGTAGCGGTCATTTTCGGGGAATGTAGGAATTCCCTCAAACATGAGGGAAGTGGCTCCATTGATGAGCGGTCCGTAGAGAATATAGCTGTGCCCTGTTACCCACCCGATATCGGCTGTTGAAAAATAGGTATCGGACTCACGGATGTCAAAAATATACTTATGCGTTACAGAAGCGTATAATCCGTAGCCGGCCGTCGTGTGCAGTACTCCTTTGGGTTTTCCCGTTGAACCAGAAGTATACAGAATGAAAAGAGGATCTTCTGCGTCCATTTCTTCTGCCGGACAGTGATCCGATATTTCGTCGGACCGCATTTCGTGGTGGTACCAGTAGTCGCGCCCTTCTTTCCAGTGGTACAGGTCATGGCCCGTACGTCGTACAACAAATACTTTGCGGACATCGGGAGTCTGCTCTACGGCGGCATCGGCATTCTGTTTCATGGGGATTGTTTTGCCCCCTCTATTCGCCCCATCCGAGGTAATAACGATGGAAGATTTTGCATCGAGAATGCGGTCGCGCAGCGCATCGGGAGAAAATCCACCAAATACGACGGAGTGAATAGCGCCGATTCTTGCACAGGCAAGTACAGCTACTGCAAGCTCGGGAATCATGGGGAGGTATATGGTAACGGTTTCCCCTTTTTTCACTCCGTGCTTTTTTAGAACATTGGCAAAACGGCTGACTTCTCTGTGCAGTTGCTGGTATGTATACGTTCTTGACTCATCGGGAAAGTCTCCTTCCCATATAAGAGCCGCTTTGTTTTTTCGCGGGGTAGATATATGTCTGTCGAGAGCGTTGTAACTCAGGTTGAGTTTTGCACCGGAAAACCAAGTCACTCTGGCATTGGTAAAATTGTTCTCAAGAACCTTGTCCCACTTGCGAAACCAGGTAAGATGTTCTTCTGCCAGTTTGGCCCAGAATTGCTCTGGTTGTTCGATAGACTCTTTATACAGGGCATGGTATTGCTCCATGGAGTTAACATGAGCAGCAGCGGCGTTTTCCGGATGAATCTCTACAGGTTTGTATATTTCACTCATTGGTTTTACTGCTACTTTTTTCTGACAAGTCAAGTATTTTCCGGTGCATTAGAATTGCATCGCTTCCATCTCGATAATATTTTTTGCGCAGCCCTGTCTGGGAAAATCCTTGGCGCTGGTAAAACAACGCGGCGGATTCGTTAGCGGCGGATACTTCCAGAAATATATTCTCGCAGTCCTGCTCCTCGATGCGTCTCAAGGCTTCTCGTACAAGTGAGGTTGCAATTCCCTGTCTTCGCAGCTCTGGAACAACGGCAAGACGGAAAATTTCGGCTTCGTCCGAAAGAAGTTCCAGGGCAATATAGCCGGCATTTCTGTAAAACAGAACGAGACCTCCACGCTCTATCAATGCCTCGAAATCCTGCTGTTTCCAGCAATGGTCAAAGCTGCTGCATTCCATTTTTTCTAACGCGGGACAGTCTTCCCGCCGGGCTGTCTCCATTGTAAAATGCTTCACGGGACACGCTCCCGCAAAACTCTGCTCCCGGTCTACAGAAAAAATGGCACAAAAGGCCAAGTGTTTATATTATGGTATCTCTGGCTTTTATTAAGTAACATCTGAAACAGTCCATCCTTGGACTTTTTCAGATCGCAAAACACGGGCAAA
>DYPL01000004.1:0-6085 GCA_020719945.1 Turneriella parva
GGACTTTTTCAGAGGATACTTAAAAAAGAATCCAAAATCTATTCCAATAATTCTTGAAAAAACTGTTGCATGTCTTCTGGCAGGGGTGCGATAAATTCCATTGATTTGCCCGAAACGGGGTGCAGGATTTTCAGCTTATAAGCGTGAAGCAGGACGCGGCTTTTTTCGCGGGAACCATACTGGGTGTCGCCAACAATGGGACAGCCGCAGTCCATCAGGTGAACGCGAATCTGGTGGGGCCTACCCGTAACTGGAACGGCTTCAATAGCCAGATAATTTCCAGAAGTTGAAATTAACCGGAAATGTGTTTCTGCGTCGCGGCCATCGGCTATGCCAGAGGCATATACATTTTTCTTTTTTTCGGCGCGTCCAATTATAGATTTTTCTGTCCAGCTTTGGGGCGGCGTTTTTCCGGATGCTACAGCAAGATAGGTCTTTTCTGCTTTTCTTTCCTGAAACATCTCGGATAAGTTTCCATTGGACATTTTGTGAATGGCAAAAATCAGAACGCCAGACGTATCTTTGTCTAGGCGGTGGTGAATACCGAGGTAGGGAAACTGTTTGGCTAGAATTCCGCTTAACGAATCGCGGGAATTATCGAGAGAGGGAACCGAGGGCAGCCCGGCAGGTTTATTGACAACAATAATATATTTGTCTTTATACAGGGTTTGAATTTTTGTCGCGTCAAAAGCTGGCATATTGGTTTTAACGGAATCATTAAAATATATTTCTACTTGGGCTCCGGGGTAGAGCATGCGCGAAGCGACTTTGACCCTTTTTTTATTAACGTAAACTCCACCCACCATGATGCTGCGGCGAATGGCAGCCCGTGAAATACCGTCTTGCTTTTCTGCGATCAGTGTAAACAGTGCGCGGTCGAGTCTTTCCGGTGGGAAATTCTCCTGAATAATAAACCGGAAATGTTTCATTCCGGAACAAAGGAAGCACCTTGACAGGGCGTAAAGAAAAGA
Organism: Turneriella parva; assembly: GCA_020719945.1. Taxonomy (GTDB): domain Bacteria; phylum Spirochaetota; class Leptospiria; order Turneriellales; family Turneriellaceae; genus DYKF01. The sequence goes on from DYPL01000004.1 coordinate 972, forward strand.
AAGTTTCCCGCATGAGTAAAAAAATTCTCGTTGCTGGTCTTGGAAAAATGGGCGGCACCATTGCCTCGCTTTTGGTTCGGCGCGGATTTGAAGTGCACGGCTACGATCCTTCTGCTGGTCTTAAATTAAGCGATAAAATAATTCGCCATGGTTCGCTGTCCGATTTGGTTTCGCAGACGGGTACGGTTTTGCTGGCCGTAAAACCAGCGCAGACGGCAGACGTTATTTCCAGCATAGCGGGAGAAAAGCTGCTTGTTTCCATAGCAGCCGGAGTTTCTGTAGCTGCCATGAAGAGCGCCGCACGCTCCAGCCACCGCTTTATTCGCGCCATGCCAAATACTCCTTTTTTGGTTGGCAAAGGTGCTACCGCTATTTTTGCAGACGAAACCGTAACAGGCGAGGACATATCTTTGGCAGAAGAAATCTTTTCAGCCGGTGGTATCGTTATGCGCGTGCAGGCAGAAAAAGAGATGCATGCCGTGACGGGCCTTTCCGGATCTGGCCCGGCCTTCGCATTTGAGTTTATTCAATCCTTGGAAGATGCCGGAGTTCGCGAAGGACTAAGCCGCAGCATGGCGCGCAATCTTGCGATTGCAACGGTTGCCGGTGCCGCAGAACTTCTCCGCCGCAGTGGAGATTCTGCTGCCGAAAAAATCCACGATGTGACTTCTCCCGGAGGTACAACCATAGAGGGTCTTTTTGCTCTTCGCCGGGCGGGCTTCGCTGGCTCTGTCATGGAAGCTGTTTCTGCAGCGGCAGAAAAATCGAGACGTCTTTCTCCATGAACCGGGAGAGAAATCTGATTGCACGCCTTGCCCGGGGCAATGCTCTTATTGGCGACGATGCTGCTCTTCTAAGCGGTTTTCCTAAATCCGGCAGTGTCGTCGTTGCCGTAGATGCTCTCGTTCAGGATGTTCATTTTCGGCATGACTGGTTTTCTGCGGAACAAATAGCGACAAAGCTTTACGAGATGAATGTATCAGATTTAATTGTCAAAGGTGCAGAGCCCCGGTATGCTCTGCTTGCCATGTCGCTTTCGGGACAAACGGCCATGAATGCTGAGTGGATGAGCGCATTTTCGGATTCACTGGAGAGTTTACTGGCCCAAGATGGCGTTGCTCTTGCCGGGGGTGATACAACTTCTTCTGCTGTAGACGTTTTTTCGCTAACCCTGCTTGGCACCACGGAAAAATTTATTTCGCGGAAGGTTGTGGATATGCCGCTGCGGACTTTGCTCGTGGCAGATGGATATATGGGGGGCAGTGAGCTTGGTTTGCGCAGTTTTCAGAACCCTGGGTTTATAGAATCCCACGCGGAGCTTCGCGATTCCCTTGGTGCTATTCGGGAGGCATTTTTATCGCCGCGCGCACGGCGTTCTTTTAGAGAATGGCAGCATTGCGCGCTTGCTTCCATTGACCAGAGTGATTCTCTGGTCGAGACCATGCAGTTGCTTTCGGATGCCTCCGGGATACAGCTGCATGTAGATCTCTCCAGGGTGAGTGCATCACCTTTTGTGGAGCTTCTTCCCGAAAAACAGAAGCAGGAGATTTTATTGAATGCTGCAGAGGATTTTGCCGCTGTTGCCATAGTTCCGCAGGAATGTGTATTGTCTCTTCCCGTGCGAAAAGATTTCGCCATTATTGGAAGCGCTTCCCCTGGCAGGGGAGTTTCTTTTTTTTGGGGCGAGAAAAAGCTGCCCGTAGCATTCGGCACCGGGTATCGCCATTTTTAGTTTAAGGTATCCATGGCCTGCCATGCGTCCCTGTATGTGAGAACATACTCAGGAGAAACAAAATGTCCGCCGGCTTCTTCTTCTATCGTTACCCCTTCTTTTCTTAAAAACAGAATCTTCTGGTTTTCCCCCCATATGTATTTTCCGATTGCATAACTGGAAGGAACAACTCTGTGGCAGGGAAACAGGAGGGGCCAGAGATTTTTGGAAAGTATGGTTCCAACCGTTCTGGCTGCATTGGCATCTCCCAGTCTGCGCGCTATTTCTTTATAGGTAGTTACTTTTCCCTCTGGAATTTCTGTAAGAGTGCGGAGCACTGAAAGCGAAAAGGGTTGGATTTGATTGATGGAAAGATGGGGCAGAATGCTGGTTACGGTTTCCGGAGACATGGATTCAAAATAGCCAGACAACAATTCTTCCAGATTGGCGGGGCATTGTTTTACAGATTCGCTTTGAAATCCTGTTGAGATAATTTTCCCGCCCTCCAGTTTCAAAAGAAGATTGCCCCAGCGGGTTTTCATTGTGCATTGTTGCATTCAGCAGCAGATATGCTGCGGGCCAAAGCGTCAAGAGATATCAGTCTGGCGATTGTTCTTCTTGCTTTGAGAATAGAATTCTGGAAACCTCCTGCTATAAAAACGGAGCGTCTCCCGCATGCATAAATAAAATGGAATCTGTCTGGTACGCTTCGCGCGTATAAAATTCAAGATTGGCCGTCGCATTTCCAAAGCGGTCAATTGACACGGTAAAACTTTTTATTTTATCCGGCGTCGTGGAACAAGGATTGCACCAAGGGGGAATGTCAATAAAATTGCGATGCGGGAAAAATACACTTTGCAGCCTGTGCCTTGTGTGAACCTTTTCCCGTGAAATCTGTGTGGGGCTGGATGGCTGCGCTCGCAATTGTGTGGCCTGTGTTTCCTCTATCCGAAGAGTTCAATTTTCGCGACGCAGAAGAACAGTATCTGTTTAGCGAGGCTTCCCGCGTCGACTTTCCTCACGCGTATCTGATGCCCATCTATGTACAGGAAAAAGTTCCGTATGCACCCCATGGCAATGCCAGAATATATTACCAGCGCGATGGAGAGAGATCTCTCCCGTATTTTATTGTTACGGGCAAAGCCTTTTTTGAATTTCGCTATATCCACGACCTTATAGGAAATACAAAAGTATTGTCTTATATCAGTGGTGGAATTCCGGGGGGTGAGTATTTCCATTATTCTATAGACAGGCGCGACAACAAAGGATTCCGTGGTACAGTCTTTTTATACTACGGAGAGGAAGTGTACCCCCTAAAAGTCAATATAGACAGAACCACTTCTTCTACTCTGGTTTCTCCTCCTCCGGGAAAAACGGGCCGGCCAGACTGGGAACTCACATTTATTGGCAACGAGCCCGTGCGGCTTGTGGCTACAGGAACTCTCAACCAGAAAGTTCTACGCAATTCATTTTTTGCCATTCCATTTTTTCCGCTCGAAGCGCCAAACCGCGCAAGCCAGGCATGGCTGGAAAGCTCCCGGTTTGAAAAATCTGGACAATGGGTGTTACCGGTAGATGGCTATATGCTGATTGGCTCTGAGCGCTATCGCGTGTTGTTTCAGTATAACCGGGATAACACTCTTAAGAGCATGTCTTTTCGCCACAGAGATTTTTCCATTATGCTTACGCAAACCAGGCGCGGCGTTTTGTCTAAAACGATAAAAGACAAATCCATCATCTACGAATTTATAGAGAAGAAAAGTTTTTATGAAGCGGCTATGCGCTCCATCCAGAATCTTCCCCGCTAAAAGTAGATTTATTTGGGTAATCTCTGAAGAAGTTTACCTTCGTCTCGCTTCGCGTCCAGAAGTTACTTAGACAACAGCTTTTTGGCGCGCAGCCATTCTTTGCGAACCTCTGCATTCTGGCCTTCGCGCAGATACAGTTTTTCTGCGAGCAGTAAGGCCTTTTGCTGTTCACCTGCGTGGCGAAAAACTTTGGCTGCAAATAATAAAAACAGCGAGTCGGTTTCTCCCCGTTCAAGCAGTTCGCCTGTTTTTTGAGCCGCCTCCGAAAATTTTTTATCGCGAACCAGAGAGCGCAGCGAAAGAAGTTCTGCTCTTGTCACGGGAGGCAATGGAATGGCATTTTCTGGGAAAATGGAAATAGAATTTTTGCTTTGGGAATGCAAAAGCAGGGCGTCGCCTTTCTGGAGTGGAACAGCAAGAATTGCTTTTTGCGGGTGTGCAAAATTCTGTGGCTGCAACAGGATTTTTTCCTTGCCCCGCAACAGAGTCGGGTCGCGCACGTTTTGAGAAGTGAAGTACAGATTTCCGGTAGCGTTATCGCTAAGTCCTATCCAAAAACTGGATTCCAGGTTTGCGCGCGCGATCCCTTCCTGAACCGCTGCAAGCCATGCCTCCGGCGATCGCGCATTTTTATCTGCAAATGCAGAAATAACAGCCTTTAGAGATACAGCGTTGGCTATCTCTTGAACCGAATCGCTTTCCCGTGCTCCTAAGTTGAGGGAATATTTTTTATCTGCTATCAGGATTTGGGACGAATGATTGTGGAACTGGCCCAGAGATTCAAATTCTGCCTGTCTGGCTGCAAGATTGCGTGACAGTGTAAGGCTGTGCAAAAGAAGATAATAAAACAAAAGATACGGAAAGACCAGTGGGATGGACAGCAAGCCGCGCGCTGCCGCGTGGTCTATAAGGGCAGCCGGAAGCAAAAAAAACAGGGCGAGAGAATAGGCCGTGGCGTCCTTCTTTTTGAAAAGGATTGCCGCAGATAGAAAAACGGCGGCTGTTAGAACAGAAAGCCATAACGCAGTCAAGGACAAATAGATAGCGTGTTGTTTATTCAGAACAAAAATTGCATAAATATTTACGGCAATGGCAACGGCACTGGGAAGATAGAGAACGGTTGCCCTGTATCGGAACGCCGTTTTGTAAAAGAGAGCAGAAAACGCAAAGAGAAGCGATAAAAATACGGGATTGAATTTTTCGGCTGTGAGTCCAGTCATATTCCATTCCCATATAAAATGCGCAGCCGCAGATACGAGCATGCCGGAAAGATAGAGAGGGCTTTCGTCCTTGGGGCGTCCCTTGAAAACCCAGATCTGGTACAGGGCAAGGGCGGCGAGGATGGCAATGGCTGCCGAGTGTGTTGCCGTCAGGTGCTGTGACCATTCCATTTTTTGGGCTTCGGTTGCGTCTGGCACTGCTTTGTTGAACATGGCCCATTCCAATAGCAGGAACAGTGCAACGATTGCGGGAAAAAAGCGCATGCGGATGAAGAGCGGGACAGATTTTGCCGGTCAACAAATTTGCTTGACGCGGATTTTTTTTTTCTATGATTGACCGTCTTCGCGATGGACAAGGAGAAACTATGAAAAAAA
>DYPL01000004.1:6185-81693 GCA_020719945.1 Turneriella parva
TTTTTTTCTATGATTGACCGTCTTCGCGATGGACAAGGAGAAACTATGAAAAAAACAATGTTGATGATTGGAATGCTGGTTTTTGCAACTGCTCTTACAGCCCAGCAGGGACAGAAGGGTCATGCTGTGTGCCGCGCCGATTCGCAGAAATTTTGCAAAGATGTAAAACCAGGCCAGGGAAGAATTTACCAGTGTTTGTCTGCCAACAAGGCAAGCCTTACTCCTGAGTGTGCTGCTCATGTAGACGAGGTTCAGAAAAACGTAAAAGCTAAAATGGCAAACTGCCAGAATGATATTGCAAAGTTCTGTTCAACTGTTGAACCCGGCGAAGGCAGAATTTACAATTGCCTCAAGGCGAACGAAGCTTCTTTGGAGCCTGCCTGCAAAACAGCTCTGACGAAGAATAATAACTACAAGACAAACTAACAGCTTGTTGAAACCATATTTATGGAATGCGCTTACTGTCGATTCAGTGAGCGCGTTATTTAATTGACTTTAAAGTAATGACCCGCCTGCCGCAGTTCCGCCATCGTGCGCGTTAGAGTTTGCGTTTCCTCCGCGCATGTGTTTCTCGGCTTGCGAAAATCTGCGAAGACGATTTCCAACATCTCCGTGATTTTTCGCGCGAGTGCTGCTATCAGGGCATAGTTTCGAGCTTTATCTATAAGTTCATTTGTCATTACTTCCCTGAAAGCCGTAAAACTGTAGAGTAAAATTCCACCCAAAGAAATCGTAAAAACGATTCCCATAAAAATCTGAACGAGAAACCGTATTGTCATAAGATGCGACAAATAAAAATTCCAGACTATATGAAAACAGGTTTATGGTCGTTTATTCACGAAATGTGATTTCTTTACCCGATCCCAAAGTAAAATTTCCCCGGTGATACACAATCTCGCCGTTTACCATAGTGAGAACGGGCCAACCCGTGAGCTCGCGCCCCTCCCAAATGCTCCAGCCGCAGCGACTGTAAACCTGTTCCCTTTTTACGGTTCGCTTTTCGTTCATGTCTACAATCACAAGATCGGCAAAATATCCTTCCCTTAAGAATCCGCGATTTTCTATGGAGTACACAATGGCGGGACGCTCGGCAAGCCACATGGCAATCTGGTCTAATGTGGAGTTGCCTTTCGCCACTTCTGTCAACATTACCGGGAGCAGAGTCTCCACTCCCGGCATACCGGAAGGTGCCTCGCCGTAGGGGCGAGATTTTTCTTCGAGGGTGTGCGGCGCGTGATCTGTGGCAATCATATCGATAATGCCTTCTTCGAGAGCCTGCCAAAGAGCATCGCGATGGTCCCTGGTTCTAATGGGCGGGTTCATTTGCGCGAGTGTTCCTTTTTCGTCGTATATCTCTGGAGCATACAAAAGGAGATGCTGCGGAGTAGCTTCTACGGTCACCTGCCATGGTTTATTTTGCGACAAATACTCCACTTCCTCTTTTGTAGAAAGATGCAGTATGTGCAAACGCCGATTGTACTTTTGGGAGAACCCAACGGCAAGTTTTGTCGCCTCAAGGGCTGCTTCTGCTGAACGAATGGCATAGTGATCGTGCAGTGTTGCCTGCTTAAATTTTTCTTTGTTGGCTTTAAGAATGGCTTCGTCCTCTGCATGCACGGCTATGAGTCTCTTCCCATTTTTAAAAATTTCCTCTAAGGCTTCTGGAGTGTCAACGAGGAGGTCTCCCGTAGAAGAACCCATGAATATTTTAATGCCGGCCACATTGGGAACGGAATTGATTACATCTAAATTGTCTTTTGTTGCACCTATAAAAAATCCGTAATTCACATAAGAAACTTCGGATGCGCGCTTTTTTTTATCTGCTAATGCTTCAGCTGTTGTCGTGGCAGGCTTTGTGTTGGGCATTTCAAGAAACGATGTAACGCCGCCCGCCGCAGCAGCGCGCGATCCCGTCTCGAGATCTTCTTTGTGCGTTAGTCCGGGATCGCGAAAATGAACCTGTGCGTCTATAATGCCAGGCAGAATGGTGAGTCCGGTTGCGTCGAATGTTTCATCTGCGTGGGGTTTGTCTTCGGGAGAAAGTATGGCTTGAATTGTATCTCCTGCTATCAGGATATTGGCGGGAATTGTTTCGCGCGGCGTAACGACAGTTCCGCCATAAATGAGGAATGTTCTTTCCATGGGCAATATTTATTTTTCGGGATAGTATTGAAAGCGGAAATATCAATTTAAAAACGCGGCAGCCTTCAGCATAAAAGAAGATGGAAACGTTGCGCCAAGTTGCGCGATAGGAATAAATAGAATTTCATCTGGAAGGGTAGACAGAGAATCTGCAGGGACAACAAATACGCTGGCAGAAATTAAATAATGCATAATCGTGTGCTTAAAATTTCCTGAAAGTTTGGCCTTGGGCTGCACATCCATGTCTATACCTATGGAAAAAGTATTGTCTTTGATTGTCAGATATCCCGGAAACCCCATGTGGCCGCGAAGAAAAGGAAAGTCCTCTGGAATGCGAATAATCCCAATATGCGATTTGTCTCTCGTGAAAAGATATATATCCCAGGCAACAGCAGTCTTCTCTTTTTTGATTTTAGGTGGAAACGCGGCAGTTACATTTTCTCTAAAGGCAATACATTCTTCCTGCAAAAAACAGGAGGGGCAGGCTGGACTGGATGGCAAACAAATCTTCTGGCCAAACTCCATGATGGCCTCATTAAACTCACCCGGTTCTTGAACATGGTTTATTATATGGGTTAAAATGTCGCGCAGTTTTTCTGGCGCTGGATTATAATCCAGCCGATGGAGCCTTGAAAATATTCTCTTCACATTTCCATCGATAACCGGAACCTTTACATTAAAATGAATAGAGGCAATAGCGGCTGCGGTATAATCTCCAATGCCCGGAACTTTTTTTAGCTCCTCCACGGAATTGGGAAAACTTCCTGAATGGTTCTCTGTAATATAGCGTGCCGCCTTGTGGAGGTTGCGTGCCCTGTTGTAATAGCCAAGGCCCTGCCAGCATTGAACAACCTGTTCTTCGTTTGCAACGGCAAGAGACTGCAAATCCGGAAAGCAATCGAGAAATTTTTGAAGAGGTGGCAAAGCTGCGGCAAGGCGGGTTTGCTGCAGCGCAATTTCAGAAATCCAGGTTGCATACACATTCCTGTGTGTTCTAAAAAAATGATCAGTCCTGTTATTTTGAAACCAGAAAATTAAATTGAGAATAGACTCAGGCTTCATGACTTTCGCGCGAATAAATTACTTCGCCAGAGACAAATACTTTTAAGATCATTTGTTCTCTGCCGCGATACAGAATTCGGCTTAATTTTTCTGGCAGAGAATTGTACTGCGTCAAAGCGGGTATGGGTTGCAGAGATGAATCATCCACAACAATAAAATCGGCCTGTTTGCCTGGTTCGAGACTACCCGTGATGGATTCTATTCCGAGTGCTTTTGCTCCTCCCAAGGTTGCCGCGCACAAAGCATCTTCGGCAGAGATTCTATTTGCTATGGAAAACAATTCTGCTGTTTTGGAAGTTTCCAGGCTTTCTTTTATTTCGTGCAGCATGCTGAGAGTATAACCAGCAGCGACGTCTGTACCTAAAGCCACGTTTACACCCTGCGCTTTTGCCTGTGAAAATGGAAAAACGCCGCTGCCTAAAAAACGGTTGGAAGTAGGGCAATGGGCAATGCTTGCCGAAGCAGCCGCAATAGATTGGAGCTCTTCTTTAGACAAATAGATTCCGTGTGCAAATATAGTTTTGCTGGTAAGCAGCCCATAGCGAGTGTATAGATCCGTATAAGAAGATGCTTCGGGAAACAGGGAAAGAGTTTCCCTAATTTCGGATTTGTTTTCGGCAAGGTGCGTTTGCACGGGTAAACCGAGAGCCGCAGCAAGTTTTCCGGTTTCTTCGAGAAGTTTTGCTGTGGAGGTAATGGCAAAACGTGGAGTAAGAATGTATTTGAGTCTGTTTTTGCCGTGCCATCGGCGAACCAATTGAAGTGTCTCAAAAAGAGCTCTTTCTGCCGGCACAAGAAGCGACTCGGGTGCATTGCGATCCATGAGAACCTGTCCCATGAATACTCTCATTCCAGATTTATCGGCAAGTTTAAACGCGCGGTTGGTTGCATCGGAGCTACTCGTTGCGTATGCAGCGATTGTCGTTGTTCCTGCTGCCTTGGCATCTTCAAAAAAACGACGCGATTCTGTTTCGGCAATGCGTGGATGCAAAAAGCGCACCTCCTGTGGAAAGGCATATTGATTTAGCCATTCCAATAATGTAAGGTTTCCCGTGCCCGCAAAGGCGTACTGGGCAACGTGGCTGTGCGCGTCTATAAGACCCGGTAGAATAATTTTTCCGGTATAATCGACAACGCTCGCACCGGCAGGGGGAGTTGTCGAAATGGATTCAATAACGCCATCGTCGTTTACAGCAAGATATGCATCCGGATACCAGGCCATGCTGCAGTCGGACAGCGGAGTTATTATGGAAGCGCGGTAGATCATTTTATTCGATAACCGGAATAGGACCTGTCAGGTATCCTTCGCGAAACTGAACGACATAGGGATCTTCCGTAGAAAAAAAATCGTCGCGGGAATAAATTCCGTGCAGCTTTCCCGATACAATCAGTCCAATGCGGTCAGAAAGTTTTCGCGCAAGGTTTAGATCGTGCGTGGTAACCAGAGCAGAGCTTTTGAGAGAATCGCGGATTTCCAGAATAAGGTTGGCAATGGCATCGGTGAGAATGGGGTCCAGACCAGCAGTAGGGTCATCCATAAAAAGCAGAGTGGGATCCATAACGATGGAGCGGGCTATGCCGGCGCGTTTCTGCATTCCGCCAGAAAGTTCAGAAGGAAATTTATCTTCCGCACCTTTTAAACCGGAGCGTTCTAAAGCCCGCGTAGCTCTTTGCCGGTATTCGGACTCGTTCATTTTGACAAAACGACGAAGCGCAAAAAGAACGTTGTCTGCAACTGTCATCGAATCAAAAAGTCCTGATTTTTGGAAGACATATCCTATTTTCTTTTTTAAATTGTTCATCTCTCTGTTTTTCATTTTTTGAACGTTGTGGCCAAACAGAAGGGAAACGCCCGATGTAGGTTTAAAAAGGCCCGCTATGGTTTTGAGAAGCATGGTTTTGCCGGATCCGTTTTTACCCATTAAAATGAGAGTTTCCTGGCGCTTGAGCCTAAAAGAAATTTCACTTAGAATTTGAGCGCCGTCAATAGAGAGGGACAGGTTCTCGGTGTGGATGGGTATATCTTCGTGCGTATTCATCGTTTTGCAAGTTCAAACCGGACGGCTATCTCTCCCACGTCAATCTGGTTTGCGACGGAAGAGGGAGAAAATCGGGCCCGTCGGACAGAGTTTTTGGCCAGAATGTCGATCTCGGGATAACCAGAAGATCTTAGCACCGTAACGGTAATGACGCGGCCCGTGGCGTCTACTTCTGCTTCTAAGAGAACCTCTGCCTGGATGCCCTGTCTGCGGTATTCCAGAGGATACTCGGGTGCGGGCATGTACTGGAGGGAGCGCGAATATCCACCGCGCCAGTTGACCTTGCCGGCACGGGCAGATCCATCCGGCACTTTTGCCTTGGCCTGAACGGCTTCTTTCTGTGTGCCTGTTCCGCCTTTGTGAGACTGTTCGCTCCAGACATCACCACCGTCAGATTTTCCGGTTACGGTCTGGCTTGTTGCCTGATTTCGGCTGAAAAGCATTTCCTCAAAGCTTTTTTCAAAATCGTCCTGTTTGTCGCTTCCTTTGGTGAGAACTTCTTTGTCCTGCGTGCGCGTTTTGGACTGCTCTTTTTTTACCGTGGTTTCGCGGTCTACTTTTTCTATCTTTTTTTTAATTTCCTCAATTTGTTCTTTAGAAATTCTTTTTTCGGTTTCTACAAGATGAACAAAATGCGTGATGTGAGGAGGCTCCGTGATGCGGTTAAAGTACAGATACAGAAAGACAAAAATGTGCAGCAAAATGGAAAGTAGAAAGAAAACGGATTCGCGCCGGTTTTTTTCCCAGATAGCAGACATTCTCCCATGAATGCACGCCCGGTGGCTGTGTAAACCTTAAAACGCTTTACATTTTGGAAGAATGGATAAACAGGAGAAAATGAATGGCAAACGGATACTGGCTTTTCTGCTTTCTGGACTGACAGCCATCAGCTCAGTCGCCTGCGGGAGCAGGGGGAATGAGAGCCCCGTCCGGCCAGAGTACTCTACTTCGCCACCCATAACGGTGACAGAGTATATTTTTGCTATCCATCCGCTGCACAATCCGGAACGCCTGTTTGAAGTATACGGCCCTCTTATGCTCTATCTGTCCGAAAAATTAGACGGCATTTCTTTTTCGCTGGTAGCTTCGCGCAATTACGATGAATTCGATAAACGCCTTTTTTCGGGAGCTTTTCATTTTGCGCTTCCCAATCCCTGGCAGACACTGCAATCGTTTCAACACGGCTATAGAGCCATTGCCAAAATGGGCGACGACCATAAATCTACCGGAGTCATTCTCGTTCGGCGTGACTCTGGCATTACAGAGCCGTCTCAATTAAAAGGTAAAAAAATTTCCTATCCGGCGCCAACGGCGTTAGCTGCCACAATGATGCCACAGTATTATTTTCAAACCCATGGGCTCAATGTAATGAAAGATGCAGAGAACCTGTACGTGGGTTCGCAGGAGTCCTCCATCATGAACGTGTATCTGGGGCTTACCGCTGCCGGTGCGACGTGGCCCTTTCCCTGGGAAACATTCCAGAAAGAGCACCCGGAAAAAGCAGCCGAACTGCGCGTTGCCTGGGAGACAAAACCGCTCATCAATAATGGCATTGTCGTGCGCAACGATGTTCCGCCAGAAATTGCAGAAAAAGTACGGCAGGTTCTTACGGAAATGCATACGACGGCATGCGGGAAAAAGATTCTTTCCCGCATGCCGCTTTCAAAATTTGAAAGGGCTGATAATAATACATATAGAGTTATAGAACACTTCATAAAAGTCTTTGCCAGAGAAGTTCGCCCGCCGGAGGGAAGCCAGTGAAACAGAATATATCCTGGCAAAGACCGCGTAGAGCTGTTTTCTCGCTGCGTGATAAAATCGTTCTTATTTTCGTTACCGGCTTTATTGTGCTCACGATTCTGTTTCTCTTCGCGGCAGTCTTTTTTCAGCAATCCTTCCTAAATAGAACGAGCAAGGTGTACTTAACGGGTCTCGTTCAGTCCTTCGCTGTGAGCGCAAGGCCATGGGTCTTAGCAAGTGATGTCGTTGGATTGCAGGAACTGCTCCACTCTATCAGCACGTATCCAGATATTTCGTATGCCATGGTGATTTCCAAGTCGGGACGAGTGCTTGCACATTCTGATACTTCGCGGATTGGTTTGTATCTAGCCGATTCTACAAGTCGCAGGCTTCTGGAAGCCAGGCCAGAAATTCTGTATCTGGATGAGTCCTTTCGTTTTATCGATATTGCGATCCCCATTGTTTCGGAGAGCTTGCCGGTTGCATGGGTGCGCGTTGGAATAGAAAGAAGAGAAATTCTGCAAAATGTTTTATCTTTGATTTTAGGTGGCGGTTTGTTTCTTCTTTTTTCTGCCGGGCTCTCTTTTCTTGCATCGTATTTTCTCTCCGAAAGTCTCAGCAGAGAACTGGACAATTTAGCGTCTGCGGCTGAATCAATAAAAATAGGGCGCAGAGATATAAGAGCCCCGGGAGGCAAAACAAGAGAAATATCCAGGCTTTCTGACAGTATAAATAATATGCTCGATACGCTCATCGAGGGAGAGAACGAGCTGCACGCTCTGAACCAGCATCTTACGGATGAGGTGAAGGAACAGGTTACTCAAAACAGATCCAAAGATTTAATGTTGATACAGCAGTCGCGGCTTGCCGCCATGGGGGAAATGCTGCACAACATTGCGCACCAGTGGAGGCAGCCACTCAATTCCATTTCGTTAGTGGTAGCGACCATGGAAGACGAGATGCAGTATGGCGAACTCAATAAGGAAAATATGGAACGACATGCCAAAAAAATATATCAACTGATAACGGCCATGTCGCGAACCATAGACGATTTCAGGAATTTCTTTAGACCGGATAAACAGCCAGAGGACTTCAATATTTCTGAATCCGTGCGCAGTGCCCTTTCGTTAATGGAAATATCGCTCAAGCATGCCGGTATTCACGTGGAGACAGAGCTGCCCCAAAAAGCAATCTCTCACGGTTATCCAAACCAGTTTGCTCATGCGATTCTCAATCTCATTTCCAATGCGAGGGACGCAGTTAAAGCGCTTCGTTCCGAGGGCGGCTGGATTCGCATCGCAGTACAACTGTCGGACTCCACAGTTGAACTGGAAGTTTCTGACAATGGCACTGGCATTCCTCAAGATATTCTGGAACGAATATTTGATCCCTATTTTACCACAAAGAAAACTGGCAGCGGAATTGGTTTATACATGACGCGCATGATTGTAGAAAACACCCATGGCACTGTTGTCGCTGGGAATACGCCAGACGGTGCTCTCGTCCGCATTACTTTGCCGCGAGTGCTGTAGGGAAGACTTTTTCTGATTAGGCGTGGGGGCCCTGCGGGCGGGGTACTTTTTCCCAGAAGAAAAAGTTTTGCAGCCAAAGAAGCTATCGTTCTATTGAATTTTTACGTTCGTTAAGCTGCAGCTCCTTATTGTATCGCTTGTATACATAAGTGACCGCTTTTCAACTTTACTTGTTATAAAAGAATTTTTGTTAGCATTTGTGCAAACTGTTCATTCCTTTCAATGCGCCGATTCAAGAGACATGTCATTTCTCGAAAATGAAAGCGTTCATCTCGTAGTGACATCTCCCCCTTATCCTATGATCAGCATGTGGGATGAACAGTTTTCCAAAATTATTCCAGGTCTGGAGAACGATCTACTAGAGAATCCTGTCACTGCGTTTGAAAAAATGCATACAGTGCTGGATTCTGTCTGGAGGGAGACAGCCAGGGTGATTCGCCCCGGAGGTATAGTGGCCATCAATATTGGCGATGCAGTGAGAACAATCCATGGTGACTTTGCATTATACCCAAATCATTCCAGAATTATCGAATCGATGTTGCGAAACGGATTTTCTGCTCTACCTCCCATACTTTGGAGAAAGCAGACAAATGCACCTAACAAGTTTATGGGGAGTGGAATGCTGCCGGGTGGAGCTTACGTAACATATGAACATGAGTATATTCTGATTTTCCGGAAAGGTAGTAAAAGAATATTCTCAGAAGAAGAGAAAAAAATTAGGGCTGAATCTGCCTATTTCTGGGAAGAAAGAAATATCTGGTTTTCTGATCTTTGGGAATTTAAGGGAATTAGACAGATAATGGACTCGGATGTCAGATTCAGAAGTGCTGCCTTTCCATTGGAGTTGCCATTTCGGTTGATTCAAATGTATTCCATGTATGGAGATACGGTTTTGGATCCATTTGTGGGCTTGGGTACAACGTCGCTGGCAGCCATGATTTCGGGAAGAAATTCTTTAGGAGTGGATCTGGAGGCTGGAATATTTTCGCTTTCGAAAATGGATATTGAAAAAATTTCAACAGAAATTGTATCCCGAAGGTTTCAGAATCATGTTTCGTTTGTTCAGAAAGAAATACAAAATGGCCGAGAGTTTCGCCACATTAATGAAACTTATGACTTTGAGGTAATGACGAGCCAGGAAAAGAAAATTCAGTTTTATCAGGCTCGGGAGATTCAGAAAATCTCTGAAGAAAAATGGATAATCCATCACAATGCCTACTTTCCAGAGGCTGGGAAGAAGGTTAGTTAATTAAATCCCTCTCCATCTCAAAACTCCAGAACAGATGGGTCAGAAACTGAATAAATAGAAGAAGTATTCCGCAAAAAACCTCGGTAATCAAGACCATAACCCACTACAAAAGAATCGTCTATAGAAAAGCCAATGTATTTGGGTTTAATCGATAAAGCATGCTTGTGAGGCTTAATCAAAAAAGAAGCAATTTCCAGAGAAGCTGGATTCCGGGTTTGAAGCATGGCGAGCAGAGTGTTCAGAGTTAAACCGGTATCAATTATATCCTCTGCAATAATGACATGGCAACCTGCTATGTCGTCCCGCAGATCCTTGTGGATTTTTACATTGCCGGAACTATGCATTTCATTGCCGTAAGAACTCACTTCCATAAAATCTACGCGCAGTGGAAGATCAATGGCGCGAACAAGATCGGCTGCAAAAATAAAAGAACCGCGCAGCGGCGCAATAATTACAAGAGGCAATTTGTCCCGGTAATCACTGGTAATAGAATTACCGAGCTCAAGAATTTTTTCGCGGATGGCTTCTTCTGGAATAAGTCTGGTGAGTTTTTTGGTGGATTCAGAAAGTTTCATGGAACATTCCTTAGAGGGCGGTAGAGAACGTCAACGCCCTTCTCGAGATAGCCAATCCAGATATAGTCGTTTTCTATGCGCACCGTCTGTACATCGTCCGAAGAGAGACCTTCGTATACGCCCAGCTTTTCAATTTTGCCGGTATCCCGATTGTAAATCCGGAGGCCTTCCCCCGTGGTACCAATATAAATTTCTGCTTCGCGGATCGCCATGGAAGAGGGATACCGAATATCCCAGTGGTATTTTTCCAGATTTTCTGTTTCGGGATCGTAACGAAAAATTCCACCATTGTGAACGCCCAGCCATATAAAGCGCCCGTCAATAAGAATTGTCTTAATGTTATTTCCGTTGAGTCCTTTCTCGGTGTTGACAACATGCTTTTTATTTGTCTGCCTGTCCAGAATAATGGCACCATGGTCCAAAGTTCCAAAGGCAAGATACCGGGGAGAAGACGAAAGAGCATATACCTGGTTGGTTCCCAAAAAAGATGCAAAGGAAAGATTCTCTACCGCAGAGGTTACAATATCGAATTTAGCAGCTCCGGACATAAGGGTAGAGAAGTAGAGATAGCGATCGTCCTTAACAACCTTTTGTGCCAGATGAAGATTTCCCGACGGAGATTTTAGAGACTTAACGTTAGAAGACTTTTTGTCATAAATATATACGCCATCAAAAGTAGCTGCGTAGATTGTATCCGAGTCTATGTAAACATCGCGAATGTTCGGGCTTGGCAGCGGAATTTTTTCCATCGTTCCAGAAGATCGTATAAAGCGATGCAACCCGCCGTTAAACGTGGCAATATAAATATCGTCACCATCAATTTCAATATCCGAAATACTGGGGTCAAAAAAACTATCTGCCGCCTTAAAACGTTCAATCACAATTTTTCTCTCTAACAGCAGATTGTATTTTTCACGGGCGCCACCGAGACGATAGTATTCTTCTAAATGTTCATAGGCTGCGGCGCGGTTCTTCAATCGATCCAGATACAAAAACGTGAGCTCGTATTCCAATTCTCTTCGCTGCACGCGATTCATGGTTTTATCTGTGCGCAACAGTGTCTCTATGGCTTCGGCAAGCTGGGGAAATTCGCGCATGTCCCGGTATATGCGAATTTTAAGAAGAGCAATTTCAGGAGAATATTTGCCTTCGGAAAACTGTTCTTCATAGGCTCGCAGATGCCTTAATGATCGTGCAAAATTTCCAGTGTGGGAATACGAGTCGGCAAGAAAATAATCTACTTCGCGCGCATGTTCATAATGCGGGTATCTATTTCGCAAAATAGAATAGAGACGAATTGCCTCTCTATATTTTTTCTGGTTGCGATAAATTTCAGCAGATCGGAAAATCGCCTCCCGCACGCGGTATTCAAAGGGATAGGTTTCTTCGTACAAAGAATACAGTTCAAGAGCTTTGTCAAACTGGGACCTGGCTTCCAGCGCAATTCCCCGGTTGATAAGTTTGTCGGGATCTTCTGTCGCTGCAAAGATAGAAGATCCGAGTAGAAGAATGGCGAACAGTTTATTGAGCATCCTCAAATTTCTCCAGTCTGGTTTCCATGAATATTCTGGCTGTGGCATTGTTTTCAGTTTCGGCAAGTATGCGGAACAAAACAAGTTTTTTAGAGATGAGGCTGTCCGGAGAATGCTGGAAAAGCGCTATCCGCGCGGACGAATCGGGATATAGGATAAATCTCCGAAGAAAAGAGCTGTCCTGTTGAAATTCCGGGTGTTGTAAAATTTGTTTCAAGAATGGGAAAAAGGGAGACGGATCTTCCGAAGACTTTATTAACATCTCCAGATAAGAGAAATCCTTATGTATAAATAAATGCATGCATTCTACAGATTGCCAATCCCGCGAGCAGATTGTTCGTACCATAGCGGCGTCAATGTGTTCGGGAACTTTGTTGCGGTAAAACCAGGCGCGGCGCAGGGATGCAATCTGAATGTTCGCAGAGCGAGTATCGTTGGCGTCAACAAGAAACAGAGCGGTTTCGTCTTCTACGGCTGCATGGCTGTGCACGAGAAATTTTTCAGGATCGACGCCGTTTTCAAACATAAGCCGGGCAAAAAAAACAGCTTTGTCTTCTGGCATGGAAGATAAAGAGGCAGCAGAGAGTGACCTTATGTTCTTTAACGCCTCGGAGTCTGCCGGATCGCGCAGTAAAGCCAGGTAAAGGTAAGGAGCCGAAAGATTCTCCCGGATGATTTCTAAAGGGACGGCGCGAAGCAGAAAATTCCATCGACTCTCCATAACCTTGGGCGGCAATGTAAAAAAGTACTCTGCCAGCTTTAACCTGCGAAAGGCGAGAATGTATTCTTCCAGAAATGTGTGCGAACTGTTTTCTTCTATGAGTAAAAAAGCGTAAAGAAGCCTTGTGTCTGGGTTGTCGACAGATCGTTTTTCGAGTTCGCGAAACGTAAGTTCCGCGTCTATGGACAGGGCGGCCTGGAGTAGTTTTTCAGAGCAGCTCGCAAAATGCGCTGTTTCGGCGGAATACAGGAGGGGGGAAATATCGGCTGGCTTTCCATTCTGTTGAAACCATTCAATGGCGGCGTGCATTTTTTCGCGAGATGTACGGCTGGTAAGATTATCTATCGCTTCGCTGCGCGTTGCAACAGAGAAAGCGGGAATCAATGCAAAGAAAAATAATAGAATCTTATAGCTCATAGTTTTCGTGTTCGGGAATTTCCCGGTGGCGAAAATGCCAAAACAAAAACACGACAATAAGCAGCGATGCAAAGGATACTCCAAAATACCATATCTGATACTGAAGAAAATTTGTCTCTTTATTCTGCCTTTCTATTTCTGCGGGTTCTCCATCCGTGAATTTAAGAATGGTCACTTTTTCCGGGTATAGAAAAAATTCGCGGGAGAATTTCTCCATCGCTTTTTCGTCGTCGCTTAAAATGCCGAGTTCCTGCTGCAATTCTGCCTTTTGTTTTTCAAGGATCGCAATTTCGGATTCAAGAGTGGACTTTTCTTTCTTTAGTAGATTGAAATGAACTAGACCGCTCTCGCTAAAGAAATACACGTATCCCAAAAACTGAACTGCGAGCAATGCGGTTGGAACAGAGAGCCAGTGGTGGCGGAGCCGCGCCCAGCTCCGGGAAAAAATCCGGTTGAGCGCGGACTTCATGAATTACAAGTAGCGGAAAGCAGCCTTCCCGGGATACACGGCAGAGTCGCCTAGGATGTCTTCAATGCGCAGAAGCTGGTTGTATTTGGCAACGCGATCTGTGCGGCTGAGAGATCCCGTTTTGATTTGCCCTGCCTCTGTGGCAACGGCGAGATCAGCAATCGTCGTGTCTTCGGTTTCGCCAGAGCGGTGCGAAACAATGTTGGAATAGCCGTGGAGTCTGGCTAAATTCATGGTTTCAATAGTTTCTGTGAGGCTGCCGATCTGATTCACCTTGATGAGAATGCTGTTGGCAATTTTTTTGTCGATTCCTTCCTTGAGAATTTTAGGGTTAGTGACAAATAAATCGTCGCCAACGATCTGTATTTTAGAGCCCAGAGTATCGGAGAGAATTTTCCAAGCATCCCAGTCGCCTTCGGCCATGCCGTCTTCCAGAGATATAATGGGATACTTAGACTGGTAGTCTGCATAGAGTTCCACGAGTCCTTTGCCGTCAAACGACTGGCCTTCTCCTGCGAGTTCATACCGGCCATTTTTGTAAAACTCACTGGCTGCCGCGTCCATGGCAATATAGGTGTCGTGGCCTGGCTTGTAGCCAGCTGCTTCAATGGCGAGCATCAGCAGATCCAAGCCTTCGCGGTTCGATTTAAGGTTGGGCGCAAAGCCGCCTTCGTCGCCTACGGCAGTGTTAAGACCTTTGTCCTTGAGCACTTTTTTGAGCGCGTGAAAAATTTCCACACCCTGGCGCAGCGATTCGCGGAACGTTTTGTGCGCGACGGGGATAATCATGAATTCTTGGAAGTCGAGATTGTTATCTGCATGGGCGCCGCCGTTGAGTACATTCATCATAGGAACGGGCAGAGTGCGCGCGAATGGTCCGCCTAAATAACGGAACAGATCCATCTCAAAGTAAGATGCTGCAGCATGGGCGTTGGCCATGGAAACGGCGAGAATGGCGTTGGCTCCAAGTTTTCTTTTGTTTTCCGTTCCATCGAGTTCCAGCATCAGGGAGTCTACTCCAGTCTGGTCTGTAGAGTCCATTCCCACGAGGTTGGGGTTTAGCGTTTCGAGGATATTTTCTATGGCTTTGAGTACACCCTTGCCGCCGTAGCGTTTTGCATCGCCGTCGCGGAGTTCCAGTGCTTCGCGCGAACCTGTCGATGCGCCGGATGGAACAATGGCGCGGCCTACATCGCCGCTTTCGAGCTGTACTTCTACTTCTACGGTTGGGTTTCCACGCGAGTCGAGGACTTCGCGTGCATAAATTTCTTCTATAATTGATGACATAAGCCACCCTCACAAATGTGGCAGTTTTGTAAACCTTTTTGAGGGACCCTTGAGTTGTATTACAGGTTGATGGGAAATCCCTGTGATCGGTTGCCCCTCCGTGGACTTTTTGCCTGCGGCTTGATACGCATTTACCCTACGGGCACAGGCAGACCTAAAGATGGAATGCAATTCAAAATGCTGCCAAGAAGGCCTCCGTCCATTCATGTAGCCAGCGGTTCTGATTTTGATTTGGCAAGAGTCCATTTAGGTGATTTTAACGGAGATAGCAAAGATGACATATTTAGAATCTCCGGTGCCAACAGCAGCGTAACGCAGTTATATTTTAGTACAGGGAATTTGAATTTAACAGCCCTACCCGGGCAGGGATTTTTGCCGGCAGAGGTTTTTTGGTTGTTAAAGGGATCACGCATGGATAAGCTTAGCCGCATAAATGACTGAATCCTTCTTGCCGCGAAGAAGTTCTCCGCGACTGTTGCACATGTATGCTTTGACGGAAAGTCTCAATACTATTTTAAGCGTGGTTTCGGGATGGGTCTGGGGCCCGCCGCTCCTCGTGCTGCTGGTGGGAACGGGGTTGTACTACACCGTGATACTCAAGATGCTGCCGGTGCGGTTTTTTTATTACGGACTGCGCATTCTCACGGGCCGCGAATATGCACAAGGCGGGCGGGGAGAACAATCGTATTTTCGTGCGCTCGCGATGACACTTTCGGCCACGGTGGGGACGGGCAACATAGTGGGCGTTGCATCGGCTATTTTACTCGGTGGACCGGGAGCGCTGTTCTGGATGTGGGTGACGGCTGTTCTGGGAATGGCGACAAAATATGCGGAGGCCGTGCTTGCCGTGCGCTTTCGCGTAGAGACTCCGCATGGTTTTGCGGGTGGACCCATGTATTATATAGAGAAAGGTCTTGGGCAAAAATGGCTGGGAGTTCTGTTTGCCGTATTTACTCTCATTGCGGCATTTGGGATTGGCAATATGGTGCAGATCCATTCTGCTGCTTCCGCTCTGGAGACAGCGCCTCTCGAAATTCCCAAATTAGCGACGGCCTTTGCAGGAGCCCTGTTTGCCGCCGTGATAATTTTAGGAGGCGTAAAACGAATTGGCCTAGCGGCGACGTATCTGGTTCCGTTTATGGCTGTCTTCTATTTTTTAGGGACTTCGTATATTCTAATGGTTAATATGAGACATATACTTTCTGCGTTTTCCGTTATATTTCAATATGCCTTTCAACCGCTTCCATTAGTCGTTGGTGGAGGGATTGGCATCCTGATGCAGACCATCCGGTCTGGCGTTCAGCGTGGATTGTTCTCTAACGAGGCTGGCCTTGGATCTACGCCCATTGCGGATGCATCCGCGAAAACAAATTATCCGGTGCGACAGGGGCTGGTCGCCATGCTCGGGCCCTTTTTCGACACTCTGTTGATTTGTACCATGACGGGACTGGCTATTGTCGTCGCGTTCCAGGCGCATGGCGAGGGGCTTGTAGAATCTATCATCCAGTCAGGAACGGGAGAGCTTGCAATGCTGCAATCGTATCTGCCGGCGTTCAGCGATTATTTGAATTCTCATCCCGGACAAATCTGGCCTGCCATTTCGGATGTTTTTGGAAAAGAAGCGGCGGGGCTCAAGGGAGTTCTCACGGGCGCCGTGTTTGCGTATTACATGGGGCCGTGGGGAAATGCAGCAGTTGCAATTTCGCTTTCCCTGTTTGCCTTTACGACAATTATTGGCTGGTATTATTATTCTGACCGCGCTCTCGTGTATCTCGGTGGCGGAGCTCTTATTCCGATATATCGCTATCTGTACGTGTTTCTGGTGCTGGTCGGCGGGATTATTCCATCTGCTTCCTTTGTCTGGAATTTTTCGGATGTGGCAAACGGGCTCATGGCATTCCCAAACCTTATTGCCATTCTTCTGTTGTCGCCACTTGTAGTTCAGGAGACAAAAGAATATTTTGCAAAGTATCCGGGTCGCTATTCCCTGTTGTCCCAGCTATACCTGCTGTTCATGAAGATTCTGCCCAAAAAATATTTGTCGCGGTTTGTGGGCCTGCTCGCCTCCTGGAAGGCTCCGCACTTTGTGATGCTGCCGGCATTGATTGCCTTTTCGCGGGTATACCGGGTAAAAATAGACGAAGCCGAATTGTCTCTTGCGGATTATAAAACAATGAATTCATTTTTTTCGAGAACCCTGAAAGACGGTGCGCGGGTTTTAGAAGAAAAAGAGAATATTGTTTTGTCTCCCGTGGATGGCCGCGTGCTCGATATTGGATCTCTCTCTGAGCACAAAGCAAGAGTGAAAGGAGCAGAATTTTCGATTGAAGATCTCGTCCACCACGGCCCCTTTGCTCAAAAGTTAAAAGATGCAAATTATATTGTTTTGTATCTTGCACCGGGAGATTATCACAGAATCCACAGCCCGGCAAAAGGAAAAGTGATTGGCTACAATTATATTCCGGGAACTCTATACCCTGTTAATCCGTATACGGCCAGGCGCGTCCAAAAGCTGTTTTCGAGAAACGAACGCCTTACGACATATCTTGAGACAGAGCAGGGATTCATGGCCATAGCGAAAATTGGAGCTACCTCGGTGGGAAAAATTATAGTGGAATATCCACAGGTGCCTTCTACAAACCGTCGCAACAGTTCTTCCCGCGAAGAATTTTTTTCACACGGAATTGCGTTTGATGCCGGGGCAGAATTAGGTAGATTTGAAATGGGCTCAACCGTAGTTTTACTCATCGAAAAAAACATATCGGAGTTGCTGCACCTGCAACCGGGAGATCTGGTGAAGTACGGACAGCCCGTCGCCCTCTGGAAAAAAAATGAGTGATGCTCTGCCCCGCAAAAAAATAAAGTCCAAGAACGAATTTTTATCAGAGGTTGCGTAATACCTTATAAGCGGAGCTATTGTTATGATCAATTCAAACCATATTAAAAAAGGAATGGCACTCAAGGTAGATGGAGACCTCGTTATAATCCAGAGCTTTGAACACCACAAGCCGGGAAAGGGAGCTGCCATTGTGCGCATCCGCATTAAAAGCTTGGCCAAAGGCACTACAGTAGAAAGAACATTTCGTTCCGGTGAAATGTTGGAAGACGTAGAGCTCGATAAGCGCAATGCAACGTACAGCTACGAAGAAGACGATCACATTGTTCTCATGGATACAGAATCGTACGACCAGATTACGATCCCCAAAGAAGACATGGAAGATATTCTTCCGTTCATGCCAGAGGGCATGGAACTTACTGTCCTTCTGTACGAGGGCAAACCAATAAGTCTTATACCTCCCAACTTTGTAGAACTCGAGGTTAAGTACGCTCCCGAAGGTCTCAAGGGAGACACAGCGACGACTACGTATAAAGATGTTGAGATGGTAACGGGAGCTACTGTTGGTGTTCCCCTGTTTATCAAATCCGGCGATATTCTGAAAATTGATCTCCGCGATTTTTCTTACGTGGAGCGGGTAAACAAATAGTGTGAATGCGCTTCTCTCTGACGCTTTCCGGCTACTCCGGGAGGGCAGGGCAGAAGAGGCGCTCCCTCGGATTCGCAGTTTTCTTGAAAATTACCCCGAAAATTTTGGCGGAAATTACGCTCTTTGTCTGGCGCTGGGCCTTCTCGGAAAATACGAAGAAATGGCCCGGGCTCTGCCACTGGCTGAAAAAGCCGATTATTATTCTCCCCTATTGAATTATCTTAGAGCGTATCTTGCTCTTCGCGATAAAAACCTGGAAAAAGCCGTGTATGAATACACGCGCATTGCAGACACGCGCGATGGCTGGCTGGCCATGGAGCTTTTGTCGCGCCTCCAGAAAAAAGAACCCCTTGCAGAACTTGCCGGTGCAGGCAATTTTGTTCGCTTTGTGTTTTTGCCCGGTTCGCCTGCTCCGCACGAATCTCGGCACGACTCCGAAGAAATCGAAAAAGAAATGACGACGGCAATTCCCTGGAAAAAAATTATCTTCGTCGTGTTTGTTCCAGCAGCAATAACGGCAGTGCTGGCAACGGCCTGGTTTGTCTGGGCTAAACGCCCTCTCGCAACAGTTCCAGATATTCAAATAACGGCAACAGCCTATGTAACCAAAAATGAAAAAGTGCTGCGCAAATACAGCTCCCGCAGCGAAGTCCTTGCAGATTTTGATCTCGCTAAAAAACATTTGCGCGAAAATAGAATTAACGATGCCATATTTCTTTTGCAGAATGTAAGACTTTCTAACGCAGATTTTAATACTCGCGAAAAAGCAAAACTGCTGCTTTCCATGATACCACTGCCCGATTACGGAACATTCCGAAACACTCTCTCACCGGAAGATTTATATACAGACGGGGAACTGCGCATGGGAAGCTTTGTGCTCTGGGAGGGAAACCTGTTAAAATATTCAGAAAGTGAGCAGGGCGGAACCATGCGCATCTATACAGGCAACCGCATAGCCGAAGCCTATTTTCCGTTTAAGACAAGGGAGAGAAAGAGTTCCATTGAATCCCTCAACCTTTCCCGTTCGGTTGGAGCAGGAGAAGAAAAAAAGATAATTTTTTATGCTCAGTTTCGAGGATTTATTGGCAACAATCGAAGCCTGTATCTTGAAGTCCTGGAACTCTGGAAATAAGGTAAGCTATGCGGGGCAACCTCACGGTGTTAGTATGAGACATAATGTGGCAATTGTTGTCACATACCATGGAAAAAATTGGGCAAGCGTTTTTAGAACCAACTCGCCAAGTTTGCGATTCCCATGTTGGCCGGTCGTAATACTGCCTCAGAAGCGAATAATAGATCGGTTGCCTCTCTGGCGAAAAATCTATTTGTTATGGGGGAAAACCAGTCATCACCGAATTTCCCGCACAAATTCTTCCAAGCGGTCGAGAGCAATAGAGAGATCGGCCATGCTGGTCGCGTAAGAAGCGCGAAAAAACTGATCGTACTGTTCGCCAAAGGCACTGCCGGGAACCACGGCAACATTGCGGGTGTCCAAGAGCTGCGTCGCAAATTCGGTGGCAGTAAGGGAGATTCCCTTTAGTTGCGGAAAAACATAAAATGCACCGCGCGGTTCCACGACGGGAAGATCTATTTCGTGCAGACGCTTAACGACAAAGTCGCGGCGAGCTTTGTAGGCATCGCGCATGCGGTTGCGCTCTGGAATGGCATAGCGCAATGCAGCCTCGGCAGCAATCTGCGAAATAGTGGGTGCGCAAAGCATGGAATACTGGTGGATTTTGTTCATGGCTTTTAGCAGCTCAGATGGGCCGGCTGCATAGCCAATGCGCCAGCCAGTCATGGCAAAGTTTTTAGAAAACCCGCCGAGCAGAATGGTGCGATCCTTCATCCTTGGAAGAGACGGAAAACTGACATGGGCCGAATCATAAGCAATGTCAGCATAAATTTCGTCGGCTATGACGATTAGGTTTTTTTGGGCGGCAAAATCGGCAATGGTCAAAAGCGCCTCGCGCGAATAACTCGCACCAGTGGGATTAGAAGGATAATTGAGCAAAAGAGCTTTGGTTCCGGGCCGCCAGGCTTTTTCAAGATCTTCGCGGGTCAGCTCAAAATTGTTCTCAAAGCGAGTAGGTACTGGAACAGGATTTCCGCCAGCGAGGCGAATCATGGGTTCATAGGCAACATAGCCGGGCAGTGGATACATGGCGGAATCGCCGGGATTCAAGAGAGTGCGAAATACCAGATCGACAGCCTGCGAAACACCAACAGTAATAATGATCTCGTCTTCAGGACGGTAATAAACAGAATATTCAGAATAAATGTAGTCAGAAAGAGCACGTCGCAACTCAAGGCGCCCTAGATTTCCAGTGTAATGCGTATAGCCATCGCGAAGAGCTTCTATGGCGGCATCGATTACGGGATCGGGAGAGACAAAATCTGGTTCGCCAACTCCAAGAGAGATGACATCTTTGCGGGAGGCCACTATATCAAAGAACTGGCGAATACCCGATGGTTTAAGCTCGTGAACACCGACAGAAATAAAATCCAGCCAGCGAATTTCATCGGAATTCATGACACACCTTTCGCAAGAGAAAAAGGATGGCGGATTAGGCTTCTTTTTCTGGCAATGCCAGAAAAAGAAGGGCCGCTGGAGTGGGCAGTACCCATTCCTTATTTCTTGTTGTCGAGAATCTTAATGCCGGGGAGCTCTTTGCCTTCGAGGAACTCGAGAGTTGCGCCGCCGCCAGTGGAAACATGAGTCATTTTATCGGTAACGCCGGCTTTGGCTGCGGCAAAAACAGAATCGCCACCACCTACCACGGTAGTACCCTTGACCTTGGCCATAGCCTTAGCGACTTCCATAGTGCCCTGTGCAAAAGAATCCATCTCGAAAACACCCATGGGACCATTCCAGAGTACTGTTTTTGCATCTTTGATGGCTTTTGTGTAAGACTCAATAGATTTGGGGCCGATGTCCATACCCATAAAACCGTCGGGAATGTTCTTGTCGGTTGTCTTTTTGATTTTGCCTTTTTCGGAGAATTCAGAAGCAGCAATGTGATCTTCAGGAAGAAGAATTTTGCACTTGTGGTAATCTGCTTTTTCGAGGATCTGGTGAGCAGCGGTAAAGAATTCTGGCTCTACGAGAGATGTTCCGGTTTCAAGACCACGAGCTTTCAGGAATGTGTAGGCCATGGCCCCGCCAATTAAAATGGTGTCTACCTTGGTTATCAGGTTTTCGAGTACAGCAATTTTGCTGGAAACTTTGGAACCACCGATAATGGCAACAAAAGGATGCTCTGGAGCATTCAGGATTTTCTGGATGACGTCGATTTCCTTTTTAAGGAGGAAACCAGCATAGGCAGGCAACTGCTCGGCAAATTCAACGATGGAGGCGTGGGCGCGGTGGGCGGCTCCAAACGCATCGTCCACGTAGATGTCCGCCATTTTAGTTATTTTTTTGGAAAAATCTTCGCGAACCTTTTTATCCTTGGCAGTTTCTTCTTCGTAGAAACGAATGTTTTCGAGAACCAGAACGTCACCTTTGGCAAGAGCAGCTGCGTGCTTTTCTGCCTCTGGACCAATGGCCTCAGGCGAAAAATGCACTTTGGCATCATTAAGGTGCGTCTGTAGACGGTCGGCAACAATCTGCAAAGACAGAGACTTGTCGTCTTTGCCTTTGGGTCTGCCCATGTGGGAAACAACGATGAGGGAACTCCCTCTGTTGAGAAGATGCTGGATGGTGGGAAGGCTTGCCGTAATACGGGTCTCGTCTGTAATCGTAGAGCCGTCTTTGCTCAGAGGTACGTTAAAGTCTACGCGCAGGAGAATCTTCTTGCCGTTTACGTCCAAGTCTTCAATTCCGGGGATGTCAAATTTCATAATGTTCATTATCCTGCATTCCCGCTGCTGGTAAAGTTTTTTTTCAGATTGTTGTCAGAAATACGGAAGCCCCGGTTGTTTCGGTGTTTAGCGAGAGCATTGTAAACGCAAAGGGACGTGCGCTTACATATCACTGCCACCTCTTTCTGGAATTAAGGACAAAAGTGCTGTTGCCACCTCCGGCAACAAAGTAACCCCTGCCGGCAAGAACGCACGACCTCCCCCATCCTTAGTCTTTATCCAAAATTTTAACCAGTTTATCACTTTTTTTAAACGGAGAAGAAATATTGCTGACAAACTATTGACATATTTATAGAGTACCAAATCAGAGTTGCGGATTCTGTATGTCTGCTGTCCCATTCCGGACTGCATTTGTACTGCTCCCCCGCGATTCTATTAATGTAAAAAAAGGAGCCTTTATGGAAGAAAGAATCGACTTTTCCCGCGATAACCAGATAGTGCGCCTGTGGGTTCTGTCCACTATTGTGTACGGATTCGCTGGTTTACTGTATGGTTTACTCGTGGCATTGCAGCTCGTCGTCCCTGAGATGAACCTCGCACCGTACTTCACGTTTGGACGGATGCGCCCCATCCATACAAATGGGATCATCTTTGGTATGATATTTAGCTCAATATTTGCCACAATGTATTACTCATTCCCGCGTCTGCTCAAGACACCCATGTGGAACCATGCACTTTCGCATGCACACTTCTGGTTGTACCAGCTGACTCTCGTGGGTGCGGTAATTTCTTATCACCTTGGATACTCTCAGTCAAGGGAGTATGCAGAGCTTGAATGGCCACTCGACGTTCTTGTAGCAATCTGGTGGGTTATCTTGTCTATAAACTTCTTTATGACTTTGGTAATCAGAAAAGAGAAGCACATTTACGTTGCAATCTGGTTCTTTATCTCCACGATTGTAACTATTGCTATGCTCTACATTGTCAACAATGCGTTCATTCCGACTGGTCTCTTTAAGTCTTATTCCGTATATGCCGGAACTACAGACGCGAACATCCAGTGGTGGTATGGTCACAATGCTGTGGCGTTTGTACTCACAACTCCAATTCTGGGTATGATGTACTACTACCTGCCAAAGCACACCAAGCTTCCCATTTTCTCTCACAGAATTTCTATTGTTCACTTCTGGTCTCTGATTTTCGTGTACATTTGGGCTGGTCCGCACCACCTTCTGTACTCTCCGGTTCCAGATTGGGCACAGACTCTCGGTATGACGTTCTCGATCATTCTTCTCGCTCCATCCTGGGGTGGTATGATCAACGGCTTCCTGACTCTTACTCAGGCTAAAGAAAAGCTTCGCACAGACGCAACGCTCAAGTTCCTCCTTGTGGCCATTACCTTCTACGGTATGTCTACATTCGAAGGACCCATGATGTCTATCCGCGCTGTTAACCAGCTCTCTCACGATACTGACTGGGTTGTTGGACACGTTCACAGTGGTGCTCTTGGATGGAATGCCGGTATGGCATTTACCGCTCTCTACTACCTGGTACCACGCCTCTGGAATGCTCGTCTCCACAGTGAAGCCTGGGCAGAAACTCACTTCTGGCTCGCTACTGTAGGTCTTCTCCTATATGTAGTAACCATGTGGGCTTCTGGAATTACAGAAGGTCTTATGTGGAGAGAAATCGGTGACAATGGCCAGCTGGTAAACCCGAACTGGATTACCATTGTGAGCCAGCTTACAGGTCTTCGCTGGGGTCGTGCTCTGGGCGGGCTTCTATTCTTCTCAGGATTTATCCTGATGGCGGTGAACCTGTTCATTACTATGAGCCGCAAAGGTGAAGGGTTTGTTGAAACCGATCTGCGTGAAGGCGCTTAAGGAAGGAGTATAACATGGCACATCATGATGAAAATTTAACATGGTATGAAAAGTGGAGCCACAAGATTGAAGAAAAAGGCTTTACTTTTACTGTTCTCGCCTTTGTAGCCGTTGCGATAGGTTCTCTCATAGAGATTGTTCCTTTCTTTACCTCGGACGTAGTGGACGAAATTGAGCTCGTGAAGCCATACAACGCTAAAGAGCTCGCCGGACGCGATGTTTACCAGGCTGAAGGCTGTTTCTACTGCCATACGCAAATGATCCGTCCCTTTAAATGGGAGACAGATCGCTTTTATGGCAGTGCCTATTCTAACGAGTACCAGTACTCTAAGGCAGGCGAGTACGTATACGATCACCCATTCCTGTGGGGTTCCAAGCGTATTGGTCCAGACCTTGCACACGAAGCGGCAGCTAACAAGTCTGAACAGTGGCAAAAAGACCACTTGATTAACCCCCAAAAGGTTGTTCAGGATACTATTATGCCAGCGTATCCGCACCTCTATAACGAAAAGAATACAGTCGACGTTAGACAGCTCAAGGCCAACATGAAGGGTCTTAGAATGCTCGGCGTTCCGTATTCTGATGCGGACATTGCTGCGGCAGACGAACTTGCTGGCGTTACCAAAGGTGATGCACTCGTTGCGTATCTCCAGAAATTAGGCAGGGACCTTAAAAAATAATTGCCTTTTCCTTGACGCTCCCGGTCACTTTTTTGTATCCTGGGAGCACAAGGAGCTACTATTATGGAAAACAACGACGTTTGGTTAGGAATTTACAAGGGCTTGCGCCTTCCGGTTCTCGGGATTGCTCTTTTGATCCTCGCATGGGTGATCTTTAAGGGCAAGAACAAAGATAAATACGAAGAAGCGCGCTACACCATGCTCGACGATGATGTCGACCAGGGACTTGGCGATAAATTCCGGCCTGGTAAAGACGATAAAGTTAGTTCTAAAAAAGGATAACGTTTCTCTGCCATGCAGGGAAAACCTTTTGCGGAATTTACAAACTATTTAGGAGAGTTGTATGAGTAATGAATATCGTGATGACGAAAAAATTGTAGATAACCGCGGCTGGCTTCCCGGCTGGTGGACTTGGATGCTGGTTGGTGGGATTGTATTCGCCCTTGTATATGCATTGTTGTACCGTCCGATTTGGGAGACCACACATATGCAAGAAGAGTACGACCATGAAGTGAAAACCATTGCCGCTAAGCAGGCAGCTGCAGCCCCTAAACTGGGCGAAATTGGCCCGGAAGGCACCAATCCTCTTCGTGGTGACGCAGCCGCTGTTGCAGCTGGCAAAGGCGTTTACGACGGAAAGTGTATGGCATGCCACGGAGCAGATGCTGTTGGTTCTATTGGTCCTTCTCTGGTTGACACAGCCTGGCTCTGGGGCGACAAAGACAAGGACGTTTATGACGTTATCAAGAATGGTCGTATGAAGCCAAAACAGCAGCCAGGCAAAGGCCCAATGCCCGTCCTTGCTGATGTAACTATCACTGAAGCCTACCAAGTTATGGCGTGGATTGCCTCTAAGAATCCAAGCCTTCTCGAAAAATAATTCGCAGACGTTTTGCGTATGGATTTGGGGTCGGGGGTTTCCCCGGCCTTTTTTTTTGTATTCTTGATGAATACTGTAAACTGTGAGCAAAAGTTTTCTTTGAAATGTATGGCTACAAGGTAGAGACTGAGTTTGAATTATTTAAGCTTCCCAAAAAAGTGGATGTAATTGTGATTGAATCGGAACGCAAATCAGCGCCCTAAAAAAGTTTGTACATTTTAGGAAGCCCTTTCAATAATTGCATTAGAATATGGCAAAAAAAACTATACTACGAGTTTGGAAAGGCTGGCTGTCGCCACTATGGCAGCACTCTCTGCGGAGCATCCGTATTCCCGCTTTTCTGCTTCTGGCGTTTAGTTACCACTCTCCCCTTATTTCTCTTGAACTGCGCATTCTGCACGTAAACGATACGCATTCCCACTTTGACGGAGAAGAGCTGAGCGCTGGTATTCGTTCCGGCGGTGCTTCGCTTCTGTATTCTGCCATAGCCGAGAGCCGCTCTCAAAAGCCCAATTCTCTTTTTTTACATGCTGGGGATATGTTCCAGGGAAGCCCGTATTTTTTTATCAGTCGCGGCGCCGATACCGTAGAGCTCTGGAACCAGATGGGGCTGGATGCTGCCGTTCCCGGTAACCACGAATTTGATCTTGGCGCGGAAGCTTTTGAAAACACGTATCTCAGGGCGGCCCGTTTTCCCGTGCTTGCCTCCAATGTTCGCCTTCTCTCCGTGGCCATTCCCAGCTCTCGCGTATTTGTGTTTGGGCAGGAGAAAGTTGGCGTGGTAGGCATTTTAACGGAGACGACGAGTCGCATTTCTGCCGCTGGAAAAAATCTCGTTATTGAAAGTGAGCACACGGCTGCCCTGCGTGAAATTCGCGCATTGGAGCGGCAGGGAGTTTCTAATATTATTCTTTTGTCTCATGCCGGGCTTGAAAGGGACAGGCAGCTTGCGCGCACTTTGCCCGGTGTAGATATTATTGTTGGCGGCCATTCGCATACTCCCATGGGGCTGCCCGTTTCTCTGCATGGATCTTCGTTTTTAGAGTATCCAGAATTGCTTTCCAATGCCGACGGTGATCCTGTCGTGATTGTTCAAGCTTGGCAGAACATGGCTGCTCTTGGCATTCTCGACGTTACCGTGGACGGCACTTTAAAGCGTGCAGTGGGTCGCGTTTGTCTTTTGGTGGACGCTAAACAAAAATTGCCAGATTCCTTTTCTAAGGAAGCCTGTGTTTTACGCCCTCAGCCTGATTCTGCCATAGAGCAATGGCTTATTCCACGTCGTGAGGCATTGAAAACCTGGGGCTCGAAAACGCTCGCCGCATTGCCTCCCGGTGTTCGCGAAGATCGCTTGCAGACAGGCTATTGGGTAGCTGCCTCTATGGCGCAGGCTACAGGCGCACACATTGCCATTATGAATGCAGGCGGCGTTCGAGAATCCTTGAAAAGCGGATCAATCAATCACCGCGATATTTACAGCGTGTTGCCGTTTGGGAACGCTCTCGTGACGATAGATTTGACGGGTGAGGATCTTTCTCGTTTTATTGAAACGGGCCTTTTATTTGCCAGGTACAGAAACCAGTCCGATATTTTTTACATGCATGGAATAGAGCTTGCGCCAGATTGTGTTTCCCGCTCGTTTTGTTCTCCAAAATCGATTATTCTTCTGAAGAATGGAATGCGCGAGGCTCTGGATCCGGAGTCTACGTACCGCATTGTCGTGAACAGTTTTATGGCTTCTGGGGGAGATGGTTATGTAGTTTCCCCCAATGCTTCCGTTCGCTCTACTGACATTCTGGATCGGGATGCTTTTGCGGCCTATTTGGGGATGCTTTTTCCGCCTCCTGAAACAGAATAATTCTGCGCCGGAAGCGTGTTTGTTTTCCGGCTGCCCCCGCCGGATAAGCTTTCACTGGTACAGGTTTGTGAATTCTACGGCCCGCTTTTCGCTGTAATACAGGTTCTTTGCATCCGGAAAGCCCGCATGGCCACCGTGTTCGGTTGATTCCATAAAGACAAAATCGCTTGGTCCCGCTGCCCATTGAGGAAAACATTGTGGCGTTAGAAAGGGATCATCAATTGCGTTGAGAAGCAGTGTGGGAATTCGAATATGCGGTATCAAAAGCAGCGAAGAACAACTCTGCCAGTATTCTTTAGCCGATTTGAATCCATGCAACGGAGCCGTGTATGTTTTGTCAAATCCCTCGAAGTCTTTGATTGCGGGCAGAGACAAAAGGTCAATGCGCCCTGGAAATTTCTGTGCTTTCAGAATCATTTTTTGCGTGAGTTTTCGTAAAAAGCGTTTCATGTAGATGGTGTTATCCCATTCTGCAAGGCGGTAGGCAACGGACTCCAGATGTACCGGTACGGATATCGTTACGGCAGATTTGATTTCTTTTCGCACATTTTTGCGTGTACCAAGATAATGCAGGATCTGGTTTCCCCCCAGCGAAAACCCGGCCAGATGCAGCCTGCTGTATTTTTGGGCACGCGCGTGGTCAATAACGCGCAGCAGATCATCTGTGGAGCAACTGTGATAAAACCGCAACAGCCGGTTTGGCTCTCCAGAGCAGCCGCGAAAATTCCACGCGAGAACTGTATAGTCGGCATCGATGAATGCCTTGACCATACCCTGCACATACTTTGCGCGGGAGGATCCCTCCATGCCGTGGCTGATGATCGCAAGATTTTTTTTGCCGGGGGCATACCAGTCGAGATCCAGAAAATCTCCGTCTTTGAGTTCCAGCCTTTCTGTTTGTGGTTCTTGCAGTTTTATTTTTCGGAACAAAACCGGGTAAATCGTTGCCCAGTGTCCATTTTTGTGCAGAAGGGCTGGCTTATACTGTGGCGGGATTATCGGCATAGGTTTTTTTATTCAGCGCTTCTGCCGGGAAAACTATTTTTATGGATTGCAGAGTGCGAAGGGATGAATCGCCACCCCAAAAATAGCTTTTCAGGGAACCAAATGAGTGGCAACTTGGTCTAACAACTGCCTGAAAAGAGCAACAATGTCAATGGAGGAACCATGAAGAAAATTACTGTATTACTCACAGCTCTCGCCGTAGCGGGAAGTCTGTTTGCCGGTGAGCACCCCGTTAAAGCCCAGATTGCCAAATACGAGGCACAAGCCGGTGAGCCGCTCGATGCCGCGCGTGGTAAAGAACTCTGGGAAAAAAAAGTACCGGGTGAAAAATTTGACAAAAGCTGCACAAACTGCCACAACGCAGATGTGACGCAGCCTGGAAAAAACAAAGCCAAAAACGATAAAAAGATCAAACCAATGGCTTTGTCTGCAAATCCGAATGCCTACAAGAGATCCTTAAAAGTGGAGCACAATTTCAATACGTACTGTGAAAAAGTGTACGGCCAGAAATGCACCGCCCGCGAAAAAGGGGACATCCTCTTGTATCTTTCCCAGCAGTAAGCCCACCAGTATGTGAACGTACAATTGAACGGTGCCCGATTAACGAAAAAATAAACTTTGTCGGCAGCAAAGTACCCTGCGCGCAGCGCAAAAAAGGGGGAGCTTTACTCCCCCGTACAGTTTACTCAGAAACCGATACTTCTACCGGATCGCTTTCCCAGAGACCGTGCTTAGTGCAGTACGAGTGAGCCACCAGCTTCATGTTCTCTTTGGGAACAATGTGGAAGGTGACTTCTGCCTGGCCCTTGTGGTCCTGGCCGCCGAGCATACCTGCGAGAAAGCGCGCTTCGCCTAAATAGCGCTCGCCATCAAAAAACTGAATCCATGCGATGTAGTGATCAAAGTCGTCTGGGTGTGCGTATTCATTTCCCATTTTGACTGTAACCGCGAATTTCTCGCCTTTTTGGGCTGTGGAAGCGCAGTGGATAAACGGTGAATGGCGGTCTATGTAATCCTTTTTGGCTTCTCTTTCTACTGTGTCTATATCTACATACTTGTTAATTTTTGGCATATTCTGTCCTTTGCATTTTCTCGCTGATAAACGGCATCCGTTATCAGAGGATAATCCAGTATACTTCTATTTTTAGATTCCTTCCAAAAAAATTACGGCTGACCCTTGTTTTGTTTTTGCGTTGTGCGTCTGGCATTGGGGAAGACGAGGCCTTCTGAGTTTTCGCCTTCTACCCTTTCACGCGCAAGATATTTTCCACCATTGAGGGTAGCAAGAAATGCGACCAATTGTTCGCGCAGCGTATTGCGAAGATTCCAGTATTCGTCCGTGTTGGGTGCCGTGGCCTGGAATCGCAGCTCCACGACTCGATCCGTGACGTCAGAGACTACCATGGCCGATTCTGTTCTATCCCAGTGCGGATTTTTCTGGAGAATTTTCATAAAATGCGCGCGCAGCTTTTCGAGAGGAACTTTATAATCTGCATAGAGGAAAACTGTGGCGAGAAGCTGGGGATTGCTGCGCGTCCAGTTTTCGAGAACTTCGTCGAGCATTTTCTGCATGGGCACGACGAGTCGACGCTGGTCCCACAGTAGAATGACGACAAACGTGAGATGAATTTCTTCTACCGTGCCGACATTTCCGTCAAAGACAATTCTATCGCCAATGCGAACCGGCATGGTAATGCCAAGCTGTATCCCCGCGAGAATGCTTCCCAGCGTTTTTTGAGCCGCAAAACCAATGAGGACGCCGGCAATACCGGCAGAGGCGAGCAACGAAACGCCCAACTGTTTCATGACCGGGAATTGTGCGAGAACAAGTGACAGACCTACTATGAACACGGTTATTTTTACGACGCGCCTCATAACGATGATCTGCGTTTTTACTCCGCTGCTTTGGAGCGGGTCTGTATATCGTTCATCGAGATTTGCCTGGAGAATATTGGTTCCAAAATCAATGACTCTTAGCAGCAACCAGAAAAAAGATGAAATGAGAAAAATAGACAGCAGGATTTCTGTAGCCTGGTCTGCCGGGAGAGGGAGCCGCAACAAAGGAATTGCAAATTTCAGAAAAGCCGAAGTAATAAAGAAAATTGCCGGTTTCCGGGTGAGTTGGAAAAAATCTCGCAGTTTTTCTGCCCGCAGGAACACTCGGTTGGAACGTACGACTGCCGTGAATATTTTCAGGGTAATCCACGCGAGAACAATAGCAAAGGGCAGTAAAATAAGAATTGAGAACCATTGCCATTGCTGGAGGTAGAAAAACTTTCTGTTGAAAGATTCAGCAGGAAAAAGAGCTTTGAGAGGTCCCGGTCCGTAGCGGTCGAAAAGCTTGTCTGTAAGCAGAATTGTTTCGTCGTTAAAAACCCAGTGTCCTTTTTCTGAAATAAATATCATTTCCAGGTTTGCGGTTTTTCCACCTACCTCAAGCTGGGTGAGTATTATTTTTCTCTCTTGCGCTTCTTTAGGCGTTTTCTCTTTTTCATCTGCGAGCGATATGTCCCGGAAGCGGCTTTCTCCGAGATAGTTCAGCACATAGCCCAAGCGCCGGATTGTTTTATCTGATTGGAGTGGTTCGCTTTCGAGATACTCGGATGCCTTCGCATATTTTTTTTCGTTAACCAGATTAAGAAAGTCCATTACACTTTTTTCCGGTGACGATGTTTTGGCAGATACAGACCCGAGAGAGATCAGGAGAAGAAGAGATACAAGAAACCGAAAAGTCATACGCGAACAAATTGAATACGCGGAACGTATCGAAAAGGAATTTAATATTGCCGGTACCGGGCCAGCATTGTCTCATTGCCTTCGAGGCCACCTCCGTGCAGAAATACAGCCGCTTCATTTTCTGGAAAGCGATAGTGTTCCAGTGCCAGCCATGCAGGCACATCGTATAAAAGATCAAATTCTATACCAGCGTTCTTCAGCCGGTTGTACATGGAGGGTACCGCATCGTGCAGACTTCCAAAGGGAAAAGAAAAAGGCAGCGGAATTTGTTCTATTCTTTCTGTTGGAAAAGGAGTCTCCGGAAATGGAGACCGAATTTTTTTTTCTGCCAGTGACACAATGCGCAATTGAAAATTTTCTGGAATATGTTTTGCGAGATAATATGCTGTAGTAAAACTGCCGGCGGCCATGTATAGGCCCACTGGTTGACTGGTTCCGAGCTGTTCTACGAATTCCATGGCGAGCATTGCGATTCCCTGTTCTGCACATGGGTGCGCTATTCCTGTCGGTAAAAATAAATCTTCTGTTCCTGCGTTTTTGCGGGCCTCTTCGCAGGGGGATTTGGATTCAATGAACCGAGCACCGGCCAGAATGCTCTTCTGGAAATTACCACTCGGATGGGACAAAAGAAAAGTGCTTATTCTGCGAGTATAGTAATGGAATGGAATAGAAAGTTCCCGGGCTGCGTTCGCGATTGCAAGCATTGCGTTGGACTGGTTTCCTCCGCAGGAAATAATTTTTGCCGGAGTTCCGCAATGTCCTGTGAGCAGGCTGTGGAGTTTGCGACGTTTGTTCCCGTTATAGGGACTGTCTGATGTATCTTCCCTTTTTACCAGAAATGCATGATCAAGAAAATGTAAAATATCCAGGGGCGTTGTCACGGCTGATTCTGCGTTACGCTGTGGAAGGTAAACCTAATTCACTTTTTACGCTTTACGATTTTCCGCTTTCTGCAATTCTTCCCCCATGACTTTTCCGGAACTCATGAAAGCACGCCGATCGCGTCGCTGGTTCGACAAACACAAAAAGATTCCCCAGCCTTTAATCGATAGAATTCTGGAAACTGCATTGCGAGCTCCCTCGTTCATGAACAGCCAGCCGTGGCGCGTTGTCGTTGCAGGCATGGATACAGTGCAGCGAGTCGTAGATTCTCTCGAGAAACACCACAACAATGGAAGTACTTCAATGCCGTATGCTTGGCCTGCATCATGGCCTGCACCGCAACAGGCTAACGTAGACGAGACGCGCAGGCTGCGCGCACCGCACCGCGAGGAACCAGTCGATTTGTTTTCTAAGTGGGCTTACGATGCACCCGTAACCGTTTTTCTATGTCTTGAAAATTCTCTCAACGAATGGTCGATAATGGATATGGGTGCTTTTGCCATGGCGCTCATGTTAGCGGCAGAAGAAGAGGGGATTCACTCCGTTCCGCAGGCAAAGCTGGTCAACAACACGAAAGAACTCCGCGAAATTCTGAATCTGCCAGAATCCATTACTCCAATTTTGGGAATTTCTATGGGATATGCTATTGCAGAGAAAGTCTCAAATACATTTGTCTCTCCAAGAATGCCTGTTCCGGAATTCACGGAATACAGGCCCTGACCGAGAGGAATTATCATGCATCCCTCTCCCCATATACTCATCGTAGAAGACAGCAAAACACACCAGCGCATTATTGAGCATGTATTGCGCACAGACACAGATTTTACATTCACCATCACAGATTCTCTTATTGCAGCTCGCGAGGCCATGTCTTCCGAGAGTTTTACCGCTGCTCTACTCGATATACATCTTCCCGATTCTGTGGATGGTGAAATTGTCGATGAGGTAATAAAGAAGAAGATCCCTGCGATCCTGCTTACGGCAGATGTGAGCGAAGACACGCGGCGTCGCTATGTAAACAAGGCAATTGTTGACTTTGTTAACAAAGGGACTATTGAAGACATATCTTTTGCGGTTCAGTTGTTGCGCCAGATCCACCTGAATCGGGAAATTCATGCCGTTGTGGCGGAAGATTCTCTTGTTACACTGTCTCTACTCACCCGCTATTTGGAAGTTTTGCAGTTTCAGGTACATACTGCTGTGAACGGCCAGGAAGCCTACCGGCTTGCCATGCAATACAAACCGCAGATTGTCATCACCGATATTCAAATGCCCGTAATGGGGGGAATAGAGCTCACGAGAAAACTACGGCGCGAATTTTCGCGCAATGATATGGTGATTCTCGTGGTGTCTGCCGACAACGACGATAAGGCGACTTCCCAGCTCCTGAAACTCGGTGCTAACGATTACATTGTAAAACCTGTGAGCCGCGAAAATTTTGCAGCGCGTATATTATTGAATATAAGAAATCTGCAGCTCGTGCATAACCTTGCAGAGGCTAATAAAAAACTACAGGCTTCCAACGCCAAAGTTCTCAATCGCGAAAATCTTTTAAACCAGTACAAAATGGTGATTGATCGGTCCATGCTCGTAGCGAAAATGAACCCGGGCGGAACCATCACCTATGCCAATGAACGCTTTGGAGAAATAGTCGGGATTTCTCGCGAAAACCTGATTGGTCGGGAATATGCTCATTTGCTGCATAAAGACAACGGGATAGAAATCACAGAACAAATGTGGAAAACACTCAACGAAGGCAATACGTGGATTGGTACCCTGCAGGATGAGTCCGGAAAAACAGCAGAGTATATCAGCATTTTTCAGGACATTACTGAAATTCAGGAACTTCGAGAATATCTCCAGAATGAGCTCAATGTTTCCGTGGCTAACTTGAAGCAGGCCATCGTAAAAACAGAATAGTATGAAAAAGTTATTTCCAGATCCAGTCTGGTGACCAGAACAAATCTTGATGGAGAAATTGCGGAGTCGCGCAGCAAAGAGACGGGAAATCACGTTAAGCGCGTGGCCGAATACAGTTATCTGTTGGCAAAAAAATACGGACTACCAGAAGTAGAATGCGAGCTGTTGCGCCATGCTGCACCCATGCACGACATTGGAAAAGTTGCAATCCCGGATGCAATTCTGAACAAACCAGCAAGACTAACGCCCGAAGAGCGCATGGTCATGGAAAGGCACGCCGAAATTGGCTACCGCGTGATGAGCGGAAGCACGCGGGAAATTCTCAATGCAGCAGCAGTTATAGCCGGTAATCACCACGAAAAATGGGATGGGACCGGGTATCCTGCTAAACTTAAGGAAACCCAGATTCCACTGTATGGACGAATTGTTTCCGTTGCGGATGTATTTGATGCGTTGATTACACCGCGCGTCTATAAAGAAGCATGGCCAATCGAAAAAATAACTGCATATTTTGAAGCAGAAAAAGGTAAACATTTTGATCCCCAGCTGGTCGATATTCTGCTCGATAAAAAGGACGAGTTTCTGGAAATTTTTATGAGGCATTCGGATTTAGATCAAGCGCTCCATTAAAAGTTTACAAAGCAACTCTGGAAAAGCATTTCGTTCTGGTGAAGACAAATCCACCGATCGAAGCAGTCCTTGTGCTCAACCTTGGCACACCAGATCAACCAACCACGTCTGCCCTGCGACTGTATTTAAAGCAGTTTTTAATGGATCCCAAAGTAATCGACGCACCATTTCCCATTCGCTGGATGATTGTAAACCTGTTTGTACTGCCTTTTCGCCCGGCTCAATCCGCCAAAAAATACAAATCCATCTGGATGAAAGAAGGATCGCCCCTGCGCGTATTTACGCAAAGAATCGTGGATTCTCTTCAAGATAAACTGCCTGATACAAAAGTTATAATGGGAATGCGCTACGGCAATCCATCTCTTAGAACTGTGGCCCAGGAGTTGAATAAAAATGGAATAGTAAAAGTTACCATACTTCCTCTGTATCCCCATTATGCCATGTCTAGCTATGAGACTGCCGTTGAGGAAGCAGTGCGGGAACTTTCACTTGCTAATTTGCAGGCGAAATCCATTTCACCATGGTACGACAATGCATTGTATATTCAGGCTCTTGCCGCTGCAATGGAGGCGCATAAGCCATCCGAATATGGCTTTATTGTATTTTCTTTTCATGGAATTCCTGTGAGACATTTGCACAAAACCAATAAAACAGGTGAACCATGCAAAAGAAGCCAGCCAGTCTGCGAAACTCCCTGTGCTGGTCATACAACCTGTTATTACTACCAGACGCAAAAAACCGCGTCGTTGTTAGCCGAATCTATTGGATTAAGCAAGGATAAATATATTGTATCGTATCAATCCAGACTGGGAAGTGATAAATGGCTTACTCCTTCCACTGAAAATGTTTTTCGGGATCTTCCCTCTATGGGTGTTTCTTCTGTTCTTGTGGTAGCTCCGTCCTTTGTAACGGATGGGCTTGAAACTCTCGAAGAGCTTGAAGTGAAAGGGCGTGAAACCTTTTTAGCCGCCGGTGGACAGACTTTTCAGTATTTGCCGGCCTTAAACGACACGCCGGCATTTATTGACGTTCTGTTAACGCTCATTTACAAAGCACGAAATAGTTGACGATGGATCATTGCAGAGTGAATGTAGAGCGTGAAAACCTATAGACTGGAACAGAAACAATTTCTTGTTACTTCCATCGATAAAGCCTGGGCCTTTTTTTCAACTCCGGAAAATCTCAATATCATGACACCGAATTATCTGCACTTTGAATCCATGACGCCAGTACCACAAAAAAGTTATGCAGGTCTAATTATCATCTATAAACTTAAACCATTCTGGAATATTCCCTTTCAATGGGTTACCGAAATTGCGCACATGCAGGAGCCCCGCTTTTTTGTGGATGAGCAGAGGAGCGGCCCGTATTCGTTTTGGCACCACCAGCATATTTTTGAAGAGGTCCCTGGAGGAATAGAAATAACGGACATTGTCCATTACGCCATGCCACGCGTCCCTTTTGCATCCTTAATACACACACTGTTTATTCGTCCCAGACTAAAACATATCTTTTTGTTTCGATTCAATACACTGGATGAAATTTTTAACGGGAATCCAATCGGGAGGAAATAGTATGGCGGGAGATAAACACAGCGATATAGTTCTGCTAAAAATTTTGTCTCTTCTGGAAACAGAATCTTTGTCCACGAGA
Source organism: Turneriella parva (assembly GCA_020719945.1). Taxonomy (GTDB): domain Bacteria; phylum Spirochaetota; class Leptospiria; order Turneriellales; family Turneriellaceae; genus DYKF01. The sequence goes on from DYPL01000004.1 coordinate 42,364, forward strand.
GAGATCGTCCAGAAGCTCGAAGGCTACGATTATTCAGACAGACAGATAAACAGAGAAATCAACACGCTGGAAGTAATAGGTTTTATTATTTCTATGTCACATAGAAGGCATTCTCTGGAATACGGCAATTTAAAATATCGTGAAAGCTTTCTGCTGCTTCTGCAAAGACTTTCTCTTGATCTGGCCTCCCTGCGCAATCGATTGTATGGAACTATCGACCCAAGGGCTGCTGCTGGCATGCTTTCAAAAATAAAGAGACCTGCCCAGTTTTTTGTCGATCTGTTTGCAGCCGCAGAACACAATAGTATCGTCTCTTTTGTTTATGATCCACAAACAGATCAGACTCTTAAATCTGTGCGGATTCGCCGTTTATTGTCAATGGGACTAAAAAAAGATCGCATTGCTGTAAACCTTATTCTATATAACATTGTATTTTCTTTAGATTATATATTACTCATGGGCAGGGCCATGCACGGCAGTGCTGCTGGAAAAATCCGCCAGTATCTTCTAAAGGGTGTAAACAATCTAATAATCAAACAACCAGATTCTCCGCTTCCTGCTGAATATTACGAAAGAGTGGATCCAAAAGAATTGTACCAGCATTCTCTGCGCACGTGGATTGGAGGAGAGCAGTACAATCTGGAAATAATTGAAATTAGTCCGGACGGCTCAAGAGAAAAGCTGCTGGCGACCGTTAATGGAGAAGACGAAATTTTGTCGTATCTTGCTTCTTCGCTGGGCAGGCGCAAACTCGTCAATCCGCCTGATTCCATTGTAGACAGGGCGCGGGAACTGGGCTACCCGGAAATGCTGCTGTTTATAAACGAATAGAAAAAAACACTCGTATGATCCACTTTGGGTTTTGCATGCTGAAGCACAGCAGCCGCTTTGGCTGAAAAACTTTTTGCAAAAGAAAGTCCTGCCCGGATAGGGCATATTATTTGAAATACTCGCGTGCTCGTTCCCGCAAGAATTCCGACGCCAGAGGCTTTCCCGAAACACGGGGACGCATTGCCTCTATACCGTGTTCTGTGTGATAGAGCGATCGCTTTCCAAATTCATCGCCGGCGAATTCTTCGCCCCAGGAATCGTCCTGGCCTTCGCGCATTTCAAAGGCTTCGTCCATTTTTTCCCGTATTTCTGCGAAATCTGCCGGAGTCGCAGATAAAAAGTGGTCTGGGCCATGGAGATCACGGTTTAAGGTAAAATGCTTTTCAACAACTACCGCGCCTCTTGCGACCGCGAGGGCAGGGGCCGTGGTTCCCATCGTGTGATCCGAAAATCCCGTGAGTGCCCCGGTGGTCTGTTCAATGCGGCTGATTCTCTGCAGATTTACCTGGGACGCTGCAGTCGGGTATAGGGAAACGCAATGCAGAAAAAGGGCATCTCGTTTTTCCCATACTCTCAGGAAGGCAGCCGTGCGCGCGACTTCCTCCATGCGTGCCGCTCCCGTAGAAAGTATTAACGGCTTACCCTTGAGCAGGGCTTTTTCCAGCAGTTGAAAATTCGTTAGATCTCCCGAAGCAATTTTGATGAATGCTGCGTCGAGAGTAGCCAGGGTATCAACCCAGTCGATTGTGAGCGGTGTCGAAAAAAAATCGATTCCGAGTCGCTCGGCTTCATTTTTCAGCAGCTCGTGCAGTTCAAGCGACGGCTGCAACGATGAAAATATGGCGCTTAATTCATGGGCTGCCGGATTAGTCTGGTCTATGAACCGTGGCGTCGAGAAAGATTGAATTTTGATGGCATCGGCACCGGATTTTGCGGCGGCCTCTATGGAGTCCTGTGTCAGCGCGATATCATTGTTGTGATTGAGTCCCAGTTCTGCAATTAAATAGGGGCGATGCTTTTGTCCGATTCTACGCCCGGATGGTGTAACAAACTCTCGGTGAAAAAAATTTACGGAAAAATTCATGGCTTACTCCTGCTGAACCGGATGGCTGCTGGAACAATATCGGTTATCTGTGGTAAAGGCCTTTGAATAATTTTGCCGGATTTATATTTTGGCCGTTTTTTGTGATTTCAAGATGAAGGTGGGGGCCAAAACTGTAGCCGGTATTTCCAGACTGGCCAATCACTTTTCCACGCGCCACGGTTTGTCCTTTTTTGACGTATCTTCTCGAAAGGTGGGCGTACAGGCTTTTGTAGCCGCCATCGTGTTGAATTACCACGACGTTTCCATAACCTCCAAGCCAGCCAGAGTAGGTTACCAGGCCGAGTTTTACGGAACGCACAGGGACATACGGTGCCTTCAGATCCAGGCCTTTATGGAATGCATGGCGCGGGCGCGTTCTCCAGCCATAGGGAGAGGTGACAAGGCGACTTGCCACAGGGCGAAGCCACGCTGTCTCCAGATTTTTGGGTTTTGCGCCGGGTAGAAAAATTTCTACGGAGGCAGCGAGAATATCCGGATTGATAGACGGATTCGCTTTTATAAATTCATTGTATTTAACGTTGTAGCTGTTGAGGATCTCCGCCAGTCTTTCCCCTTTTTTGACAGTATAAAAAAATCCGTCTTTAGTGGGAATCATGAGCTTTTGCCCCACGTGTATTTCGTCGGGGACGGTGAGTTTGGAAGATCCTGCTATGGATTCTGGAGAAACATCAAACTTTTTGGCAATCACGGAGAGCGTATCGCCGGGTTTTACCGTGTAGGGAACTTTTTCGATGGTTACGACAGCTTTTTCTCTGCCTTTTTTAGTCGGTTTTGCGGGAGCTTCTTCTGCGAGAAGAGCATCCTTTGCGGCTTCGTCTTTATCCGGAGGAACATCCCCAGTATTGACTTCGGGACTTATGTGTCCTATGCCGCCAATGGGTGCTTCTGGTGTAAGTTCGGATTCGGCCTTGTCCGACTTGGTCATAAAAAAAAGAATGGGCAGGGAAACGAGAGTGAGCAGGAGACCTGCCGTAACAGTGGCTTTGGGGGGTGTAAACCGACCCGATTTTACCTGTCCTGCTATGCGCTTAAATTCATTGCCTATGCGATAAAATTGCGGCTCTTGTTTCTTCATATCACTCCCTGGTTATTCCTTTGCAAGAGTATCGACCAGAGAGTGAAATCAGGTGATTCCTTTTTTATCAAGTTCTTTATCTGCACCAAAAGATTCTTCGACGATTTTCTTGACGTCTTTCTTTTGACCACCGGTAATGTTGACAGTGCCGCTGAGCACCACGCCTTCTGCAAGGTGCAGATTTGGGGCGTTGATATCTCCGAGCATTCTACCCGTTCCCGTGATTTTGACGTCTTCCCTCGCGTTGATATCTCCGATGAGAGTGCCAGAGAGAATTACTTCTCTTGCTGCAATATTGGTTTTTACCTTGCCTGTTTCGCCTACTACGAGGGCTTCTTCTGTGCGGATTTCTCCTTCAAATTTGCCATCGATTTTGAGGCTTCCGGCAATATAAAATTTACCTTCAAATATGGAACCTTCACCGATTACGGAGTTTGCATTTTCTATTCGTGCCATGGACGTACCTTATCCCTCTTTTAATTATCGACGGTGCGTGACAAGCATTTTTGGAGCTGCTCCAAAAAGTTTACCGAAAGGATTACCCAATGGTAACGGGGGTCAGCCACATGTCGTGCAGGTTGCATTTTACAACCACGTAATGCATTCCATAATGTCCAGCTGGATTGGCCCCCCGCCCCGTGTTTTGCGCTCTGCCTGTGCCCGTAGAGTAAACGCATAGCGAGCCGCAGGCAAAAAGTCCACGGAGGAACTTTTTCAGGGGTTCCCTTATTCTGTTTGGGCCGGAGCAGAAGAGGCAGGGGCCATGGCTGGTTCTGTTGTTTCTACAGGAACGACTACAGAAGCTTCGGAAGAAGAAGACGAAGAGGCGGGAGCTGTTTCCGTAACCGGTGCAGCGAGCTCTTTCTGGATGGCATCCGTGTTGGATTTGTTGGACTTGATCCAGGCAACCGCGAGTGCCAGGGCGAGGAAGGCCGCCACAAAATAGGCTGTCATTTTTGTGATGACATCCATAGAGCTGCTTCCAAAGGCAGAATTGCTTCCGCCGCCAAACAGGCCTGAGCTGCCCTGTCTGTTGTTTTGGAGCATAATGAGAAGCAGAAGAATGAGGGATACAACGACAAAGAGGATGATTAATATAGTGCTTAGAATGGCCATTTGTCCAAATTTAGACTTCGCGACTGCTTGTCAACGATTATGCATGGGTTTTGTGATCTTATAAACCCCACGGAGATACTATATTAAGAGATTCCCTGAAAGTTTTCATGATGGCGATCGTTTCCCCTATGGATCCAGTTTTTGTTCTATGATGATCAGTGTAATATCATCAGCAAAAGAGGTGGACATGCTGTGCTCGCTGAGGGCCTGAAAAATCATGGCTTTTGCGGTGGCTGTATCCATGGAGGCGGTGGCACGCAGAACAAAGTCAAATTTTTTCTCAAATGGTGTGCCGGCTGCGTCTTCTTGCTCCAGAATACCATCTGTGAACAAAAAGAAGCGCATCTGTTTCGATAAGGTTTTCTGTGTGGTATTATAGCGCGTGGAAGCATCATACCCAAGCAGTCTTCCATGCGGGCGAAGTTTCTCTATTTCCCCCGTTTCCTTGTCCAGTATGATGAGCGGTACATGGCCTGCGTTCGTGTATAAGAATATTTTCTCTTCCGCGTTCAGATATAGGGCTGCTGCCGTAATGAAATAATTGTTGTTGTTGCCCGTTATCTCCGTATTGATGCGCCGCATAAAAATATCAGGTTTGTTGAGAGTGCGCCCGTATCTGGAAAACGACATTTTCAGCATGGAGACGACCAAAGCCGCCGGAATTCCGTGACCGCTTACGTCGGCAATAAACAAAGCGAGGCTGGAGGGCGATGGTGGCAGCAGATCGTAATAATCGCCTCCTATTTCTGCCACTGGTTTATAGAGAACTTCTACAGTGAATGCAGTATTAATCGGCAGTTGTTCCGGCAACAGAGAATGCTGTATGGCAGAGGCCAGATTCAGTTCGTCTTCTACGTATTTTAACTGCTCCCGTATTTTTTCGCGGCTTTCCCGAATTTCAGAAAACTGGTTGGAGATGGTAAGGCCCTGTGCATACAGTCGGAACTGCTGTCTAAATATAAAAATAGAAGCGAGGATAGCCGTAAGACTTACTCCCAGCGAAACTTGAAAATGGCTGGCTGACACAACCGGATTGCTCTGAAAAGCTGGTAGCAAAAAATTGAGCACAGCAAATGCGGCTGCGATTACCGCAATGGAGTACCGGGGCCGCATGGGAATCAGTGCTGCCGTTCCAAATACGGTCATGATAAAGGCGGAAACCTGACCGTGTATCTCCTGTGCAATCAGGGAAATAAACACCCCCCAGGCTATAGTAAACAGGGTAATGGCTCCACTGAGAAAGCGATCCCAGAAAAGAGATTTTTTTTCTCCGAGAAATAACATGGGAAAGGTGAGCAGGGAATAGCCGATTGCTACGGCAATATGCGCGTTAAGAAGTTCTCTGGTTCCGGGAGGTGAAATGGGGATCGAATGCAGATTGCGAATATCCCAGGCGATAAGTGCAAGGTGCAGTGCAGCCAAAAAAATAGATAATGCCGTTACGAGATTCCGATTTTGCCGGTACAGGTTAGACAAAAATTCTTCCTTATGTTCCCAGTAATTTTCGAGAACGAAGAGGTTTTGGATGATCGAAAGCAGTTTGTACACCGGGAAAAATAGTCTGATTGTGGAAACCTGTCGTAAAGTTAAAAAAAGTTGTCGCCTTAAATACTGTTTCATATATTGGCACTCAAGGACAGAGAGTGCTATCATGTAAAAAAAATGATAGTTCTCTGCCATATTTCAACATCAGAATTTTAGGAGGAACACCGTGGCAATTAAACCATTGGCAGACCGGGTTCTCATTGAACCCATCACAGAAAAAGAAGAAAAAATCGGGAGCATTTTTATTCCCGATACAGCAAAAGAAAAACCAAACGAAGGTACAGTTGTAGCAGTTGGAACTGGCCGCGTCAGTGACGATGGCAAAGTGGTCCCGCTCACTGTAGTAGAGGGGCAAGCTGTCCTGTATGGAAAATACTCCGGAACGGAGATCAAGCAGAATGGAAAAAATTATCTCATTATCCGCGAGAGCGATATTCTCGCCATAATTGAGTAAGCGTTTTCCATTGCAAGACAACCATTATACACTATTAAAAGGAGAACACAATGGCGAAAATGATTGAATTTAACGAGAAAGCCAGAGCCAGTCTTATGTCTGGTATCAACAAACTGGCGAATGCCGTAAAAGTAACCCTTGGTCCACGGGGTAGAAACGTGGTCATCGATAAAAAATTTGGCGCTCCGCTCATCACAAAAGACGGCGTAACTGTAGCCAAAGAGATTGAACTCGAAGACGTGTACGAAAATATGGGTGCCCAGCTCATCAAAGAAGTTTCCACAAAAACAAACGATGTAGCCGGCGATGGTACCACCACAGCTACCATCCTCGCCCAGTCCATTGCTACCGAAGGTCTCAAAAACGTGACTGCGGGAGCCAACCCCATGGATCTCAAGCGCGGAATTGACAAGGCTATTGAAGCAGCCGTTGCTTATATCCAGAGCAAATCCAAAACAATCGACAGCAAAACAGAAATTGCCCAGGTCGCAACCATTTCAGCCAATAACGACAACGAAATCGGCGATCTCATTGCCGAGGCCATGGACAAAGTAGGCAAAGAAGGCGTTGTAACAGTGGACGAAGCCAAGGGAATCAATACTTCTCTCGATGTAGTAGAAGGGATGCAGTTCGATCGCGGCTACCTGTCGTCTTACATGGTTACCGATATGGACAGCATGATTGCTAATCTGAGTAATCCTTATGTGTTGATTTACGACAAAAAGATTTCTGCTGTAAAAGATATTGCAAATATCCTGAACGCAGTGGCTCAGGGCGGCAGACCTCTTCTCATTATCGCAGAAGATCTCGAAGGTGAAGCTCTTGCCACAATCGTATACAATACGATCCGCAAGGCTATTACAGCGGTAGCCGTTAAGGCGCCTGGATTTGGAGATCGCCGTAAAGCCATGCTCGAAGATATTGCCATTCTGACAGGTGGACAGGTTATCTCTGAAGATCTCGGTCTCAAAATCGAAAACGCTACAGTCGATATGCTCGGCAATGCGGAAAGAATAACCGTAGAAAAAGAGAACACCACGATCATCAAAGGTGCCGGTAAAAAAGAAGAAATTGAATCGCGCGTAAAACAAATCAAAAAGCAGATTCAGGACACTACATCCGACTACGATCGTGAAAAACTGCAGGAGCGCCTGGCAAAGCTTGCCGGTGGCGTTGCCGTTATCAATGTTGGTGCCGCTACAGAAGTAGAAATGAAAGAGAAAAAGCACCGCGTAGAAGACGCTCTTTCTGCTACCCGCTCCGCTGTGGAGGAAGGGATCGTTGCTGGTGGTGGTCTCACTCTCGTTAAGGCAATCGATGCTGTAAAAGCTCTCAAACTCGTAGGCGATCAGGAAACTGGTAAGAGCATTGTCGTTCGCGCTCTCGAAGAGCCAATGCGCCAGATTGCCATCAACTCTGGTCTTGAAGGTTCTTTGATTGTTGAGCGTGCCAAGTCCGAGAAAGAAAATATTGGATTTAACGCATACTCTCTTGAGTGGGAAGATATGCTCAAGGCAGGGATCATTGATCCTGCCAAGGTAACTCGTTCTGCTCTCCAGAATGCAGCTTCTATTGCCGGCCTTGTGCTCACTACTGAGTGCATTATTGCCGACAAGCCCCAGAAAGATGCTCCTGCTGCACTCGGCGGCATGGGTGGTATGGGCGGAATGGATTTCTAAACATTCCTTGATCAGGATCGACAAAAAAGCCGCCTTTGGGCGGCTTTTTTGTCGATTTATTCGCCGCTATCTCATTGTTGTGATAGATTCAGTGCACTATGAACAAAAATATATTAAAGGTTCTTTTTACCCTGTTGATTACATTTGCCGCAACATTTTCTATTCTTGCGAGAAACGATGATGTCGGTGCAGTTACATTTGTAATAGGAAAGGCAGATGTCGTTCGCGATGGCAAAAAAATGCCTGCAAAACCCGGCTTAAAGCTACAGAACACGGATATTCTAGAAACTGCTTCTAAATCCACCATGCTCGTGGAATTAAGGGGTGGAAGTAGATTAAAGCTTAAGAATGAAACGCGAATGGTATTGAGCTCTGTAACCGGTAAAGAGGATGCGAAACTCAAGTTAGAGAAAGGATCTGTTTTTGCCAGCGTAATCAAGCGAAATGGCACAGAAGGATTTACCATTATCAGTCCCACCGCAACGGCAGGCGTTCGTGGAACAGAATTCTTTTTTGCATACGGAAAAAAGGACGACCTCTGGCTTTGTGTCAATGAGGGAACTGTCGCTGTTACCGGTGTAGCCGAAAAACAGGAAAAACTGGTTCTGGCGGGTCAGGGAGTTTTTATTGAAGGGAAAGGCAAGGTAAGCGATCCTGCGGCTCTCGCATGGACAAAGCAGCTTAACTGGAACATGGATCCCCAGAGCGGTCAACTGGAAGATAAAACAGACATCAACTCTGCTTACGAGGATTTGCGCAAACACAATTACGATTGATCTTTCGTGTTCACTTTGGATAACAGTGTATGAAGTACCTGTCCGTCTCGGTTTTGTTTGTTATTGCGCTGCAGGGGATTTTTGCGGAGAATGTTCAACCGCAGAAAGAACAGTTTAGTTCCGGCGAACTCCAGGCCAGGCTGTTTATACCGTTGGGTGATTGGCAGCCGTATTCGGAACTGCGCTATCGCTACAGCAATCCTGCGGAATCTCCCAACAATCAATACGGATCTTTTTTGGCAGGGGGGTATTGGCAGAAAATCCCCTGGTTGCGTCTGGGAGCATTTTACAGACTCGAAACAGGGAACCAGCACGATGACGACTGGCATAAAGAAAACGACACCTCAATGAACTGGGAGTGGGTGAGTGCTCTCGATCGTTTTGAGAGTAGCGCAGTGGCCGATGTTACCTTGCGCACGGCGACAGATTTTTTTCCCGGGGCCTTCTTTAAAACGGGATTGCTCGAACTGAAAAATCGAGCCCACTATAATGTTTACCAAGAAGAAGTATTGTGGCAGATTCGACCCGGATTTACCTGGTTCTGGATGCGCGGTGGCGTACCGGTTATGAATTTTTTTGTTCAATACGAAACCTGGTATGTTTCCAGTTCTCATCGGAACAATCTTTGGGAAGACTGGACATATTTTGGCACCCTGTACTTTGTCAGTGAACAAACCCAAATAGGTTCTACCCTATCTTGGAGAAGAACGTTTTGGGAGCCATCCGAACAATTTCGAGAACGCCGTCCAAACGATACATATCTGATAGAACAGGGCTCCGCCGTGATTTCGATTCTCTTTATCCAGAGTCTCGATTTTTGATTGCTGCTTGCAACGCGCTCTTTTTCGAGATCGTTTAGTTCCCGTTTGGAAGAGAGTTTAACTCCTGCTTCGAGTTGCGAGAAGGCTTTTCGGAAATTCGTCAATTTTTGGACCCAGAGTGTTTTTATTCCTTGGCATGGTGCAATATAAAACGCTAAACGTTCGCATGGAAACAATCGAAAATAGCCTATGCAGGATATCGATTTCGCGCGTTTTTCACGCAGGCAGGCACAGACGAAGGCTCATTCCGGTTTAAGAAGTCATTCGGTGGCGCAACCGCAGAAAAAAAACCGCTACGTATTGCCCGTGCTCGGAGTATTGCTTTTTGTGGCAGGCATTGTACTCGGTGCCAGAGCGCAGGCGTGGTATTACCAGAAGCAGTTCGATTCCAATATTAAGCCCTCCGAAATTTCGCTTGCGAATATACAGGAAAAAGAAACGGCCATCAGCGACAACATCCGCGTGGACACAACCGAGATGGAAAGAGCTCCCGCAGCTGGTACGGAAGTGAGCAGCCAGATAGAGCAGGCGATTCAGACAACACAGCAAGCGTATCTCATTCTGGCCCGCATTTATGTGGATGAAAAAGAGGCCCACAGACAGGGTTTGGTTCTGAAAAAAGAAGGACTGCGTGTCTTCCTTGCAAGAAGTGGCGATAAAATGAAGGTCTATGTAGGACCATTAGAAGGAAAAGATGAAGCCTACGAAGTTCTTGCCAGAGTAAAAAAGCACACAGAGTTCAAAGGCGCCATCCTGTATGAAAAGTGAATGAAATAGTAATCCGCCCGGCTGTAACCGAAGATGTTCCAGAAATATCCGCTCTCATAGAACCCTATGTCAGGGCGGAAATTGTATTGCCCCGTTCTCCCGAAAAAATTCTGGAAACTATTGATAAAACCATTGTGGCAATTCATGGTGGGGTATCCGTTGGAACAGTTACCTATGTTTCCTATGCGCCAGATCTGTGGGAAATCCGTGCTCTCGTAGTACACTCTGAATTCCAGAGTTCGGGGGCTGGTCGCAGGCTCGTCGAGAAGGCGATTGAAAAAATTCTCGCAATTTCTCCTGCCGGGCGGGTTCGCATTTTTGCGCTGACCTATGTGCCCGTATTTTTTGAAAAACTCGGGTTTCACGTTACCGCAAAAGAAAGTTATCCCGAAAAAATATTCGACGTTTGCCGGTTTTGTCCGCGCCACGAAAATTGTAATGAAACAGCCGTAGAAAGGATAATAGAGAGAACATGAATCCCGACTGGAGCCAACTCGAAGAAGGCAGCATTTTGCAGCTCGATTTTCAAAAACTGAAAAAGGTGGCAGAGGGTAGACCCGTCCTGCCGGTGGTGGTGCAGGCTGTTTCGGGGGAAGTTCTTACGCTGGCCTATGTAGATCAAGAAGCTTTGCATCTGTCTCTGGCAGAAAAAAAAGCGGTATTTTTTTCTACATCGCGGCGAGAAATATGGAGAAAAGGGGCAACCTCTGGCGATGAGCTCGCTCTTGTCGAGGTGCGGGTCAACTGTGAACAAAATTCTCTGCTTTACATTGTCGAAAAAAAAGGGAAAGGCGCTTGCCATACCAGAGATTCATCAGGCAATACCCGCAGTACATGTTATTACAGAAAAATTGAAGACAGCGGGCTGTCCTTTGTGAATGTGCCCGGGAGAGAAGAATGAGCGCCTTGACTGAACTAAACAATACTATCAATTATCTTCCCCGTGGTGGCATTCTCGTTACTACATCGGCTGGTTATGTCCAGCTGGGTGCTCCTCCGGAGACTATCAAAGATACAATGGCGCTGCCCGACAAAGTTCCCCAAATTTTTATTATACCCGGAAAAATGTTCAGCATTGAAAAGGGAATAGCCGTCGCAGAACTCGAATTTCCGGTCTATTTTAATCACTTTTTGATGAAGCGAAAAACGCTTATCATTGGAACGGCGGAGCAGGCAGAACGAATCACGAAGGTATTGCAGGAGTCTGTATTCGGGCCGACTGAAATTGAAATAGCCGGTGAATTTCCAGAGGGCGAACAATCCGAAGGCTTCCCGAATTTAAAAGCCGAGATTGATTTTTTTCGAGGAGACAGAAAACTCGAAGATCTCATTGAATTTGGCATTTTTGACATTAACGGCGAGTATCGCCGTGGCGATCTTATCATTCATCATCATCCTAAAGAAGGCTTTTCACTTTTCGACAAAGGAAAAAAAATTGCAGATCTCCCCTTGGAAATAAACTACAATATTAAATATGATATAGGGCAGCGCCTCGAAAATCCTTACGAACCTCCGGAATACGGAATCACCTGTCTGGGCCCTTCGCACGGGTTTGACCCCGTGGACAATACTTCCGGATTTATTCTCTGGCTCAACCATCGCGGCATCATGATCGACCCGCCCGTAAATTCCACGGAATGGCTTTCGCGGTCTAACGTGAATCCCAAGCTGATAAGCCATGTCATTTTAACACACTGCCACGCAGACCACGATGCGGGGACGTTTCAGAAAATTCTCGAGGAAGGTTCCATAACCATCCATACGACCCAGACAATCATGGAGAGTTTTATCCGCAAGTACGAGGCTCTAACCGGCCTGCCGAGAAGAGAACTGTACACTCTTTTTTCGTTTAGTCCGGTCACAATTGATCAACCCGTATATTTCGAAGGGGCGGAATTTAATTTTTACTATTCCGTGCATTCTATTCCCGCTATTGGTTTTAAGCTTATTTTTAGGAACCAATCCTTTATTTACACATCGGATCATTTGAATCATCCTGAGACATTTGCGATGATGAGAGAAAAAGGCGTGTTTACGGATGCGCGTTACGAAATGGTCATGAATTTTCCGTGGGATTACAAGGTTATATACCACGAGGCCGGGATTCCGCCTCTGCATACGCCTGTCAGTTTTCTCGCTTCACTTCCCGAAGAGATCCAGGAAAAAATTACCGTATACCACATAGCGCGAAAAGATTTTCCAGAGAACTCAAAGCTCAAGCTTGCCAAATTCGGAATTGAGAATACACTGTACCCGGAAATTCGCGTTCCTCTGTATCCCCGCGCCATCCAGATTCTCGATGTTCTCAATCATGTAGATCTGTTTCAGGATTTCCCTTTGAGTAAGGCCCGCGAATTTTTGAGTATTGTAGAAGAAAAGCATTACGCTGCGGGAGAGAAAATCATAGAAAAAGGCACTCCCGGCGAATCTCTCTATATAATTGTGAGCGGAGTCGTGCGCGTAGAAGGCGTAGGAGCAGAGACTGCAAAGCGCTACGGTATTTATGAATATTTTGGAGAAGCTTCTCTCGTAACAGGGGAATTGCGCTCAGCCGACGTATTTGCAGAAACCGAAGTAGAAGTATTGACTATCGAGAAAACGGCATTCCATCATTTTATCAATGGAACCAATCTCGAGATCTTTTTGCGCAAGCTGCACGAAATACGCCAATCCAATTCCTGGAATGTTCTCAATCGATCGCCGGTATTTTCTGCTATGACCTCCCATCAGAAAACGCAGTTAGAGATCATCATGGAACAGGAAACGCATTCTGCCGGGACTTTGCTGGTACAGCAGGGCCAAAGCGGAAGCGATGCCTATATTCTCGTTTCCGGGGGGCTTTCGGTTCCGGGAAACCAAGATAAAACGTACAAGTCTGGCGACTTTGTAGGCGATCTCTTCTCTATTATGAAAGGCGGGGCCGCTCCGTTCTCGGTAGTGGCCCATACAGAAGTAGAAGTGTACAGGCTTTTTCGGGATAAATTTGTTCCTTTTGTAAAGAAAAATCCTGGCGTTTACATGCGCCTCCTGCGATGACAGATCTTAATTTTTTTTTTTGATTGACGCTAAAAAAAAGAAAAAATAACGTGGGATTAAGGACGCTATCCAACTGCTGAGCAACGGAGATAAACATGGACATCAGCCAAAGAGAAAAAGATTCAATTGTAGTGCTTGATATACAGGGAGAAATTGACCTGTACAACGCCCCCGAGATAAAAGACACCATCCAGAAACTGATCGATGCCCAGAAGTACAATATCATCATCAATCTGGAGAAAGTCTCGTATATCGATTCATCTGGTATTGGAGCTCTCATTTCGAGTCTCTCAAACCTTAAAAAATACCAGGGTGGATTGAAAATTATAAATGTCTATGCATCGGTGAAGAAAGTATTTGAACTTACCAAGCTCACTTCCTTCTTTGAAATTTATGATACAGAAGAAGAAGCCCTGGCTAAGTTTCGATAACAGACGGGTGGAAGGCCCGCCAATTTAAAACAGAGGATAAAACATGAACATTGTAAAGACAAAAGTAGCGCAATTTTCCCTGGTTGCTGCTCTGGTGTTGTTTGCTGCCCACTGCGGTGACCCCGTTCCGGCAGAAAAACTGACCACAGCAAAAACCAAAATCACACGCGCGCAGGCCGTGAAAGCGGAACTCTATGCGCCCGAACAGTATGCAGAGGCCAGAATACTGCTTCTCAAATCGCACGACAAAATATCCGAAGGCAAAATGAAAGATGCAGCTACCGCTGCATCGGATGCATCCCAAAAAGCTGACGAAGCCTATAATATAGCTCTTCCAAAGCTGGCAGAAGCTACTCGCTCCGAGGCTGAGCAGGCAATTCGCGATGCAGAAGATACCAATGCCGAAGACTTTGCTCCAGCCGAATACGAATCTGCTCAAACAGCCATGACAGAAGGCAACGGCTTTTATGAAAAGCAGGATTACCTGACTGCCTACCATTCTTTTGAAGACGCCCGCGAAAAGGCCAATGAAGCGCGCGATATTTCCGAAGCGCAGGCAGAAACCATGATGCGCCGTCTGGCTACCATAGAAAGCCAAATTGAAGAGGCAGAAGAAGTAGGGGCAGCAGATTATTCACCGGACGCTCTTAACGAAGCCAAAAAATGGGCTGCGATTGCTTCTCAGAATATTGACGAGCTCCACCTGAAAACAGCCCAAGAAGCCCTGGACAATGCAGAAGCCAATGCAGAGCGCGCTCTCAATAACTCTCTGAGCGACTATGCCCGCAGCCGCTATTCCGAGGCAGAACAGAAGGTAGCGGAAGCAGAAGCCAAGCTGAACCGTTCACTCGAAGGCACAGACAGCGATGCATTCCAGTCTGCTCTCTCGGACGATCCCGATGCGCGCACATCTATTGACGAGGCTCGTGAAACTCTTGCAGCCGCGAAAGAAGCTTTGCAGGAATCCGATACGCAGTACAACAACGAAGACTACCGCCGCTCTTACGACTACGCAGACGAGGCCTTGCGCCTGGCTACCATTCTCGATGAGATGCTTCCTGAAACCGAGCTTCTTGTAGCGGATGTCAAAAAGCGTGCCGATATGTCAGGCACAGATGACACACAAGATGGCGACTGGAAGACCTATAAGGTTCGCCTGATTCCAGAGCGCCGCGATTGTCTGTGGAGAATTGCGGAGTACGATTTTATTTACGACAACGCAAGACTCTGGCCACAGATTTACAAAGCTAACAAGGAACAGATAAAAAACCCGGACCTCATCTTTCCAGGTCAGGTTTTCAAGATTCCACCAAAATTAAATTGATCCCTCCGGTTCCACCTAATCCGGATGCCTTAGAAGGCGTCCGGAATCTTTTAGTTTGCCATGCAAACTAAATCCCCTATTTTAACAGGTACATCCATGTCATCCGATAAATCTTATGATGAAATTGAATCCGGAAACGTTGCTCCGGACTTTTCCGACGAAAACAACGACTCCAGAAAGCGCGTAAAAATACGCAGAAAAGAGACCGAGAAAATGCCAGAGGCCGGCGACGAGCCGCGTGCTAAAAAACCACTCCCTAAAAAGAAAAGCCATGAGTTAGAAAAGCTGATGCACAATAAAAAGCTCGAAATTTCAGAGCTGAAAATGAAAAGCATGAGCGAACTCGTACAGCTTGCAGAATCCATGGGTGTGGAAAATCCGGGCGACCTGAAAAAGCCCGCCCTTATTTTCTCTATTTTACAGGCTGAATCCGGTGACGAAGCCGGGCAGGTATTTGCCGAGGGGACCCTTGAAGTGCTTCCCGATGGATATGGATTTTTGCGCAGTGCCAATTACAACTATCTTGCCGGCCCCGACGATATATATGTGGCTCCCAACCAGATCCGCAATTATGGGCTTCGAAAGGGAGACAACGTGTATGGCCAGATTCGCATGCCACGCGACAATGAGCGTTTCTTTGCCATTTTAAAAATTCAGACCATCAATGGCGCTCCCGCAGAAGAGGCCCCCCGCCGCCTCCATTTTGACAATCTTACCCCTCTGTATCCGGACTCCCGCATAGTTCTTGAAACCACCCCCGACCGGATGAGTGCGCGCATTGTGGATCTCGTTTCCCCTGTTGGGAAAGGCCAGCGCGCTCTGATTGTAGCACCTCCGAGAACTGGTAAAACCATGTTGATGCAGGATATTGCCAATTCTATTACGACGAATCACCCAGAAATTGTTCTGATTGTTCTATTGATAGACGAAAGACCGGAAGAAGTTACGGATATGGCCAGAAGTGTAAAGGGAGAAGTTCTTGCTTCCACATTCGACGAACCGGCCCATCGCCATGTTCAGGTTGCAGAAATGGTCATCGAAAAAGCAAAGCGCCTTGTAGAACAGAAAAAAGATGTCGTAATTCTCCTCGATTCTATTACTCGTCTGGCCAGAGCCTATAACCAGGTGATCCCTTCTTCTGGCAAGGTTTTGTCGGGTGGTGTTGATTCCAACGCGCTGCACAAGCCCAAGCGCTTTTTTGGAGCGGCCCGCAACATAGAAGAAGGCGGTTCTCTTACAATAATCGCTACTGCTCTTGTCGATACCGGCTCTAAAATGGATGAAGTTATTTTTGAAGAGTTTAAGGGCACGGGCAATATGGAGATTCATTTAGACCGTAAACTCGTAGAAAAGCGCATTTTCCCCGCCATTGATATTAATAAATCGGGCACGCGTCGTGAAGATCTCATTCTCGATCCGGATGATATCAATCGCATTTGGGTTTTGCGCAAAGTTCTTTCGCCACTTTCTTCTGTGGAAAGCATGGAGATTCTCATGAGCAAAATGCGCGGCACCAAGAACAACAAGGCGTTTCTGGATTCCATGAATGCGGGTTAAATTCCTTGCCCCTCTAATAATGCTGGCCGCCTGCAGTGCCCCACCCGTGAAGGAGGGCACAGGCTTTGTTTCCCGCAGCGAATACCGCACCGTTTGCATTGCCGGCAGCGATGCTGAGCGGGAAAAAGTGATAGAAGATTGCAGAGAGCAGACGGCATTGGAGCTCATGCAGTTCCGGGCCGATCTGGAGCATTTTCGCCACGGCCACAATAGAAAAGCTTTGATACAAAGGGACGAAATACATCTAACCATGGCAAAGAGCATGTTTGCCCATTTTTTTCCCGGAAAAATTTTAGCAGAAGAAACAGAGGCAGCCAGCTTGAAATTGGTGTATTCTTTGCGTCGCGATAATCTCAAAAATCAAATTGAGCGCATAGCTCTGCCTGTGGAAATTGTAGAAGAGCTCAAAAAAGAGCGACAGAATGCCGATACTGTGTATTGGTGATTCCCGTAAAGAAAAGAAGAACTAAAAAAAAAGAACCTCACCTGATTCCCGTTTTGTTTACGTTGGGAGTAATCGGTTGGGGTTTTTTTGCCATTGATCGAATCACCAGACCTGAATCTGGCGATGAATCCGTGCGCGATACTTCCAGAGAAAGGCGGGAGCTGCCGGAATGGCGCCGCAAATTTAGTGATTACCTGGATTCTCTTACAGACACTCGGAAAAAACTGGTCGAAGTGGATTCCCTTGACGCAGCGGGAGATGAATTGCCTGTCGTGGAAGAGAAATTTTTGAACTTTCAATCGGAAAAATCTGTTCGGGACGCCACTGTTACCATTAAGATGTTTTCCCTCGATAACCAAGGGGATCCCGTTCTGGTTCCCGTTCAAAGGCGACTTAAGCTGGAAGATGAAAATTCGGTCTTTCCCGTTTTTTCAGCCATTCTCGAGGGCCCGGATTCCTCTGAGCAGGCGAGTGGATTTATCGATGCTTTTACAGATAAACCGCGTTTGATTTCCGCCCGCCAATCGGGTGAAATTCTTACACTGGATTTTTCCCGCGAATTTGGATCCCGCACGAGTCGCCACATATTTATTTACCAGCTGCAGCAGTTGCTGGCCAATGGAAAAATGTTTCCAGGGGTGCAGCGGATAAAAATTATCATCGAGGGAAAATCTGTCAGCCATCTCGGCGGTGACGGATTTCATCTCCCTGAAATCATAGACGAAACAACTATTTCCCGCCTTCAGGAATGACGGGAATAACCTCATCTCCGGGGCGAATTGAGTACAGGAGTTCTGCTCGTTGCGGTTTTGCCGTAGAAATATAGGAATCGCTTTCTAATTTTTCCATAACGGCTAATTCCTGTCCATTGCGCAGAATTTTGAACTGCTTAACCGAGACAGGCAGATTTTTTGTACCAAGATTGACAGTGATATGCGTTGCTCCCACGCGGAATACCCGGCCAGTCCAGGGGATGGCAGGGATAAGTTTTTGTGCTGCGATTTCTGTGGCACGCCGGAGATATCCACGACCTTCTGAAATGGCTTGGACGGTGGCGAGATTTTTTCCCGTAGACAGATCTTTCAGCTGGGCCTGTATTTCTACTCCATTTTGCCTGTATACATAACTGCCCGTAACTACAAACCGTAGAGGGTTTTCGTTTGCATGCTCCCGCTTGTGCCAGTTGCGCATAGCCGCCGCCGATGCAGGAGAGTAAAATCCTCCAATGCCAAGCTGCGGAATTTCTGCAAGCATGGCAATTGCCTTCGATTTTTCTTGGTCCGTTGCAGAAAAGAGATTTGGTTCCTGGTTGAGTCTTTCCGAAAGGCTATTTGCAATGCTTCTACCTGCATCTGGAATTTCGGGAATAGATTTGTCCGTAGTAAAATTGAAGACGTACACAGGAGTTTTGCTTTGTTCCTGCAGGGGATTTTCAATTTTTTCGCGGTAAAACAGCCAGGATATTCTCGCATGCATCATCATTTCATATTGATCAGAATAGTTTTCTCCCGGATATTTTTTCCTGAGAATGTCGAGAACCTGGCCGTATTCAAAAAAGTTTTTTTCTGCCCTGTAATGATCCAATAGAATTTTCCAGAGTGCCTCGGATTCTGCTACCAGTCGGAGAGATTGTTTTGTCTCTTGAATACTTTGCGTATAAAAATTATTCCTTCGCAGGGAGCGTGCTTCCTCTGCGTGGTAATCTGCCGCAGATAGAAGATGCGGATGAAGAGTTCCCGCGTATTTTTCTGAGACTGCTTTTTCCCATGCATGCCGAAGGAGGTCATTGCCGGGATCCTGTTTGAGCAAGGCCGCGTAATCCTCTATGGCCTGAACTGGATTACAGTAACCACGGTAGTACAGTGCGGAAAAATGATCGGGATTAACATACAGGACACTTTCGAGATAGGGAATGGCTTCATCGCAGATATTTAATTGTGCGTACAGCTGCCCCAAAGCCAAATTGGCAGCGACATTCAAATTGTCATAATTTTTAGCGTTCAGCAGATGGTGGATGGTTTCTTCAAAATCGGAAGGTTGGGGAGGAGCCGCAAACACGCCGTCCGGGTGATCCAGCATTGTCTGTTCCAGAGAAATTTGTGAAAGTTTTACATAGGTTTCAGGAACTTCGGGGCGAATAAGCCTTGCTGTTTCAAAAGAATTTCGAGCTGAATTGTATTGTCTTCTTTTAAGAAGAAGCTCTCCACGCGCTAAATGAGAGGGATAGTGGTTTGGATGGAGTTTAAGGTTGTGATCGATTTTTTTCGATGCCAGAGAATATTGTTTGCGCTGTATATAGAGACGTGCCTGGAGGTAATTAAAGTCTGCATCGTATGCAGATAATTTTAGACCCTTTTCAATGTAATCCTTCGCTTTGTCTGCGCTTCCGGTTTCCAGATACAAACGGGAGAGTTCGTAGAGAATTCCTCTGTTGCCTGGTTTTTTCTTTTCTGCCAAGAGCAGTAAGACTTCTGCTTCCTGAAACTGGCCTGTATTAATTAACAGGGCAGATAGCCTTTCTGTTGCGGGCAGATAATCTGGATTAGCGCCTATACTTTTCCTGTACTCTTCTATTGCTTCGAGAGTTTTATTTTCATCTTCTGCGAGTACTCCCCGCGTGAAATATTCTTCTGCTTTGGAAGCAGAGAGAAGTGGAGTTGTTAGAAAAAGAAAAAAGATTAAGGAATAAAATATCCGGTTTGTTCGCGTCCTTTTCTTCCCTGAAAATTGACTATGACTTCTATGTCCATGTACTGATGGTGCCATTCCTTTTTTCCTCCGCTTGCGTAATTGAGGAGATACCTGACCTCCCTCTGGTTTCTGAGAACTTCTGCAAATCCATCGAGCCCATCGAACGCTCTGTAATATTTTCCTCCGGTTTCTTCTGCAAGGGTTTGAGCTTCTCCCGCGTTCTGAACATCCGGATTTTCATAGTTGATAATGTGGATGGGAATATGATTCGCTTTTGCGTAACGGGCAATTCTGTCCGCCGAAAGTTCTGTGAATGAATTTGCTGTGTCTCCTTCTGTAATGAGTACGACAGATCTTTTTCCGGACATGGTGAGCAAAGTCGTAATGCTCTGGTAAAGGGCTTCGTCGAGAGCAGGGGATCCCTGCATGCTGTAATCAGATTTATCTGCGCGCCTTGCGGCTTCAAGAATGCGAAGACGGGAAGAAGTAAACTCTGTATCCTGCCGGTATTCGTTAGAGTAACTGTCCAGTCGGAGCCGATCCTTTTCGCGAATGTCTTTTAGAAAAAAATCCAGTGTCCAGGGGAGCGTCTCAAGAAACGGTTCCATACCGGCTGATCGTGAAAGAAGAATGATGACAGTATTCTGTTCCTGGTATGGTTGCAGATTGTCCGTATTGAGCCAGTCCGTATGAGAACCGTTTTCGTTTAGGAGAAAGTTTTCAGCAGAGAGATTGGTAATGTAGTTTCCTTGGTCGTCGCGCACGGTAACGTATAAGCCCAGGTTTGGAAAACTGTCCGAGATAATGCGCTCCACATACACATCATAATTGCTGTAGAGTTGTTTTTCGGGAACAAAGCGGAGAACCGAATGTGCTGTAAAATCTGCTGCATAAAGATTTCCGTACTGATCTAAGGCCGCGCTGTAGGCTCGTTTAAATTCTTGGTCGTTTTCTCCCACTGTAAAGTTTTTGAGAAACTGAGAATATCCGGAAGCAGTATCCAGCGTGATAATACCATTATGTTCATCTGCTATAATTATTTCTGTCTCTGTTTTTCCAGAAGATAAATGTCTTGGTTTAGAAAGAATTCCATCGCCATGGTAAGCAATAAAGTTTCCGTATCTATCGTACTCGGCAAGCCTGCCCTGCTCTGGAATGGACACATAGATGGAGTTTTTTTGGCACAGCAGGCCAAATGGCCGAACGAGTTCCATAGAGTCAGCTACTTCTCTGGTTTCGCGGACTATCGCTCCTGAATCATCGAGAAAGACAATGCGGTTGTTGCCGGAATCTGCTACGGCGAATGTATTTTCAAATCGGCAAATGCCGGCAGGGCCGCGCAGGCCGGGTTTCAGAGTTTTTTCGGAGCGAACAAATCCATCGAGAGAAGAGATGCGAAGCCGGTGTATGGAGTCGCTTTCAAAGTCGGTAATCCAGAGACTGTCTTCCCATTGTGCTGCCCCCATGGGCATCCGCAGCGGTCCGTTGATGCGGCGGACAATTTTTTTGTAGGAGCCTCCGGGGGTTAGAGTAATCAAGGCGGGACCTGCTTCTTTTCCCGTTGTCAGAAAAAAGAGAGAATTGTCTGTTAGCATTCCGGTAAATACGGGGAAGGAAAAGCGAAACCCCCGCTGTTGGGGCAATGCCGATTGAAAATGCCAGTCCAGGCCTTCCGTTCCGAGAGTAATGGATTGCAGGTTTTGGAGATGCAGGGAAAGAGGAAGGTCGAGAGATCCTTGGGAAAGCGCCAGGCTCCATTCGTTAATGGCTTCCTCTGTCTGACCGGTGAAGTAAAGAGCCTGCCCAAGAGTGCGCCGCGCCTGAACAAAATCCGGGTTCTCTGCCAGAGATTCACGAAAGATGTCTATGGAAGCGTCGAATTTTCCGGCGCTATACAACAGAAGGCCTCTGCGGAAAAGATCCTCTGCACGGGTTTCTTGGACGCTGATAGCGGGCGAAAGAAAAGCAAAGGCCAGCCCGGCACCAGAAAGAAAAATCAGAATGGCTAAATGTTTACGGGAAAAGCGCATAATTATAAAGAGACATAATCCCAAGACTATGGGAGAATTGATTTTACTGTTGTCAACTGGTTTTCGTTTCTGTTCTGTGTAAAATATAGGGTGAAACGGAATCAGTCTCGACTTATCGTCGAGAGGCTGAACCTGTTGCCGGAGGATATGGTTTGGCAGCCGTAAGTGAAGATAGTTCTATAATAGGACCCGTTCGTTAAGCGCAATTGTGATCATTGAGGAAACAAGAAAATGCGGAAAATCATTGTCATGCTTGTAATACTATTCTCTGCCTGTTCTCCAGGCAGAACTCCAGAGCACGTCCCTCCGATCTCTGAATGGATGGGCAGCGGCGCAGGATACAAAAAAGCAGAAACCCCGGTTCCGTTTGTGTTTCCGCGCGATCACGGTCCACACCCCGAATACGAATCCGAGTGGTGGTATTTTACGGGAAATTTGAAAACAACGGAAGGCGAAGAACTTGGCTACCAGTTTACCGTGTTCAGACGGGCCTGGCAAAAAGATGAGCAAAATATATGGAACAGCCCCGATGTCTACATGTCTCATTTGGCTGTCAGCAATGCCAAAACTAAAAAGCATTATTCGGCGCACGCCATTTCACGGGCCATGCCTGGAATAGCAGAGGCCGGAACAAATCCCGTGCGGTTTAAGGCCGGGAGCGCCGTGGCCGTTGCAGAGGGAAACGATTTTTTTCCCATGAGACTTAAAGGCAGTGGAGAAGCATTCTCTATTGATTTGTCTTTGTCGCAGGGGCGACTTCTATTGCACGGCGATCGCGGTCTTTCCGAAAAAACCCCCGGCCATGCATCCTATTATTATTCCTTTGTGCGCATTCCCGTTCAGGGGCAAATTACCATAGAGGGTCGCGAATACAATGTAAGTGGAACGGGATGGTTTGATCATGAATATTTTTCCGGAGGAATTGGCACCACGGGAACCGGCTGGGACTGGTTTGCTATACAGCAAAACGACACCGCCTTGATGGTGTTCCGGGTAAGATCGCCGCAGGGGAATTCCATGGCGGGGACGTACCTTTCCCGCGATAATGAGCAAACTATGTTGTCTGGCAAAGATATTGTGCTGACCGAAAAAGCTTACGCGGAAATCGCAACGCGGCGCTATCCAACTTCCTGGAATATCCAAATTCCACGACTTGGCCTGCAATTGGAGACCGAGGCCCTGTTTGCGGATCAGGAAATGAATGTCGGAATTCAGTATTGGGAAGGAATGATTCGCATTCGTGAGTACGGCCAAAAGGACTGGTCTGGTCGTGGGTATCTGGAAATGACCGGTTACGGAGGATCCCATTAATATTTTTCAAGTTTACAGGGGTCAGTATGCGCTGGCTCCCGACGGATCTTTTCGCAGCGATCCGTGGTTTGTTGTCGGCGGCTCGGAAGTTCTTGAGATGGGATTTGGAAAGCCGCCGTCCGGGTTTTCTTCGCTGGTTCTCGAAGAAGGTGTTCTCGTTCCTGCAATGGTGAATTCTCACACCCACATTGAATTGTCTTGGATGAAGGGTTTGCTTAAGGGCGGCCACGGCGTTCACGATATGGCCAAAGAAATGAGAGGGTTGCAACCTCCTTCTGCCGCAGAAAAACGACGGCTTGCGCTCTCTGCCTTAAAAGAGGCGCGATCGCAGGGTACCTGGTTTTATACAGATACATCCAACGATCCTGATTTCCCCGGGTTTTTGCGCGATTCGGTTTACTTTGAGGGCAAAAACTATTTTGAAATACTGGGCTTCTCTTCAGAGCGTTCTGCGGAGCGCATTGCGGCAGCGGGCAAAATTATGAAAGAGGACAATTTTTTGCTGCCCACCATCCACTCTCCCTACGGAAGTTCTCCATCCATTATGAAGTTTGTGCGCGAACACGAAAGAGACAATTCTATTTCCATACATCTTTTTGAAGCTTCGGAAGAATCCATGCTTCCGATGGAGCGGGGCAGGACATATCGCTTTTTGCAGGAAATTGGGCAGTACGAAAGGCACGATGAAATGTTTCAAAAGCCACTGCTCGATTATTTATTTGAACAGGGCATGCTTTCCTTTAAAAAAATTCTGCTGGCTCATTTGACCTATGCAGGCGTTTCAGAAATTGAGCTTTTGAGCAAGCACATTCCCCATGCTGCGTGGGTATTGACACAGCGTTCAAACGAATTTTTAGGGCAGAACAGGAAAAACTGGAATGAACTGTTGAATTCCCCGCTAACGCTGCTGCTTGGTACGGATTCGCTGGCAACAGCTCCCGATTTATCTATCCTGAATGAAATGCTGCGTATTCGCGAAAGAGATTTTATCAGCAAAGAGAGGCTGTGGAAGGCGGCTACTTACGACGCGTACAATTATCTTGAAATTCATCCTTCCAGAATTCCTTGGTTTTTCTTTGCCGGAGCTAAACCAGATTTGTCTTCTATGGAGGCAGCAGAAAAAATATTTGTTCTCCGCGATTGATTCCGTAAAAGAACTTACACCAGCCGAGCAGTCTTTTTGCTCGTCTGGTGTAAGTTGAAGAAGGAGTTTTCAGCAGCTTCGACTACTTATTCTTCTTCTCCTTTTTCATCGTCCATTTCTACAGGTTGTTTACATTTTTGTCCTTTGCATATTGGGCGATCATCCCTCATTTTGTCGCGCATTTCATTTCTTTTTTTGTCGGATTCTTCTTTGGTGATTTTACCGTCGTTATTGGCGTCCATCTCTTTGTAGCGCTCTGCGTGGAAGGCATCCCATTCTGCACGGGTGACCTCTTTATTTTTGTCTTTGTCCATGGCTTCGAGGAAGTTGTATCCCCTTGGCGGTACGGCACTGAGTGCTCCTATCAGGGCGGCGAGTGCGATCACGGGTATTGTTTTTTTCATTTAAAAGCTCCTTTCTGCGGTGCAGATGCATATTAGACCTTTCCTGTTCAGAAAGGTTTCATTTTTTTTTCTTAAGTAAACTCTGAAAAAGTTCATCCTTGGACTTTTTGCCTGCGGCTTGCTACGCATTTACCCTACGGGCACAGGCAGATCGCAAAACACGGGGGCGAAAACTTTGACATCTATCAACTTCGGCCACGGACGCCGCTCGCGAAGCGGGGCTTTAGCCCCGAGCTGCCATTCGCGCAGAACTTGCCCTGACACGTAGTGGACGAAGTTGCTAAGTTTAGCCTGTCGAAGGGTCGAAGTGTCCATGTACCGGAAGTAAGCTCGTACGCGAAGCGAGCCGAAGCTTTATCAGAGCTTACTTAAAACCGAAAACTGTAAGAGAATACGGACTGGTCGGGGCTGATGGCAAATGAAATTTTTTCCCAGCCCTGGAGATGCTGGTACAGAGCGAAAAGCGAAAAGCCGCCAAAAACGAACGTGCCAATCCCTGCACCCGTAGCGAGATTTTGGTAGAATGTGTAATCGTTTTGTGCTGCCGCCGTGCTCTGGCCCCGCGACTCTGCCAGTGAGATTTCTTCGGATGCGAGCTCCATCGCAACAAGTGACCAGGCCGTGGTGCCTGCTCCAATGGCCGTGAGGATGAGCCCCGCCTGGTAGGAACGTTCCCACGTGAACACGGGTGAGTTCTGCTTTTCTGGTGGGCGAAGTTTAGCATTGAGTTTCATTGTTTCGTCAGAGCGAATGACAATGTCAGAAAGTTTGTCGCTGTAGCCTTCTTTTTGCCATCGGATGCGGTGGAATCCCGGCTCTATGTTTTCTATGGTGACCGGTGTTGTACCAGCGTATTCGTGCCCTCTGAAAACGCTCGCGCCCGGGGGATTAGAGGTGACATATAGTTTGGCGTTTCCCTGAATCGGTTTCAGAGAGGCGTTAATTGTAGTGGTTGTATTGCTTTGCAGCGTAACGCGCAGGTTTTCCTGCTGGTATCCGGTTTTTCTCACAGTGAAGGATTGTTCGCCAGCAGGAAGCGTTATGGTGAGCGGTGTTCTGCCGAGGTAGTGGCCCCCCAGATACACGGATGCTTCTGGTACAGATTCAATTTGCGCGCGGCCAGATGGCCCGGAAAGAATAAGCTTTACAAGCTCCGTTCCTTCCCTTGCAATCCGCTCAGTGCTTTGATTTTGCCCACGCCATAAAATAAGTCTTTTATTGTTCTCTTTTAATTCAATCTCCAGAGTAACCATCTCTCCGCTTTTTTGCACCGCTGAATGCAGAGAATAATCCGGCAGGGGATCTGCATTCGCTTTTTCCTGGACAACGATTAGCGGAAAAACTTTTCCTTTTGAATCAGTCTGGGGCGGGTAGGGGTCTTCTTTAGTGTTGTTTTCGGTGTATTCAATTTTGATCGGGACCGGATTGTTTATATACACAGTCATTTGAGTAGAGAGAAAGTCGTACAAATATGCATTTACCTGGGCCGCCTCGCTTTGCGCTCTGTAGTCGTACAGGGTGGACTGAATCTGCAGCGTGTATTCCTGTTTGTATTGAACGCTGTCCTGTGCAGATATTTTTCCCGCGAGTAATGTGAGCAGTACGAGAGTTCGGACTTTCATACTTTCCTGCTGTTTTTTTCTTTTGAAGCGGTCAAGGTCTTTTGTTTTTTGGGGTAGCTGGTTTTTTCCCCTGAACGGATAGCGAACTGTTAAACGGGCAACTGTTCTATAACCAATCGTTCATGCCCGACTAAAAAGTACAATAGATCGGTAGCCACCTTTGGCGAGAAAATAATCCCTGCCGGCGGGAAAATCCCCGCGCGCAGCGCCACCCCCGCATTTCGTGATGTACCGAAAAGATGTTGACTCAAGTGCTGGAAATTTACTTAAAGCTATCATGGAAGAAAATGAATACCAGGAAGAACAGGCTGTTCTAACCGATCGCGATCAATCTTTATTAGAAGAAGTAGAAGTTACTGACAAACCAGTAGCCATTGGCATTGACGAGGCGGAACTGTATAAGCCGGAAAATTTTATCAATCGAGAAATTTCCTGGCAGCATTTTAACCGGCGCGTACTGGAAGAAGCCCAGGATGCGACAAATCCTCTTCTCGAAAGAATCCGTTTTTTAACGATCTGTGAAAGCAATCTCGACGAATATTTTATGGTTCGCATTGCGAGCTTAAAACAGAAAATTGCAAACTTTATTGAAGATGCAGGTGCCGATGGAATGACGCCGCGAGAACAACTCACCCGCGTGCAGCAGTATCTCGTTGGATTTTACGGCGATCTGTACGCAACCCTTAATAATACACTGTTGCCAGATCTTGACAAAATTGGCATTAAATTCCCTGAATTGAAAAGTCTTGACGAACAGGATTTTGCGTCTATCACAGCGTATTTTAATAACGACGTATATCCCATTCTCACTCCGCTGGCCATTGATCCAGGGCATCCCTTCCCACGCCTGGCTAACCGCAGCCTCAACATAAGCGTTCTGCTCAAGCGCAAAAAAAATCCGGAGAGCACGCCTCTTTTTGCCGTGGTACAGGTTCCGTCTATTTTGCCCAGGCTGTATCGCCTGCCGGGCAGCCCCGATGGAACCAGCCGCTATGTCTGGCTGGAAGATATTATCATACACCACCTTGGTGATCTGTTCCCTGGCTTTGCTATCGTGGACGTTGCGCCCTTTAAGGTTACCCGCGACTCTGACATAATAATAGAGGAGGACGAGGTAGACAATCTGCTGCTTACCATACAGGCGGAGCTTCGCCGCCGTGAAAAAGGTTCGCCCGTGCGCCTGGAAGTGCGCTCTGGAATCAGCAGCGAGATGGCCGAAAGGCTGCGCAACGCTTTTGCGCTTGCTCCTTCCGAAGTGTTTTATCTGAGCGGAGCCGTTCCGCTGTCCGGATATAAAGAGCTGTTTGACGACGAACTTTTGTCGCCGCTTTCTTATTCTCCGTTTACTGCTCTCACAGCTGTTGAGTACGATCATCCTGGTCAGATCTTTTCTCTTATTAAAAAGAAAGATATTTTTCTGCACCATCCGTATGAATCTTTTTCCATGACAGAGGATTTTATTTCTTCCGCCGCAGATGATCCCAATGTACTCGCCATTAAAATTACGTTGTACAGAACGGGCAGCAAGTCCCGCATTTTAGATGCCCTCATTCGCGCTGCGCGAAACGGCAAACAGGTGACAGCTCTCGTAGAACTTAAGGCGCGCTTTGATGAAGAGACAAATATACAGTGGGCCAAAAAACTGGAGGCCGAGGGAATCCACGTCGTGTATGGTCTCATGGGATTTAAGACGCATTCCAAGGTTACCCTGGTGATTCGTCGCGAAGAGGGAGGAATCCAGCGCTATATCCATTTGTCCACAGGGAACTACAACGCTATAACTTCGCGCATTTACACCGACACCGCCATTTTAACAGCCGACAATAAAATTGGCGAAGATGTTTCGTACCTGTTTAATTCTATTACCGGCTATGCAAAGCTTCCCAAAATGAACAAGCTGGCTACTTCTCCCGGCAGTCTCAAGCGCAAAGTGGTAGAAAAAATCCGCATAGAGGCTCAAAACGCACGGGCTGGAAAAAAGGCTTATATATTTGCCAAAATGAACTCACTCGTAGATACAGACGTGATACGGGAATTGTATATTGCATCGGCTGCCGGCGTAAAGATAGATCTCGTCGTTCGTGGCATTAGTTGTCTGCGCCCCGGCATTCCCGGCGTTTCTGAGAACATTCGCCTGACCTCCATTGTTGGGCGCTTTCTGGAACACAGTCGAATTTTTGTTTTTGAAAATGAAGGCAGTCCCCGAATTTATTTTTCGAGCGCGGACTGGATGCCCAGAAACTTTAATCGCAGAATTGAGATCATGTTCCCGATTGAAGACGAGCAGATTCGCGAAAAGGTTTTGCGGGAGATTGTTCCCCTGTATTTGTCGGATAACACGAAGGCACGCTTTCTTCAAACAAACGGCGATTACATTCGCGCGACACGACAAGAGGGAGAAAAAATCGTGAGCGTGCAGCAGCTGTTTGTAGACGGAGCCAGAGCCGAACTGGAACGCCGCGAAAAGAGCAACGGCGAGAAAAAGTCTATCAGCGAAAAGGGTAAAAAATTGTTTGAGGATTAAAAGATAGTCAATGTTTATGTCTCTATCGTTGAGGTGAATAGACAGAGTGCGCTGCTTAGTTTAGACCGAGCTTGTCGAGGTGCAGAACGAAGGGCGCAGGGATGGATTGCCGGCAAACGCCACTGCCATGCCAGAATGGCTACCGATTCTACGAGCTATATCGGTAGCTTTTTCTGTTTCGTTCTTATATCAGATTTGTTTCTAATCCAACCACAGGTGAAAAAAATCGCGGATGGCCTCCTTATTCAGGGAATTGTTTTATCAAAGCAAGCTCTTGTTTTGTTTGAGGGATGATG
Organism: Turneriella parva; assembly: GCA_020719945.1. Lineage (GTDB taxonomy): Bacteria > Spirochaetota > Leptospiria > Turneriellales > Turneriellaceae > DYKF01. The sequence continues at coordinate 71,349 of DYPL01000004.1, forward strand.
TTGCATATGCTGTATTTTTTTTTGAGATTTTAAAAAAAATCAAAAAAAAATCAAAAAACCTTATCTTGCTCCACATTACCTATATAGAATGCAAAAGATAAATCAAAACCAGCATCACTCCACATCCATAACGCTGTCGCCAAAGTCTAAGGCTCTCTTGAAAGCTGCACTGAAAAGTTTGCGTAGCAAAGGAATTGTCTGGTCCGAGTCTGAACTCCTGCGCCGCCTGGCCATGCTCTATGTCCAGTCTTGGCGCGGCAACAAGCTCAAGTCGGCTACCGCAAGGCGGTACAATCGCTCGGTTGAGGAAGGAAAATATGTTCAGGTTCCGTGGTATGTGGACAAAGTACTGTACTCCATTCTCTGGGAACGGGCGATTCATTCTGGCATGTCCATCTCACGGATTATCGAATTTTCCTTGCGCTTTTACCTGAGAAGGCTTTTGGAGGATGCTCTGCGGACGCCGATCAAGGAAAGGGTAGACTCGCAGGGGGATTTATCGTACTCAATGGGGGGAAATTTTCGGCGTCGGATTGACAAACCGAAGATTTTTATTACCTACCGCTGCCTAACGCTGAGGAACTCCGGAAAAAGGCTAAAATACTGGCAAAAATACGAAATTTTGCCGTTTGATCGACTTTGGGAGGGTAAAATCCCCAAAGGCGGTACCTTTTTTTTCTGACATTGCCTAACAAACTGAGACGCTGACGTAAAACCGCGCAAGAGGTACGATTTGCGATTTATAACCGATTCGCTAATCTTTGCGAATTTCATTTTGGCATATTAAGCTGATGCGTGACAACCGAACCATAGATCGGTAGTCCTTCTAATGAGACTTAATGTCCGCTGAAATGTCCTACCTATCTCGATACGCCTGTGGCTACAACTCCACTTTGTGACGGTAAAACTCGGGTAGGTAGGGCTGCGCAATTGAATCAACAGGCTAAGGCACTACGCTGATAACGAGAGCGTCGATTTTTTTTGAAAGCGAAGCAGGGCCGACAACAATAATTCCAAAATTTTCCGGTGCATACAGTCGAGCCACTCTCTTCACGTCTTCTACAGTGGCGGCGTCTATGCGCTCCAGAAATGTTTCCAGAAAGTTATCGGGAAGGCCCTCCCATTCAAGTGTATTGCGCAGTGCTAAATAATCCGAAGGAGTCTCTGCGATAAAGACAAATCTATTTCGGATCGATTTTTTGGCACGCGCTATTTCCTCTTCCGTAATAAACGTTTCCCTTTCAGTCAGAATTTCGCGAATGGTGTGCAGTACATCGGGAACATTTGCATTTGCCGTTTGGGTAAAAATTCCCGCCGAGCCGGTGTATCCATCGGAGGAGAGATACGAATACGCCGTGTAGGCCCAGCCGTTTTGTGTGCGAATGCGGTTGGTAAGTACAGAGGTAAAGGAATCCCCTCCGAGCAGAAAATCAAAAATCTTCCAGGCATGGTAATCGTTGTTTCCATGCGGCAATCCTTTAGCTTTCATGAGAATGGTAGACTGGGGGACATTTTTTTCTGCAATCCAGATTTTTCCGCCGGGTATGGCGCAGGCCTGCTGGACGGCGATCGGCGGCACAGCTCCTTGGCTGTCCATGGTTCCCAGATACTTGTTAAGAAGTACGATTGTATTGTCTTTGTTAAAGTCTCCGGTCAGCAAAATGGTATAGCGCACAGCGTTTTTATTTTTTTTCTGCCATGTTTGTAAATCCTCTTTTTCAATAGTTTTGACGGTAGATAGTCGCGATCTCATTCCGCGAACATTGTCCGGGCATAGATAATCGTCGGAGGCTGCCGAGGCTACATTGGAAGGTGAATCAAATGAGTTCTGCATGGACTGAAGAATTTGTTTGCGAATGAGCTCCAGATCTTCAGTTGCAAAACGCGGGTTCATGAGAACTTCAAGAGCCATTTCGAGATCCTGTTCAAAGTAATTGGTGAGTGCATCGAGGGTAAACGAAGAACGTTCAAGGCCACCCGAGAACGTAAATGTAGAGGCATGTTCTTCAAGGTTTGCGGCAAGAGCATCGCGGGGGGTTTTATGAGAGCCAGAGAGCACAATGGATTCTCCCCACAATGTATTGAGTCCTGCTTTATCCTTTGTTTCCTCAAACTTTCCGGAATGAACGAGAATAGAAATAGAAGCATGCGGAATAGCGTGGTTTTCAATGTACTGAATGCGAATTCCATTGTTTAACCGGGCGTTATGAACCTGTGGCAGATGAACCGGTATTTCGGGAGCTTCGCGGATTTTTTCGTAATAGGGTACTGAGAGCAGGGTCGAAAGGCTGATTGTCAGAAAAATGAATAATAGGCGCATGCGCAACGGAAAAACTTGCAGCGGGAAGGTCAACCATAATGAGAAGAACCTGTTGACACAGCGTATCATAGATTAGATTTTTCGGAGGTGGAACAAAACAGTTATTATGTAAAAATATGCGGACTTACACGCCCGGAAGATGCCGTTCTCTCAGAAAATCTGGGGGCTAAATTTTTGGGCATCGTGTTTCATAAATATTCTCCCCGCAGGGCATCCCTGGAGCAGGCGAGAGAAATACTTCAGGCTGTAAATGCACCTGTATTATTTGTCTTTGGATACGATGATGCATCGGATATTATTTCCGTCTGGTCGCAGCTTTCGACCCCGCGCACATTTTTGCAGATTCCGTTTTTGCATCAGAATTTTGAAGAAATAGAAACGCGTCTCACGGCAGCTAAAATTTTTCCATCTCTTTCTATTGATCATTTTGACGACAGAACAGAGCAAAGCCTTAAGCGCTTTCCGTTGTTTCTGCTCGACTCTGCCATTGGCACTGGGATGGATGGCAGGCCCATAGCCGGTGGTACGGGGCAAACCTTTGCATGGGAAAAAGCGAAAAATATACGGATGCCGTATCTTCTTGCAGGAGGTTTAAATCCGGAAAATTTATGCGATGCTCTGCGGACTCTCGAACCGCTCGGAGTAGATGTATCCTCCGGTGTTGAATTTGCGCCTGGAATGAAAGATCCGGAAAAGCTCGCTCTGTTTATCCGCACGGCCATAAAACCGCAGGAGTACTGCCGTGGACGATAATGCACTCTCGTTAGATACGCCCATGATGCGGCAGTTTCTGGAGATTAAGCGCCGCTATCCAGAGAAAATTCTTTTTTTTCGCATGGGCGATTTTTACGAAATGTTTCTGGACGATGCCGTTTATGCATCGAAGGTTCTCGATATTGCTCTCACGCGCAGGCAGGACAACATTCCCATGTGCGGTGTACCACACCATTCCGTGCAGAATTATATTCATCCTATTTTAGAGAGTGGCAAAACAATAGCCGTTTGTGAACAGGTAGAAGATCCCAAAACGGTAAGCGGCAGAATAGTGCGGCGTGAGGTCGTCCGCATATTAACGCCCGGCACTCTTTTTGAAGAAGAGCTTCTTGAAAAAAGTGAATCCCGGCTTCTTGCGGCCATTGTTCAAACCGGTGACAAAACTTTGCTGATTGCTTCTGCCGATATTTCTACGGGGTCGCTTTACGTGGAAGAAGCCTCTAACGATATTCTCACCGGTTTTTTGCCGGCGCGGGGAATTCGCGAAGTGCTGTTAGAAAAAGATTTTGCAGGCGAGGCACCTTCGCAGGTTCCGGTCATTTTTATGAACCCCATGCGGCCGGGCGAGATTTCAGCCCTGCTCACGGAGCGCATTCCGTCTTATGATGTTTCACGCCAAGAAAGAGAGCCCCGCGTTCTGGCCATGTTGTTTGCGTATTTATCCGAGGTGGCACCCTCCGTGAAAATAGACTGGAAGAATCCGGTTTATCAGTTTCGACGCGAAACCATGGTATTAGACGATGCAGCGCTGCGCACTCTGGAAATTCTGCAGGATTACGATGGCAGCAGAAAGCATTCTCTGCTGGGAATTTTGTCAGACACGGTTTCTCCCGGTGGAAGAAGACTGGTACAGGATTGTCTCGTGAGGCCATCCATGTCTGTGCAGATAATTCAAGACAGGCAGGATGTCGTAGATTTTTTTCTGAAATCGGATTCGCTTCGCAGCAAAGTTCGTGACTGGATTGCGGTTTCGGGAGATCCCGCTCGGCTTGCTTCGCGGCTTGCGGTTTCTGCGCAGGTAAGACATTTTCAGGAATTGCGTGAAATGCTTCGCGCCGTTTATGCGCTGCACGGGATTCTCTCCCGGGAAAAGCTTCCCTCCATGCTCTCTCAAAACTGGGATGGTGAACTTCCGGATTCTCTGTCAGATTTTCTTGCAGAAGTACTCTGCGAAGGAGATCTTCCTCCGCTGCTCGACGAAAGGCGGTTTGTTAAAAAAGGGTACAACGAAAAATTAGATGAATACTTTGAGCTGAATGAATCGGCTCAGGAAGTGTTGCGCAAGTTTGAAGAAGAAGAAAAGCAGCGCCATAATCTCCCCAATTTAAAAATCCGTTACAATAAAATTATTGGATATTATTTTGAAATCTCTAAGGGGCAGGCAGAACGGGCACCGGCAGAGTACGCACGGCGGCAGACTCTCGTCAATGCAGAGCGCTATGTTTCGGAGCGATTAAAAGAATTAGAAGAAAAAATATTTTCTGCCCGCTATCAGGTGGTAGAGCTCCAGAGAAAAATCTTTGATGATATTTTACGGCACATACTCAAGCTCACCGATCTGATTCGCACGTGGGGAGGCCGCCTTGCTACTCTCGATGTTTTAACGGGATTTGCCAGTGTTGCCAGAAAGCGCAATTACAGCCGACCAGAAATTCGGGAAAGCGGAGCCATGCAGATAGAAAAAGGCAGGCATCCGGTGGTAGAGGCAAGGCTTGCAGACGAACCATTTGTTCCAAACGACGTGCATCTTGACAATGAAAGTTCTCATCTGGTAATTCTTACTGGACCTAATATGTCAGGAAAATCTACTTATATTCGCCAGATAGGATTACTCCAGATAATGGCACAGGCAGGATCGTTTGTTCCGGCGTCCCGGGCCGTGTTTCCTCTCACCGATCGCATTTTTACGCGCATAGGAGCATACGACAGGCTCACGCGGGGAGAATCCACCTTTTTTGTAGAGATGGTGGAGTGCGCTCATATATTCCAGAATTTTTCCAGCCGCAGTCTGATTCTGTTAGACGAAGTAGGGCGCGGAACTTCTACCTACGATGGCATAAGCATTGCCCGCGCCATGGTTGAGTATCTCAATAAGGACGGATTTGGAAGGCCGCGCACATTGTTTGCGACTCATTATGCGGAGCTTGCGGGGCTTATATCGCAGCGGCGCGGCATTGTCGGCAAAACGGTCGATGTCGTGGAAGAAAACGGCAAAGTCGTATTCCTGAGAAAAATTATCGATGGCGTTGCCGATAAATCCTACGGAATCCACGTGGCTGCCATGGCCGGCATTCCTCCCGACATTGTCGCGCGGGCGGGTGCATTGCTTCTGGAGCTCGAGGGCGAAGGCCTCTGGAAAATGGAGCCGCAAAAGGGCAAGTCAGCGGGCGATGTTCAACTGAGTATGTTTTAGGGGTTGGAGTTTTCCCCGGCCACGGGGGTTTAGCATACAGAAAAAATGTGTCCCAAAATCGGGTTAGTCCAGTGGCTTAGCTGACAAGCTCTGGGTAAACTCAAAAATGTATATTTTATCCAGTATCTTTTACAGGTGTGCGGGGGGTCTGGGGAAAGCCACAGGCTAAAAATTATTCTTTTAGAACGAAAGAACAATTGCGATTCAATAAGAACAATATGCCCACGGCAGGTGAATGGCTAATAGATCTGTAGCCATCTCCAGCTGTAGATTAACCTTGCCGGCAAAAAAGCTCCGCCATACCCGCACCATGCAGCTTGCCACGGGCGCATCGAGGTGGGTAGCGCTTCACCCGGAAAATTGCTCACTATTTTCAGGATTGAACGGGTTGAAATCGTGAAAATTCTTGACGGAATTGGAGAAATAAGTATTCTGTCTCCTTACATGTCCATCGATCCAGCGAATATAGACGAAACCGAAGAGCAGAACCTGTGGATTGAATATGGGAAAACACAGGATCCCAAAATTAGGGAAACACTGATTAAAAAATATGCACCTCTGGTGAAATATGTTGCCGGAAAGGTAGCCGTAGGTATGCCCCAGAACGTTGAGTTTGACGACTTGGTTTCGTATGGCACGTTTGGCCTTCTCGACGCAATTGAAAAATTCGACCCCGGCAAAGATGTAAAATTCAAGACCTATGCGATGACGCGCATACGGGGTGCCATTTTTGACGAGCTGCGAAACATAGATTGGATTCCGCGTTCGGTAAGACAAAAAGCCAAGCAAATAGAAAAAGTCATCATAGAACTCGAGAACAAATTGGGGCGCACGGTAGACGACGAAGAAATTGCCGCCGAGCTCGACATTTCTCTCGAAGAATTTCATTCCATGGTTTCCAAAATTTCTGGAACCAGCCTTGTATCGCTCAACGATGTATGGCACAACAGCGACGATTCCGACGATCTCTCCTTTATAGAGACGGTAGAGGCTTCTGCCAACACGAACCCGGATATCATGGTAGAGCGCGAAGAAATCAAGGGCCTCATCATAGACGCTATTAAGAAACTGCCCGATCGCGAGAAAAAAGTGGTCGTGTTGTATTATTACGAGGATCTCACACTTAAAGAAATCGGTGAAGTACTCGAGGTCACCGAAAGCCGTGTTTCACAGCTCCACACAAAAGCCATCATGCGATTGCGCGGACGCCTCGCGCAAATGAAGGCCATTCTGTAATGTCGTCGGTTACAGAAGAACTTTCCCGCCTCGGTATCAGTGCTCTTAAATCTTTGGGACAAAACTTTCTGCACAATGATCACTCACTGCAGGGAGCAGAAGATCTCATGGAGCGCGTGCCCCTTCTTGAAATTGGCCCCGGTCTGGGCATGGTAACGCAGTATTTTCTGAAACGCGGGTTCCCCATGGTGCTGTGCGAAAAAGACAGAACGCTTGCTGCACGTGCGCGAGAAACGTATCCGGGCACGCCTGTTTACGAGGGCGATTTTCTGGAAATACCGGTTGAAACTTTTGAACGCGAGGGTGTAGCGCAGATTGTCTCAAATCTTCCCTTTTACATTACGTCGCCGGTTCTCATTCGGGTGATGCGCGACATGCCGTTTATTCGGCGCGGTCTGTTTGGAATGCAGAAAGAAGTCGCAGAAAGAATTGCTCTGGGGCGCGGCAGCTCGCTGGCCATTTTTACGGCGGTTACTGGCAAAGCTCGCGTTTTCCGAAAACTTCCGCGCATGTCATTTTTTCCCGTGCCGGGTGTAGACGCTCTGTGGCTGTACTGGGAGCGCCACGAGAACAACATCGATATGCGCGAATTTGAGGTTTTGCTGCGCGCAGCCTTTTGGGGCAAACGCAAGAGTCTCTACAATGCTCTCCGCAAAAATCCGCACTGGGGGGAAAGAGACTCCTGGCTTTCCTGCGTGGAGCGCCTGCATGATAAGGGAGATGTTCTTTTAGAAAAACGTGCCGATGCTCTTTCGGTCGATGATTATATTTCGCTGTATCATTATTTGCAGGATTGTTCAGCTTGATTTTTCTCGCCGGCGCGGCAACCGCTCTATTGTACTTTCACCTCCCGGTGGGCGTATCGTAATGGCAGGGGTTATTGTATCGATAGAGGTGGCTGCAGATCTGTTATACGTATTCCAAAAAATTAGTTTTATTGGTATAGTCGCGGGGAGGTTCCATCTGCCCTGACAATGTCCCTCATAAATTTTCTTTATTCAAATGGTCGCGGTGCATTTTCTCAAGATATAGAATTACCTCCCGGGCAATGTTGAGCTCGGAAGATTTTTCAATTCCTTCAATTCCTGGAGACGAATTTACCTCCAGAATTAATGGGCCTCGATGGGAGTCTATGAGATCGACGCCCGCAAATTTTAGATTCATGGTGCGTGCGGCCATGAGAGCAATGCGCCGGGCTTCTATGGACAACTCTGTTTTTTCGGTGTTGCCACCCCGGTGCAGGTTGGATCGAAAATCCGTAGCCAGAGAAGTGCGGCGCATTGCTGTAATAATTTTGCCATCCAGAATTATCACACGGGTATCTGCTCCACCGGCTTCTTCTATAAATTCCTGCACGAGGACATGGGTGCCCTGGTTTAGCAGAGTTTCGAGAATGGATTTGGCAGAGCGAAAAGATTCGGCAATCATGACGCCCATTCCTTGGGAACCATCTGGCACCTTGATAATAACGGGAGCCCCGCCCACCATTTCAATGGCTTTATCGATATCTTCAAAAGAGTCGAGAAAAAATGTAGCAGGGACGGGAATATTATTTTGAACAAACAATTGCTGGGAATACAGTTTGTCGCGGGCCCGTCCCATTGCGCGGGAACTGTTGAGAGAGAGCACGCCCATGTTCTCGAATTGTCTTATTACGGCCAAAGTATAATTAGGTTTATTTGTTCCAAGACGTGGAATCAGTACATCCGGTTTTGTTATTCTTTCGCGCTGAAAATAGAGTTCTGACTGCTTGCGCGCAATAAGAAGCGAAAGTTCTAAAGGCGGGTAAACTTTTACATTGTGGCCTCTTTTGAAGGCTTCCTCAAAGAGGCGGCCCGTGCTGTATAAGCTTCGCGAGTTAGACAGGACGATGACCCGGAGTGGGTTGCTCTGGTATTCTCTTTCTATGATCACATAGCCGGGTTTGGCAATGGGCAGGGATTGTAAAGAAAAAGGCTGGCTTACTTTTTATTTCGCTCGCCGCGTATCCGGTTTTCTATGCGCACAGGAAATTCCTGCAGACCAAGCTCGCGCTGGAGAGAGTTGACGAGATAGCGCTCAATGTTGGTGGGAAGTTTGTCGCGGTTGGAAAACAGAATAAACTTCATGCCGGGCCATGCCTGAGTGATATAGAACACTTTGATGCGGTTGCTGCCAAGTACGGGGTTTTTGCGGAGTCTGTCGAGAACGCGATTGAGTTCACCTGTTCCTGTTTTTTCGAAAGATCGTTCAAACAGCGAAAAAGCTTTTTCTATGAGATTTGTTGTTTTTCGGCCATCTATGGCAGAAACATAATAATAGGGAAATTCCCAGGTGGCGTTGCGCAATTCCTGTATGTCTTCATCGAGAATTTTTCTGTCCTGTTCATGTTCTTCTTTTAAAAGGTCATATTTATTTACGGCAAATACCATTGGCTTTCCGGCTTCTGCAATTTTGGCAACAAGATTTTTGTTCTGCCTGTCAATTTTTTCGTGCGGATCAATGACCAGTAAAATAACGTCGGCATCGGCTATGGCTTTTTCGGTTCTGCGCATGGAATAAAAGTCCACGTCTTCTGCCATGCGACTGCGCCGCTTTAAGCCGGCAGTATCTACCAGATACACAGGTTTTCCCTGAAACGTAAACAGGTCTTCAATGGTATCGCGGGTCGTTCCGGGTACGTTAGATGTAAGGGCCTTTTCTTTTTGGAGCAGTCGGTTGAACAGGGTAGACTTTCCCGCATTCGGCTTTCCGATAATGGCAAGCCGCATGGTTCCCTCGGGAAGAGGAGGCACGGTCGATTCGCTCTCCCGCCCGTTAAAATGTTTTACAATGGCTGTGCGCAGAGCCGCAATGCCGCGCTTGTTTAAGCCCGATACAAAGTAAAGATCCGAAAACCCAAGCGAGTAAAACTCCATGCCCTCTGCTTCGTGCGAAGGATCGTCCATGAAGTTCACAGCCACCCATACATTTCGGAACGAGCGCCGCAGAGTATCTGCCAAAGAGTGTTCAAAGTCTGTGAGGCCTTCGCGCGTAACCACCCAGATGAGCAGATGGTAGTCTGAGAGTTTTTCGGTAGCCTTCCGGATAGAATCTTTGGTGAGCTCATCGTCTCCTATTTTATCGAGAGATTCCAGACCGGGAAAGTCTGTAATGGTCCAGGTGCCTTCGCCCCAGTCTACGCGCTCGGTTATGAGGTCGCGCGTTACGCCGGGCCTGTCAAAGACAATGCTCCTGCGTTTTCCAATGAGTGCATTGAACAGGGTAGATTTCCCGATATTTTGTCTTCCGATGATCGCGATGGCCGGCATGGGGAAATACGGGGCAGGGGCACAGGCTGTCAAGCCCTTCGGGCGGATTGTTTTCGTTTAAATGGAGAGCGATTGGCCGGAGGGGCAACTGCGTCAACAAAAATTGTGCAAATAGTATTTGACCGTAAGAAAATGAGTATCGCTGTATATATTCATTGAGTTATTTTAATTTCATAAATTAACATTCAGCTATGGAGTTTCAAGTTCCCATAATGGGAACATGTAAAACCCAAAGACATACCTGACAGTGGGTGCAAAATCAGGCAGGTGAAGTGGAATGCCGGCAATAAAAATTCAATCCAATGATCAATA
>DYPL01000137.1 GCA_020719945.1 Turneriella parva
CAACAAGGGATGCAACAAGGGATGAAGCAAGGGATGCAACAGGGCGAATTGCGCAAGGCGTTGGAGACCGCTCGCAACATGCTTTCTGACGGAATACCACTGGAAAAAACGCTTCATTACACAGATTTAACGAAAGAAATACTTCGCGAGAATAAAATTATTTAATTGGGAACCCTCCCGAGGGGTACCCCGAGCGAGTTTACATCGAGTAGCCCACGCAGTGGGCGTATCGAGAAAAAGGCTCCCGAAAGCCACGGATTATGTCTCATTTTTAATGAAGGCAAATGCACTTGTGCTGCTAAAAAAGTTTGGTTTGAGTGAGCCTCTCCCTTTTAGGGATAGGCTCGTATCGAAAATTAAGCTTTCTGGAGAGGGCCCGAGATTGTGAGGCGGGAACAAAAAAGGGGCCCGAAGGCCCCTTTTACGCTGTTAGCGGTTTTCGGGATTATTCTTGTACTGTCGCTGCAGCACCAAAGTGATAGTCTACGCCGAGAGCGAATACTGGTGTAACTTTATTTGCAGATTTTGTGTCAAACAACGCGTGCATGCTCAACTTTTCTGTTGGCTTGTAAGACGCACCAAATCCGTAAGAGAGGTCAGAAGTAGCAAACAGGCCGTCTGTAGCGGCTGTCGAAGTGGTTTTTTTGCCATCAACGTCTATAACAGTACCAGTGTGGTAGAGGGCAACGGATGGGCTTACCCCAGCCTGAACCGTAAAGCTTCCGCTTTCTGTTACGGGAACCTTGAACATGATCGGCAGAGTGAAATCTACGTTCATATACGAAGTGTTCGTTTTCGCCTTTTCCATGTCCATAGAAGCACCTGTAACTGCAATCCCTGGATTCAGGTACAGGTTGGAACCATCTTTAATAGCAAGGGTTTTAGTGTAAAACGGGTTCACGGAGTAGTCCATGCCAGAATATTTTTCCACTTTGTCCGTAACAACTGCGCCTTTTTCCGTTTGTGAATTCAGCATAGAAAAAGAAGCACTCCAGCCCCAGAAATCCGCACCGAGCGGCATCCATCCGGTTGTGGCTATATCAATGATGGTCCCTACTCCGTATACATCTTTGGTACCATCGCCATCAAAATCATAACCTGCATTACCTTTTGTTGTTGAGGTACCCGTTTTGTTTTCAGTCGTGTCGTCCAGCATGGTATAGGCAGCACCCAGTGTCCAAGCAGAAGCAAA
>DYPL01000076.1 GCA_020719945.1 Turneriella parva
CATCGGGGATGGAGTCTTCTATGTCCGCCGGCCTGGAGGGTGCAGGTGTAGCGGGTTCCTGGAAATCGTCGTCAAAAGAAAAGTCTTCTCCCGTTGACTCGGCAGGAGTTGTTGCGCTGCCGCCGATGGGGATATCTTCTTCCTCTTCGGAATCGTCGATTGCGTTCACCTGGCCCGGGGCTTCATTGAAAAAAGAAACGAGATCGCGAATGCTTGCAATCTCGTCCTCATCATATGTTATCTCCGGTTTTTTCTGCTCTTCTGCCATAAAAGATTATTGCCCTGGCCCTGTCTGTTCGATAGTAAAATCATCGGATATTATTTCCGGTGGGAATAGCTGTTTCCTGATTTTTCGGAAATAGCACATATATTATACATATTAAGGAGGAAAGAGGAATGCGTCAACTCCTTTTTTATGTCTCATTTTTAACGGCCACGCTGGCCTACGATTCTTCCATGCTGGAACAACCGCGTTCGCAAAGAATCAAAACGGTTTTTCAGGGAGAACTCTCGGAGCTTCGACTCGCGGAGCCTCCCCGTGAGATTGAATATGTTCATGCGGACAATGTGCGTATGTACGGAAAAATGGCTGTACCGGGAATTCTATTCACGTATAGAGAGCCCGCTGCGCGCCTAGTACAGTTTTTTAATGGAAACCGGTTCAGCAGGCACACCATGGAGCGTTCCCGCCACGGTGTCTGGTTTTATGTCTACGTGCCGCAGGGAAACGAAACGGGTGATCTGCGCTATAAATACATTGCCAATGGTTTTTTTGTGGCAGATCCTGCCAACACTCTGCAAAAGGAAGACGGAGCCAGGGGCATGTTTTCTTTGTTCCCATTTGACGAGGAATCTATTCGTCCCTCTGCTGGCGTTGTACTGGCAAAAGAATCAAAGGGAACGCATTCTCGCGAAGTCTTGTTTCGTTTTTATCTGCCAGAGGCTTCGCGCGTAGAGCTCGCCGGAACGTTTAACCACTGGGACGGGAATATGGACATTATGCGGGAGAAGGGCAATGGCCTGTACGAGCTGCGCAAGAGCCTTCCTCCAGGCGAGCACCATTACATTCTGCGAGTAGACGGCGTTCCCCTTGCGGTTCCGGATATGAAGGAATACGTTCGCCATCCGGTGTACGGTCGGGTGGGATTGCTCAAGGTTCCGTAATACATTCCTTGAAAACCTCTTTCCAACCTGACCCATGCGGTAACAAGGGAATATGAAACGAGTACCTCATTTTCAAATTCCCCGCGAAACCTGGATCATCGGTAAAAAACTTCTCGGCAAAAATCTGGCGGCAGCTGTTCGCGAAGAAATACGCAAACGCGCAGAAAAACTCAGCCAAAAGCCCGGTCTGGTAACCATTCTCGTGGGAGAAGATCCCGCGAGCATGGTCTATGTTGCGAGCAAGGAAAAAGCCGGGCGCGCCGCCGGTTTTGATGCCCGGGTAGACAGACTTCCCAACAGTATTTCGGAAACAGAACTTCTTCAAAAAATCCAGCATTATAACGAAGATTCCTCTGTGCATGGAATTCTGGTACAGCTTCCTCTTCCCTCGCACATGAATTCTGCCCGCGTGTTGCAGGCCATCGCAGTAGAAAAAGACGCCGATGGATTTCATCACGAGAATATGGGACGCCTGTTAGCCGGTGAGGACGCCGTCATTGCCTGTACTCCGCTCGGAGTCATGGTTATGCTGCGCGAGTTGGGCGTAGATATTACAGGCATGCATGCCGTTGTGCTCGGTCGATCGAATATTGTCGGTAAACCCATGTCCGTGCTGCTTCTCGAAGAAGGGCAGTGTACGGTGACTACCTGCCACTCCCGCACGCGCAACCTTCGGGAACATGTTTCGCAGGCAGATATTCTCGTGGCTGCCATGGGCAAACGTGGCGTGGTCGATCCCGCGTGGATTAAAGAGGGAGCCATCGTGATCGATGTAGGCATGCACCGCACAGACGAAGGCCTTACGGGAGATCTTGACCTTGCGGCTATGGAAAGCAAAGTTTCCTTTTATACTCCCGTTCCGGGCGGAGTAGGCCCCATGACGATTGCCATGCTGCTGTATAACACGCTGCAGAACGCAGAAAAAATTCAAGGTGTTTCGTGATCGAACTCAAAGAATCTCTTCCTTATCCCGATCCGCAATCTGCTTTTTTCTCTGGAGCCCCGTGGAAGACTATGGGAACAAGTGCCGGCGGCCGCGATGTGACAGGACTGCTGTTAGAGCATTCAAACAATGCGCCGCGCGTATTTCTTCTCGGTGGCGTCCATGGAAACGAGACAGAGGGGGTCGCTTTTATGGAAGGCTTTGTCCGCGAATTTGCAGATGAAACATGGAAATCTCTGGGGGTGAATCTGTTTCTGTTGCCGGTTCTCAATCCCGACGGGTTTCTGGGATTTAAAAGACAGAACGATAACGGCGTAGATCTAAACAGAAACATGTCCACAAAAGACTGGACTCCTGTGGCTTCGGAGCCAAAATATTTTCCGGGACCTTCGAGCGATTCTGAACCAGAGACAAAAATACTTTTGTCTGTTCTTAACGATTATAAGCCAGAATATATTATCTCGTTTCATTCATGGAAACCCATGGTGAATATCAATGGACCGGCACATGCCATGGCCAGGACAATGGGAGAAAAATTGAACTACATTTTAACAGAAGATATAGGATACCCAACTCCGGGGTCTTTGGGAACATATGCGGGATGGGAAAGACAAATTCCCACCATTACGCTGGAGTTTGAGCGTGGCATGGATCCTGCCGTGGTGTATGGTTTTGCCCGCGAAGGCATACTTTCATCACTGGAGACGTTTATAAATTCCCGCTGATTCGTTAAAAAACCACTCCATATCCGTTATGGTTGCCTCGCTCAGATCATAGTGGATATTTCCCGTAATGTAGCGTAAAATTCTCTCTCTGCTGAAGGGATATTCTTTTTCTGCCCGCTCTGCAAGCAAATCAGGATTTCTCATATTCAGGTGGTAAGTTTCTGTCATATCCCGGAACAGAGATTCATGGTCTATTTCTCTGCGGGCAAGCCATAAAGCGTAAACAAAATGTCGTCCCGTCAGGCGCGTATACAGGGCCCCTAAATCGACCGATGGGTACAGCCCCGACAGCTGCATGGCAGAATCTCCAATGACGAGAGCCGCTTCTTCTTTCTTTAGATGCTGTATTTTTTCTTCGTAAGGAGGATAGAGTGGCAGCAGATCCGGGTTTGTTCCGGGAAACAGAAGTTCGTTCAGATACACGGCAAGAACCACTGATGTTCGCGTGGCATAGTCTATATAGATTTTTTTTCGCGGGCGCAATAATTCGTGATCTCCAAAAAGGCGAATGGAGTCTACGGCCCCGCGCGAGGATACGCACAGGGATGGATGAAATCTGTAAATGCCGGGGTTGCGGAAATATTCAACGGCAGAAACGAGAGCCGCATCGATTTCTCCATTGGCGAGACGTCCCGCTATGGCAGAAGGTACCTCCCGGATAATTTCGTGTTTTTCTTCGAGACCCGAAAACAGAGGATACGCATTGAGAAAGGTGACAGTTCCCACTTTCATGGTCGAGTTTCGGGAGCTGACACTTGCCGGGAAGAAAAATGTGTTGTGTCCGCAGATAAAAATCCGGATTTGTGCTCCATGCAGTTGAGCAATCACGATTTACACTACCTGAAGCTTCTTGCCCGTTCATTTCCCAATGCAGATAAAACAGCAGAGGAAATTCTCAATCTGACCGCTTTGCTGAACCTTCCCAAAAGAACGGAATTTTTTGTCTCTGATCTCCACGGGGAATACGAGCCATTCCTGCACATGCTGCGCAATGCATCTGGCGTTATTCGTCGCAAAATTGATGAAGAATTTATAACAATGCCAGAAGAAGAAAAGGCAAATCTTGCTACATTAATATATTATCCGGAAAGTAAATATGGGCTCCTGAAACAAAAGGCGGCAGATAGAAAACTATGGCTTACGGATACCATCATGCATCTTGTAAAGCTCGCAAGAATCAGTGTTTCCAAACATACGATAGGAGAAATACGCGAAGCTCTCCGCATCAATTTTGGCAATATTGTAGAAGAAATGATACATGACCAAGAAGATCTGCTTACCCGTCGCAGCCATTACGAAGCCGTAGTAGAAAGCATCATTGAAACCGGTACCGGGCGAGAAGTTGTATCGGCCCTTGCCCATGTCATCCGCAAATTCTCCATCGATCATCTGCACGTCATTGGAGATATTTACGACCGTGGTCCGGGGGCCCATATTATCATGGATACTTTTATGGAGTACCATTCCATCGATATACAATGGGGGAATCACGATATTCTCTGGATGGGTGCAGCGGCAGGCCATGCGGCATCGATAGCCAATGTGGTGAGAGTAGCTCTGCGCTATTCCAACATGATTACACTCGAAGATGCCTATGCCATTTCGCTCACACCGTTAGCTGCATTTGCACTGGAATTTTATGCAGACGATCCCTGCCTCCGATTTCAGCCAAAGCCGTCGGACGAGAAAGAATTTACAGAAAAAGAAAAGCAGATGATGGCCAAAATGCATAAGGCCATTGCCGTCATACAGTTTAAGCTGGAGGGCGAAGTGATTCGCCGCCGACCAGAGTACAAAATGGACGATCGCCTTTTACTCGACAAGGTAGATTATACCAGGGGGATTATTACCATTCAGGGTAAAGAGTACGAGCTGAACGACAAAAATTTTCCAACGATCGATCCCGCCAATCCTTATGCACTCACTCCAGACGAAAAAAATGTCGTCGATAAACTTGTCGCAAGTTTTACGGGCAGCCAGCGCCTGCAAATGCATGTACGCTTTTTATTTGCCAAAGGAAGCATGTACACAGTTTATAACGAAAATCTCCTTTTTCATGGATCCATAGATATTGAGGCAGATGGAACTTTTACGAATGTGGCGGCTCTTGGTTCTGTTCACCGGGGTAGAGAGCTTCTCAACAAATTTGACGAAGCAGCCCGCCGTGGCTTTTTTGCCGCAAATCCAGAGGAAAAACTTCATGGGATGGATGCCATGTGGTATCTGTGGTGTGGCCCAGCGTCGCCCCTGTTTGGAAAGGACAGAATGGCAACCTATGAACGCTATTATATTTCAGAAGAAGAAACGCATGCCGAAGGCAAGAGCGCCTATTTTAAATACCGCGACCAGGAGCATATGGCGTCTGCCATTCTTGCCGAGTTTGGTTTAACATCTTCGCGTTCTCACATTATTAACGGCCATGTTCCCGTGAAAGTGGTCAAGGGCGAAAGTCCGATAAAAGCGGGTGGAAAACTGATCGTCATCGACGGAGGGCTTTCCCGCGCATACCAGAAAACGACCGGCATTGCAGGTTACACGCTCATTTACAATTCTTACGGGCTGCTGCTTGCTTCTCACAAACCATTTGTTTCCACGCAGGAAGCTATTGAATCTTCTGTCGATCTCGATTCCGAAACTACCATTTTCGAAGAAAATCTCAGTCGCCTTTCTGTGAAAGACAGCGACGAAGGTAAGATTATCGGGGAGCGAATGGAAGAGTTAAAAAAACTTCTCTACGCATATCGGGAAGGCCTCATTAAGGAAGAAGTATGAAAAAACTGATTTTATTCTTCCTCTCTGCGTCCCTTCTTATGGCAGAAACCATGAAACCAACGCCCCTCGATATTCGCCTGCGAGACAGGGCTAAAACAAATGCCATAGCGATGACCAGAGCTGCCGAAAGCAAAGATTACGAAACTCTGCTGGCATTCACGTATCCAAAGCTTATAGAGAAGGGCGGTGGAACAGGTGCCATGCTGCAGCGCATGAAGCAGAGCGAAGACGGTGAGTTTGACATTCAACTGATGGAAGCCAGGTTCTTTTCAGAAAAAAACGTCTATTCAGCTAACGGTGAACTGCATACTCTCATTGAGCGACACAGCCTGTACCATGTCGATGGCAAACCAATGTGGATGCGGTCGCATCTGCTTGCCGTTACGCGAGACAGAGGTCGGCACTGGACGTTTTTAGAGGCGAGCTCACTTTCCGATGAACTGATTCATCTGTTGTTTCAGGATTTTAACATTCGAGTGCGCGATCAGTTTTACGAATTCGTGCACGAACTT
>DYPL01000026.1 GCA_020719945.1 Turneriella parva
GTGCTTGAGTGGCCGAGTTCATCAATCTGGGAGGCTATTATTTCTGTCTCTGCTTCCAGTTCTTTCGCTTTTTCCCCTCGGTGGACTAGTCCGCCGGGTGCTTCTTTTAGCCAGTTCTCTTTGACCAGGCGATTCAAGGCGGGGTAGAAGGTTCCGCTCGATATGGCGCCAATATATCGGCCATACAGGCGATTATATTCAATCATCCATTGGTAGCGAGTTTGAGGAGTGGGGGTACTGCGGTACACCAAGGAGAGAACGGTAATATCTTTTAGAGATAGCTTCATAAGGGGTTCTAAATCGAATAATCGATATAGAACCCCTGCATAATGGTGGACAGGTTGTCAAGCAAAACCAGACTACGACATGAATCATCGTTATTCTCTCGGTTCCGTGTATCTCGTCGTATTTCTCGATATGCTCGGCTTTGGTCTCATTATCCCAATTATGCGGGATTTGAGTGTTGAACTGATTAAAAATAGTCACTGGACTCTGGACCCCGTCTTTTTTTCGGGCCTTTTTATGGGAGCGTATTCTCTGTTTCAGTTTTTGTTTGCGCCTCTGTTAGGTCGCCTTTCCGATGCCCAAGGCAGAAAGCCGGTTCTCCTGCTGTCTGTTGCCGGCAACGTTCTGAGTTATTTCCTTTGGTATATTAGTGGTTCCGCTCTTGTGTTCCTGATTTCTCGCATTGTATCGGGTGCGACGGGAGCTAATATTGCGGTGGCTCAAAGTTATATTGCCGACGTAAGACAGGGAAAAGAACGCGCCAAAGCCATGGGGGCCATGGGAGCTCTTCTGGGGCTTGGATTTGTGCTGGGTCCCTATCTGGGCGGTGTTGCCAGCGAATGGGATGCAGTCCGTCTGCCAATAATTGGGCGTCTTGCAGGCAATAGTTTTTCAGCAGTGGGGTTGATTGCCATGTTTTTGTCATTGCTGAATCTTCTCTGGATTGTGGGTACTGTAAGGGAAACCGTTCCACAGAAGCGAACTCATACATTTAAGACTTCGGATCTCAGCCTCATTGTCAGAGTTCTTTTTCGCGAAAACATTGGTCGCCTTTTTATCGTGTATTTTTTCTTTCAGGCGGCATTTGTTTTTTTTGAGTCTACGCTTGCCTGGGATCTCCAGGATCGCTTTGGCCAGAACGCACGCGATACGGGAAACTTTTTTGCCTATCTGGGTGTTCTCATGATTGTCGTGCAGGGCGGGGTTTACAGACGAATGGTCGATAAAGTCAGTACTCAAAAGATTATCTTCTACGGTGCACTTTTCGCGGCTCTCTCCATGCTGTTTATGGTGTTGTCACCAACCATTGTCTGGTTCTCTGTTGCCATCGTGTTCTTTGCTCTGGGCATGGGCCTCGGCAATCCCTCGATGAGCTCTCTTGTATCGTTTTATTCTTCCGAAGATGAACAGGGCATGAACCTTGGAATAATGCAGTCGCTGGGTGCACTCACTCGGTTTGCGGCGCCTCTCGTGGGAACTACTCTTTACATGCTGCATTCCATGGGAGCTTACTGGATTTCGCTTGTGTTTTTTGCCGTCTCTTTTGGGCTTGCCCGGATGCTGCACAAAGAAGAAGATGTTCGTGGCTCGTAAAGTACGCGGCGCCAGGGAGCGATAATGATATACATGAAAAAAGCGCTTTTATTGAGTCTTCTGTTAATATCAGGCCTGCGAGCAGAAAGTTCGGCGGTTGTTAAAGAAGCGGCAGCACTCTATAATCTCGGAACATACGAGGATATCCGCAAGGCCATTCCGATTCTCGAAAGAACAGTGTCTGTAAATCCAAACGATGCTGAGGCCGCAGCGCTGCTCGCTTTAGCTTACTATCATATTGCGACTCTTGAAAAAAGCGATCTTCTAAAGGACGATGGCGACACCCTTGCAGCGCGCGCGCTGCTCAAAGGGGATCCCAAAAATATTACCATCCTGAAGGCTTCCGCAGCCGGAAAACTGCTCGACAATAATTTTTCCGAAGCGGCGTTAATCCTCGAAGGGGCCTCCGTGATTGCGCCGCAGGATGCAGAGGTTTGGTATTATCTGGCTCTGTGCTATGAGGGCAGCCTGAATAATCCGCAAACTCCCGCCGGTATGCGCGCCCAGAAAAGTCTCTCTTTGAATCCGGGCCTGCTGTGGCTTCTCGAAGATCAGTTTATGGAAGCCCTCTCGAAAAAAGATCTTGAAACCGCACAGGGTAAAATTCTCGAAATTGAGAAGAGCCATCCTGGATATCGCTTGTTGCCCTACCTGAGTTTATTAACGGCTGCTTACCAGGATCAGGAAATAGCACTCGATGAAATTGCTGATTTCCCGGAGACAGATCACCCGCTTGCGATTCTTGTCAATGCTATGATACAGAGGGAGCGGAAAAACTCAATAGAAAACACCTATTAATTAAAAAATTTTTAATTAGTTCTCTATGTTTACCGTCGGGCAAGATTGAAAAATTAATTTTTAGAAGTTTCCAGAAGAAGCTGGCGGACAGTGACGAAGTGACCGCAGGTTACCTCGCTATAAGGCATTCTGTAGGGGGGGATTTCTGCCGGGGCTGCCTTGCCGCACGAGACAACCGGGGCAGACAATATAATCGTCACGTTTTCTTCCTGTACTTCGCTTAAGTGAATGTTTCGCCAAGAAAGATAGGCATGCACCAGCTCGTGCCGCGCGGCTATGGGCTCTTTTTTGCGCAGCAAAACGGTGTTGCGGTGTGGCAGATAGACGGCCTGCATGGTATTCCCGCGCGGCACTTCAAAAAAGGCCTCCCGGGAAACTATAATTTTCGGCATTGTTGAGCCGGGCACCTCTCCGAATTCTTTCCCTAGCTGCTTCCAGAAATGTTCTGCCTGTTCGTAAAAATCATCCGGATACAGAGGAGTTCCCCATAAAATGGCAGACAGCATCGCCAGAGATATTCCGGATTTTGCCCATTTGCCGGCGTTAAATTTCATACTTGTTGCGCGTATCGCAGTGGGGGCAGCGAATCAGGACATCTCCACGGATGCGCGCTTTTCCAGTAGAGTCAATGATTCTTCCCGTGGCCGTAAACTCAAAGTCCAGGCCCTCTGGAACATAGTGCCCCTTGCCATATTTGGCCGTCCCATCCATCTGGTTGCCGCAGGCGTGGCATTTTACCTTGAGTCGTATTTTTTCTGCCATTTCAATCTCCGTATACGATAGAGCTTGGTTTTGCCTTGTACTTTTTGGAAAGATCCCTTGCCATAATGGAATAATATAACAGTTTATAGTACTGGTTTTCTTCGTGAAGCCATTCACCCGCCGGGCTGAGCTCATCGGGTGAAACCTGTTTTTGCCAGAATTCGCTTTGTCGGCGCATCTGGTAAATATTCTTTTTGAGCCTTTCTACGGTTTCGTCGGAATAATTCTGAAACGTGTAAAAAGCGTCATAGGTGCTTTGCATGGTCGTGCGCATTCCTTTGATTACCCGCTGCGTTTCTCCGGTGAAATGGCTGAGCGTTTTGCGGATTTCTCCGCGCCGAAAAAGGGGAGATCGGGAAACCGTAGAAGTGAGGAGTTTGGCCCGCAATAGTTCTCTCTCGAGCTGTGAAATGCTCTCTTCTTCGCTGCGAAAGAAATAATAGAGCTCCCAGAGGGCTGCCGTCGTGTTAATGGTGTCTTCTATGCGGATTTTATCGCCAGGGCCATAGGACGTTGTGCCCCGAAAAGACTCCAGAATCTCTACATTGATAAAACTGGCACCAAAATATCCCCAGGATTCAATGGTAATGATAGATCCATTGATGGGCAATTGAAAATTTTTGCGGATTTTGGCATGTACATAGTGTCTTTCCGGGCCTCTCTCTATGTATAAAACCTCACCAATGGGAACAGAGCCTTGGTAGCGCACGCGAGTGCCCGGTAGAATATCTTCCACAAAGTTGAGTTCAAAAACTACTCTGTAATACTGGCCACTTTTCCAGAGTTCCCGTGAACCAACCATCCCCAGAAAAAGCGCAAAAACAATGAGCAGCAGCCCGCCAATAAGAACGGCTCCCGGCCCTGTGTCTCTGATTTCTTCTAAAAACGCAAAATAATCGCGGGAATGTGGATTTTTTTTCTTCATGAAATCCTCTAAAGTTAAAATTTTTTCAAAATTTTTAACTGTTTTCTTAATACAACCTCTGAAACTCCGTGGACTCTTTGCCTGCGGTTTGCTTCGCATTTACCCTGTGGGCACAAAACACGGTAGCTGCCTCATGGTATTTTTTGAATGGCGATTTGGGCGGCCCGTGTAGCGGCTTTGGCCCCCATGGTTCCATCCAGTTGAAAGATGACGATGAACCTGTCAGCCATATTTTTGCGCGAGACGAGCAGAACAGCCATACCCGATGCTTTTGTTCCTTTTCCGGCTGTCCCCGTTTTTCCATATACCAGAGAGAGAGCCGGACTTTTACGAAGGAGTTCAGCCGCATCGCGGATGGTTCCTTCAGGAGATACGGACAGCCCTTCGCGTATGGGTTTATACAACGGCATAGATTCTATTTCAGAAAAAAGTCGTACATAGGCAAAGAACATGCTTTGCAGGGGTACTTTTTTCAGCAAATTATCTCCGAGAAGGGCGTCTGGCGTCTCGCTGTCTAAACCGGGCGGAAGAGACCACCTGACGGTGAGTTCATTAAAGAAGTCTTCGCGTCTATCGATAAGCCGGCCAGCCCGATAAAAATATGCATTGCACGAGACCGAAAGCGCTCTTGCAAGATCCGTATAGCGATGTCCTTGTTGCAGCCAGCACGCTTCCCCGGGCGGTTGTTTCTCGCCCGCGCAATAAAATCGCTGTTCCGGTGGAAGAATATGGTGATCGAGAAGATAGGCGGCCAGAAATGGTTTAAACAGGGAACCCGGCATAACCTCTGTTTTGGCCCCGTTTTGAGAGACAATGCTCACGCCGCCCGCCGGAGAAATCCGG
This sequence comes from Turneriella parva, assembly GCA_020719945.1. Classification (GTDB taxonomy): domain Bacteria; phylum Spirochaetota; class Leptospiria; order Turneriellales; family Turneriellaceae; genus DYKF01. The sequence continues at coordinate 4,928 of DYPL01000026.1, forward strand.
GCGAGAATCCAGGTATCTGCCCAGATAAGTGAGGGCAAAAAGAAAATCAGATTTACAAGCTGTCTCATTTCGCCATCTGAAAACAGAATGGCAGCGCTTTCGGTCAATGAAATTTTTTACAGCATCCAAGGAGAGGGAAGTTACTCGGGCTGGCCATGCGCCTTTATCCGCCTGAAAGGCTGCCATCTCCGTTGTCATTGGTGCGATACCAAGTATGCTTTTCACGAGGGTAAGAATATGTCCGTCTCCGAAATTCTTACATCTGTGCGCGCGCTGTCCCCCTCTGGTTTTGTTGAAATTACGGGCGGCGAGCCCCTTTTGCAGAGCAACGTGTATTTACTCATGGACGAACTCGGCAGGGAAGGTTATTTCGTGATGATTGAAACTTCGGGCAGTATTTCCATTGCAAAGGTTCCGCCGCATGTCCACATTGTCATGGATCTGAAGGCACCGGCTTCGGGTGAGCACGAAAAAAATGACTGGAACAACATGGCTGTCTTGAAACGTACAGATGATATAAAAATAGTGATTGCCGACGATGCCGATTTTGAATGGGCTTTATCTATCTTGGAACAGCATCCGGAGCATGCCGATCGATTTATTCTTCAGGCTGCTTTTGGATTGTACTCGCCCGGTACGCTTGCTCGTCGCATTCTTGATTCCGGCCAGAAAATTCGGCTCGGCATTCAACTGCACAAGGTTGCTTTTGATCCATCAGAGAGAGGAGTCTGACATGATAATTGAAAAAGAGTTTACTTTTGATTCTGCGCATTTTCTGCCAAATCTTACACCCGGCCATAAGTGTATTCGCCTGCACGGCCACACATACCGCGTCTTTATTTCTGTAGAAGGGCCTTTGACCGAGCTGGAGCAATGGGTCATGGATTTTGGTGATCTAAAACGCGCCGCTAAACCTCTCATTGATTCTCTCGATCACCAATTGTTAAACGCCATTCCAGGACTCGAAAACCCTACGGCAGAGGTCATTGCCAAATACATTTACGATAAATTACTACATAAAATTCCCCTGTTGCATTCAGTGCGCGTCGATGAAACGCCCACATCGAGGGCCATTTACAGCGGGGATTCATGAAAGCTGTCGTTCTGCTTTCTGGCGGGTTAGATTCTTCGACCACGCTGTACCAAGCAAAGGCGACAGGGCGGGAGGTTATTGCTCTCAGTTTTCCTTATAACCAGAGGCATTACATTGAAATCGAGGCTGCAAAAAAAATTGCAGAGCGGGCCGGTATCTCGGAACATATTTTATTCCCCATGGATTTTTCTGTGATTGGCGGTTCTGCCCTTACTGGTTCGTACGAGGTTCCTAAAGGTGGAGCAGATCTCTCCTGCGAAGACGTGATTCCCGTGACATATGTACCCGCCCGCAATCTCATTTTTTTGTCGATAGCCGCTGCCGTTGCTGAATCTCGCGGGGCGCAGGAAATTTATATAGGCGTAAATTCTATGGATTATTCCGGGTATCCGGATTGTCGTCCCGACTTTATTTCTTCTTTTGAGGAGACAGTGAATCTTGCTACACGGGACGGGCGAAGCGGCAAAAAATTTACTCTCGTCACGCCATTGATTTCCTTCTCCAAAAAAGAAATCATCTTGAAGGCAAATTCGCTGGGCGTTCCTCTTGAATTAACGTGGTCTTGCTATGATCCCGTTCACTCTGGCGACAAATACATTCCGTGCGGGGAGTGCGATTCCTGCCTTTTGCGTTCGCGCGGCTTTGCGGAGGCCGGTCTGGAGGATCCGGCAATGGTATAGAAACCTACCCCGTCGATTTAGATTATCCCGAACTTAGCCTGGGCCTGAGCATAGCCGAAGGGCCGAAGGACTCAGGGCAGGCTGGGCAACTTCGTCCACTGCCCCTCGGCTTCGCTACTGCGTCCATTTCATGTCGGGGTAAACTTTGACGATGTAAACTAGGCAGGGCATTACAGCGGAAAAAAGGTTCGTTAAAAGGGCTACCGATCTATTGTTCGTAGGTCATTCGTCAGCTTAATTGCCCAAATGAAAATTGTAAAAAGGCAGCGAAACGGTTATAAATAGATTCTCCTGCCGCTCGCGCGGTTTCATGGATCCGGCTCGTTTTGCAAGGCGATGTCAGAATAAAAAGGATCCGCCTTTGGGGATTTTGCCCTGCAAAAGGCGATCGAACGGCAAAATTTCGTATTTTTGCCAGTATTTTAGCCTCTCGGTCGAGTTCCTTATCGTCAAACAACGGTAGGTAATTAAAATTTTCGGTTTGTCTATCCGACGCCGAAAATCGCCTCCGAGCTTGAAAGACCATTTCCCCCGCTCGTCCACACTTTCCTGAACCGGAGTCCGCAGAGTCTCCTCCAAAAGCCTTCTCAGGTAATTGCGCACCGCAAATTCCAGAATCCGGGAGATGGACATGCCGGAATGAATCGCCCTCTCCCAGAGAATGGAGTACAGCACTTTGCTCATGTACCACGAAACCCGCTCATATTTTCCATCGGTGACCGGGTCATTATACCGCCGCGCTGTGGCCGACTTGAGCTTGTTGCCGCGCCAGGACTGCAGGTAGAACATGGCCAGTCGGTGCAGCAAATCGGATTCGGACCAGACGAATCCTTTCACCTCCAGGGTTTCCAGCGCAGCCGTCAGGAGTGCTCTGGACTTTGGCGACAGCGTTATGGATGTCTGGTGGAATTGGGATTGATGTATTCGTAGCATCTTATAGATATAATGTGATCGAAAAATCAATTCTTTGATTTCTTTTGAATTTTTTTTATAGCTGGTAGCCAAAAACTATTTTTATTAAGCCTATAGATTGCACGGGAGCGAACTCGATCGCTGTTATTTTAAAGGCTTTTCAGACAAAAAGAAAGCTCATCGAAATTGGGGTTTAATAAGAGCGACAATGCTCAACCCACACAGAGATTCCAATAGAGCGGAAGCCTTTACGGCAATTCGTTATTCCTTTCCAGCGGTCACCCAGCCTCTCGCTCTACTTATCATGACGGGCTCGGCGTAAACTACAAGGATTCGTATACGGAAGTTAATCGTTCCAGCAACGCATGGAGGGGCAGGCCCATCACGTTAAAAAAATCACCCTCTATACGACGAATAAAACGGGCTCCAAATGCTTCTTGTATTCCATAGGCTCCCGCCTTATCGAACGGGCTGCCTGTTTCTATATAGGCGGCAATATCGTTTTCACTCAGATGGCCAAAATAGACCAGGCTTTCTTCCCAAAAAGAAATTCTAAAAGAAGGATGTACCACCGCTACGCCTGTTAATACGCTGTGCCTGTTGCCACTCAGGATTCTCAACATTCTCTGCGCTTCCGCTCTGTCTGTCGGCTTTCCAAGAAGCACCTCCTCGGCAACCACCCCTGTATCTGCCGCTATGACGAGCGAATCCGGATGCATGGAATAAATCTTCTGGGCTTTTGCCAGTGCGGTTTGTACCACGGTTTCCCCGGGATGCCGGGACAGAAACAGAGACTCATCGAGATCTGCCGGAACAACGCGATAGGGCAGAGAAAGATAATTGAGGATTTCGCTACGGCGCGGCGACTGGCTTGCAAGAAGAATATTCTCGCTGCGGAGAATATCAAGAAGGGCTGACTGGTCCATTATTCACCCAGAATCGTAATGACAATTTTTCGACTGCCGCCATGGTTTCTGTGCTCGCCCAAATAAATTCCCTGCCATGTTCCAAATTGCAGTTTTCCGTTTTCTATGGGAACACTCACAGAGGAGCCAAGCAGGGAGGCTTTAATATGGGCGGGCATATCGTCGCGGCCTTCCATGTTATGAAGATAAAGAGACAAATCTTCTGAAACGTTTCGCGTAAAGTGAGATTCAAAATCTGCCCTGACGGAAGGATCTGCGTTTTCGTTGATTGTGAGACTTGCACTCGTATGCTGAATAAAAACATGGCATATACCTTGTCTGATTCCCGACTCTCGGACTTCTGCCTCTATTATATCTGTAATAATGTGAAAGCCACGGGGATATGCCCGCAGCGATTTATGGCTTGTTTTTACCACGCGCACTTTCCACCTTTTTTTTGTACTCCTGTGCTATCTGTTCCGCTTTGGAAAATTCACCCTTAGACATATACACGAGAGAGAGTTGCAGCGGAACGATAGAAAAACTTTCTGCGGCTTCCTCTTCCAGCGCTTCTTCGTATTCTTTTTCAAGAACTTCCAGACTGCCTTTTGAGCTGAGAATTTTCGCAACCGTTTCTTCAAACGTTGGCGGTTTTTTTAGGTTGGGATGCTTTTCCAGCATCAGTTGCATATATCGCTGATAATGGAGAGCTGCCTGGTCTGGTTTATTCAGTTTAACATAAATATGCGCCAGGGTTTCGTGAACTTTGGGATTTGTCTCGTTGTATTTTTCCAGGTGGAGAAATTTTTCCAGAGCATCTTCCATTTTCCCGCCATTGTAGTCTTCGGCGGCAATATGGGTGAGTGCCTTATATTCTTCAAAACTGTTGACGGGTGCAAGATCCATAGGCGATTCTGTTACACTGTCATGTACAATCAAGAGATTCTTTGTATGAGCATGCGGTGCAGGTTATTTGATATTTTATTAATTATTGATACAACTTTACCGATAAAGAACAGAGGTGTCCTCTGAAGAACAGCAGTCAAAACTGTCGATTTTTTCAGAGTACGCAAAGAAAAAAATATTCAGGTGAAACTATGAGCCCAAGAAACAGAATTATTTTCCTTTACATCGGAGCCTTCCTGATGCCGCCGCTCGCATGGCTGGGCCTTGGCTGGTACGGCGATATCTGGAATCTCCGGGAACTCCTGGCCATTATTTCCGCACCTTTCATCTGGATTTACGTTTTCGCTTATGTTTCCCTTGCCACATTTTTACTTTTGTGGAAACTTAAGACTCCGGACAATTGGCTAAAGGACCAAAACCCCGACGGGCTAAAAAAAGTATTAAAGTCTTTGCGCAACCTCCCCATGCTTTTTTCTGTAAACATTATACTCTACATATTGATTGGCCCCAAAATTGTCCTTTACGGACAGACCTTTTTAACTTCCACAGAATTCTGGCTGGCCGAAGCGACCGGCCTCCCGATCATTTTTCTCTTTGCCGCTCCTTTCTTCATTGGCTACTTAAAGGCCATCGAAGAGTATTCCCACGAAATTCCGCTTTCTCCCGATATTCCCTTTATGAGCCTGCGGATGAAAATGCTCTTAACGCTAGGCTATACTACTTTGGGCGTCATTATTTTGTTTGGCCTGTTTAATATTTCGGTCGTGAATGCAGACAAAGCCAAAACTGGTGAAGAGCTTTTTAAGGTGATTCTCGAAAAAGATACCGTCGCCGCACTAATTTCCATAGCCATTATTTCCATAAACGTTCTAATGGTGATTTCATCTGTCTCTAAACCGATTTCCAAAGTAGAAGCCGGATTAAACGACATGCTTCGCAATATTGACCAGGGAGAGGCAGACCTGTCTTTTGACATTCGCGTAGACAGCCGCGACGAAATTGGATCCTTTACACGCAAGCTCAATGAAATGGTTTTGAGCCTTCGCAAACTCATTAACATTATCAAAGCAAATGCGTATCATCTTTCGCACGCTTCACAGGACCTCACAAAAGTTTCTGCCCAAGTAACCTCCGGATCCGAAAAATCTGCCACAGATGCAGGGCAGGTTGCCTCTTCTTCTGAACAGTTGAGCGTAAACATGAACACAATGGCTTCTACAACCGAAGAGATGAGCGTAAATATTTCTTCGGTTGCCTCTGCTGCTGACCAGATCTCCCAAAACATGAACAGCATTACGAAAACCGTAGACAGCCTGGCTTCTTCCATGGATTCTATTCTCCAAAATTCCAAGGCTTCCACGCAAGTCTCGAGCACAGCTAAAGACATGGCTCAAAATGCGACTTACCGAATGAGCTCACTTGGAGAGGCTGCTAACGAGATCGGAGAAGTAACCACCGTAATTAAAGGCATCGCCGAAAAGACAAATCTTCTTGCACTCAATGCCACCATTGAAGCGGCTTCCGCCGGAGACGCAGGGAAAGGCTTTGCCGTTGTGGCGATTGAAATCAAGGAACTGGCAAACCAGAGCGCGAAGGCCGCAGAGGATATTGCGCGCAGAATTACAGAAGTCCAGAACTCCACCTCAGAAGCCGTGAAAGCCATTAACGATGTAGCCGAGATTATCAACCAGATCAATCATTCAACATCCACCATTAACAGTTCTGTGACAGAGCAGACCAAGGCAATGGAAAACATCAGTATTAACATTAATGAGACAAATCGCGGCATCCATAATATAGCAAAATCTGTGCAGGAACTCACGCTTGGATCCGGTGATCTTTCTCGCAATGCAGGGGAGGCCGCCAAAGGTACCGAGACTATTGCCAGCAATATTCTTACGGTGAATTCTTCCATTGCTGAAAATTATGATTCCGCGAAAAAAGTGGACAGAGCAGCCAGACAGTTGCTCAATATTTCCGAAGAGTTAAGCAGCCAGGTGAGCAAGTTTATTGTGAAGAGCCAGGTGAACATGAAAGAGTTATCGACTCTGTTTGAAGAAATGATCGCAGACCATGTGGCCAGGGGCAAAAGTGTAGACAGAATGCTCGATGGTGGCCCGCTTGCCGAACCCATAAAAGAATCTGAATGCGCATTGGGGCAATGGCTGATGCATGAAGGCGTTCAGAACTGGGGCCAGCTCGAAGAGTTCCGCAGCATTCTGCCTGTACACGAAAAGATACACTCTCTTTTGTACGATATCCGCACTGCCTACGACGCTGGAAAGTATGACACAGCTCATGAAATGAACACTGAATGGAAACGCACTTCCGATGAATTAAAATCCAAGCTGTACGATCTGCGCCAGTTTATACAGAACTCACAGAAGATCTGAGAGGATGCCATGCTATTTCCCGGAACAACAAAACAAAAATCTCTCGAAAAGGCCCTGCAGGAAAAACTGGACGGAGAACTCAAGAAACTCTCCCGCTCGCTGAGTGATACCGAAAAGGATCTCCTGCGGCAGAACGATGCAGAAGGGAAACTGCATCTGCTTGTTTCTCTCGTAAAAGAAAACAGCGGCAGTGAACATGAAAGCCAAATTGTATCGAATCTCAAGAAAACCGCCTCGCGCGAAGATATTCCTTATCTGTTTCACGCACAAGACGCCCAGAAAAAGTTGAACACAATTTATGACATTGAATCTTTTATTGGCATTATGCGGGAAGTTTACCGCCGCGATATAGAAAACTGGAAGTATCTTGCCGAAAGCATTCCCGCAGGAATGGCAATCATTAACGCAGACGACCGCATCATATTTCACAACGAACATCTTGGCATATTGACCGGCTATTCCAGAGAAGAAATATCGGCCTCTACGGATCTCGCCGCATTCTTCTGGCATCGCGACAGAAACCGCTCTCCACTGTGGGGATTTATTGACCGCTATATTCACGAAAACAAAAAATCCGGCACAGAAGAAACGCTCGTGATGACAAAAGCAGGTGATGAAATTCCCGTAACTGCGTACATCATTCCATACTATAATGCCAGTGGCCAGAACGTACACACGTACCTGATTCTACAAAGCCGCCTCGAAGAAATGCAGCGTCGCTCTGAATATCTCGCGTACCAGGCAAGGCCTATTATTGCCGCTCTGGAAAGCATTTCTCAAAAAAACATTTCCAATCCTCTGCTGTTAGAACACGGCAATGAGCTTCATTCTTTGCAGCCGGCCATTAACAATATTATCGAGAACCTGAAAGCCCTGGTTTTATCTATTGAAAATTCTACAGATTCTGCAAGTTCCGTAAGTGATGGAATCAAAGGAAATCTTGACCAGATTAATTCGTGGCACAGCAATACATTTGTGAAACGCCAGGAAGAGCTGCAAAAAATATCTGAAAGCCTGCAAAGCTCTACTGAAAAAATTCAGCTGATAATTGCGCTGATCCAGAATATTGCCGACCAGACAAATCTTCTCTCTCTGAACGCATCTATTGTGGCAAACAAGGCCGGGATTCATGGGCGTGGATTTTCTGTTGTAGCGGCAGAAGTTCGCCAGCTCGCAACAAAGTCCTATAACGCATCTAATGAAATTGCCGGCATCATCAACAAAATCAATGATAATATTCAGGCCATTGCGGAGCATACCTCTTCGACTACCGAAGAATCTAAAATGCTTTCCGTTCACCTGGAAAATATTTCAAGGGATTTTGTTGGAATTGAATACTCTCTCAGTCGTCTCCAGAAGAACATAGAAGGATTTAGGAAGTAGTATGTCTGATTTTGATCAGGAGATGATTTCGGACTTTGTAGAGGAGTCCAAAGAACTGCTCCAAAGCATTGTGGAGGATTTTCTACAACTTGAAAAAAGCCCGGATGATACCAATCTAGTCAACAAATTGTTTCGCGCCGTTCACACCATCAAAGGCACTTCTGGCTTTTTAGGGCTTACCTCTATAGGCACGCTGTCCCATGCCATGGAGACACTTATGTCCAAAATTCGGGACGGAAAGATTCTTCCTGAAAACTCCCATATTAATGCACTGCTGGCTTCTTCAGATCTGCTCAGCAAAATGATCCACGACGTTCATTCTTCTAACAGCGTAGACATATCCGCGCTGACAGCATTACTCCAGACACTCATAGATGGAAAGAGTGTTGCTGCGCCCGAAAGTCCTCCCGCCGTGCAGGGAGTTCCAGAGCTGCAAATGCTTCCCAAAGCAGCTGCAGAAATGGGAAAGCCCGCAAACAGGCAGGATAGCAGTGAAGGCATTGATTCCGAAATACTAACCGGGTTTGTGTTTGAGGCGCGTAAATACCTCAACAATCTTGATGAACTGCTGAGCAGTTTGGCCAACCATCCTGAAAAAGCGGATAGTTCGGTTTTACAAAATATATTTCGTGCCGTGAGTGCCATTGAAGGCACAGCGCGATTTATTGGATTAAAAAATATTTCCATGCTGGCAGGCGACATGGCCGCCTTTTTTGAAAACCAGTTGAAAGCTGGATCCGCAGTTACTGCAAACGAAATGGATTCCATGCTCACAGTAAAAGACAGGCTGGAATCTCTGATCGATGACATTGAACACAGCGACGACATTGACGTTTCGGACTTACACCAGAAACTGCAATGGGTGGCTGGCTCGACAGAACCTGTGCCGACGACTGCAATAAATATCCCCGTGCTTCCCTCTGCCTCTCCCAACCTGCAAGTTGCAAATCCAGTGCCCCCCGGCAGGCCCGGCGCAATTTCCAAATCGCCTCAAAAAACCGCAATGCCCAAAGCGCCAGAAAAGGAAGAAATTGCGTCAGAAACAATTCGCATCACCGTTGCCTTGATTGATCAACTGATGCGCCTGGCGGGAGAACTCGTTCTGATCCGCAACCAGTTGCTGATTACCCTGAACGAAGAAGGCGGCGGCAAGAGGGAAGTAGTACAGCGCCTGGACTCTGTAACATTGGAGCTCCAGGAAGCCATCATGAAAACGCGCCTGCAGCCCGTTGGCACTATCTTCAATAAAATTCCGCGCATAATTCGCGACCTCGCACAATCGCTCGGAAAAGATATTCGCGTGCAGATTATCGGCGCAGAAGTAGAGCTCGACAAAAATATTCTGGAGCTGCTGGCCGGCCCCATGATTCATCTCGTTCGCAATTCTGCTGACCACGGAATTGAAACACCCGAAGAGCGCACCGCAGCCGGCAAAGCTCCGCAGGGTAGTCTGGAAGTGCAGGCATACCACGAGGGCGGCCTGATTCATATTTTAATTCGCGACGACGGGAAAGGTATAGACAAAGAAAAAGTAGCAAAAAAAGCCATATTAAGCGGCATAAAAACACCTGTAGAAATTGGATCCATGAGTGAAAACGAAATCATGAATCTTATCATGATGCCTGGATTTTCAACCGCCGAGCAGGTTACTGACGTATCCGGGCGCGGCGTCGGGATGGATGTCGTTAGTTCGAGCATTGAAAAGCTGAACGGATCTATTGACATTACCTCCCAGACGGGAAAGGGTACCACCTTTTTGATGAAGCTGCCACTCACTCTGGCCATTATTCCAAGCCTCATTATTTCATCTCAGGGCCGCCGCTTTGCCATCCCCCAAGTAAATCTCGATGAGCTTTTTTCCATTAACGCCCAGAGCGAAGGCCCCCGCATTGAGCGCGCCGGCGACCAGGAAGTGTTTCGCCTGCGGGATTCTCTTCTTCCCATGGTACGCTTTAATGAAGTTTTGTCTTACGCTGGACGGTTCAGCCGAAACGACAAACATCATCTTATACAAAAATATCATGGTGGCGAAAGCAGAGAAACGAGCAATACAAATTTTGCCGTACTAATTGCGGGCAATCGCCGTTTTGGCCTGATTATTGACGAAGTTATCGCCACGGAAGAAATTGTCGTTAAACCCATGCACCCGGCTATTAAGAAAATTCAAATCTATTCCGGGGCCACCATTCTTGGAGATGGCTCCGTAGCCATGATTCTCGATGCCGAAGGAATTGGAAACCATGCCGCCATCGATTTTAATGCCGGCTTGGAAGATACATCCAACCTGCTTCGCTTTGCCAAAACCGGAGAAGAAAACACGGAATCGGTTCTATTATTCCGCAATGGCCCCAACGAACAGTTTGCCATTTCTCTGCACCTGGTCCAGAGAATACAGCAAATCAATTTACCGAATATTGAAAAAGTGGGAAGCCATGAATTTGCCAATATTGACAACAAAAGTTTCCGCATTCTTCGCCTTGAATCTCTCATAAACGTTTCAGCATTTGCCGGTACCGGCAATGCTTTTCTGCTTTTGTTCAAGCATATAGCGAAACCCGTTGGCCTGCTCATATCCGAACTCATCGATATTAAGGAAGTCAGCATTTCCCTGGATTCCTTTGGCTATGGAACCGATGGCATCCTTGGCAGCGACATCCTGGATGGCAAACTAACGCTGTTTCTGGATATACATAAACTGATTGAATTGTCGGATCCAATCGTAAAGCAGACGGAAATTTCCCTGCGAAGAGCTACCGACAAACAGAACCCGGATTCAGCGAGACTGCTCGTTGTAGAAGACTCATCCATCTTTCGGCAGATGCTCACCCGCTATCTTGCTCCCGAGGGATACAATATTGATCTGGCAGAAGACGGGCTCGTGGCACTGGAAAAAGTGCGGACGAATACATATGATCTCATAATCTCGGATCTTGAAATGCCAAACATGAACGGGCTGGAATTTATTCGCGAATTGAGACACAGCAACTACCAGAACAATATTCCCGCAATTGCATTGTCTTCCATCAATTCAGCCGAAATCATAGAAAAAGCACTGCAATCCGGTTTTGACCACTACGAAGTAAAGCTGGAAAAAGACAATCTTATCAAGGCCGTAAAAAGCATCCTGCTCGAAAGAAGGGGGGCCGCATGAGAGAAACCTCTGGTTACGGAAATCGTCTGTTTGTAACATTTCATATGGGCGAGCAGCATTACGGAGTTGACATTCGCAGTGTTCGCGAAGTAAATTCAGAATTCCGGATGACGGACATTCCCCACAGTCCCAAAGAGGTGGTGGGATATGTTAACCTGCGTGGCCAGATTCATTTGATCATTGACCTTCGCCCTCTGTTAAGCCTTCCGGAATCCATGGTTCCTCTTTTACAAAGAAAATTAATCATTTTCAAGGAAAAGATAGGTGAGCCTTTTGGAATTATTGTGGATGACGTTGGAGACGTGATCACGATTTCAGAAGAGAGAATTGAAGATTTCAATCTTCAGGATTCAAAACTGGATATTCCGGATCGGACATACGAGCAGGACATCATGAACGGAATCTGCAAACTGGATCAATCTCTCATGGTTACAATCGATGCCGAAAGCATCCTGCGCATTATTACCGCAAGAATGGAGAACTATGAAAGTACTAATCGTCGATGATTCTATTATATTCCGAAAGGGAATAGAAAAAGCGCTCACACAGATTCCCGGCATAATCGTAATCGGATCTTCCTGGAACGGACTCAAAGCTTTGGAGTTCTTACAGTCTCTACAAGTTTCAGATCTGCCAGATCTCATCACTTTAGATGTTGAAATGCCGGAAATGGATGGCCTGCAAACCCTGCAGGAAATTCAAAAGATAAACTATTCTCATCAGGGAAAAAAAACCATGCAGGTTCTGATGGTTTCTTCTCTCACCAAAGAAGGCGCAAAAGTAACCATTTCTGCACTCCAGCAGGGAGCGTTTGATTTTATTACAAAACCCGAAAATCTCGATTCAGATAAATCCGTGGAATTTTTGCGGGATGCGATAACCGAAAAAATAAAAATAATTTCCGGCAAAGACAAAGGGGAACAAATTATTTCCCGCACCAGCAAACTGGAAACAAAGCTGGCTTCTTCCTTCCGTTGTATTGGAATTGGCATTTCTACGGGAGGGCCAAAAACACTTATGCAGCTGTTGCCGCCCCTGTGTGAAGCGACAAATCTTCCCATACTTATTGTTCAGCATATGCCAGAAGAATTCACAAAATCTCTTGCCGCAAACCTCGATCGTTATACATCGCACCGGGTCAAAGAAGCAGAAGAGGGCGAGACCATCTCTGACAAGACTGTGTATATTGCGCCGGGCGGAAAACACATGGTTGCCCGATACGACCAGCAGGGCAAGTCAGTGATCGGCATTAATGATCACCCCGCCGAAAACGGCTGCAAACCTTCTGTCGATATTTTATTTAGATCTCTTGCTTCAATTTTTGCAGACAAAACAATTGCCCTAATTTTAACGGGAATGGGTAACGACGGAACGCGCGGACTGGCAACGCTTAAAAGAGCCGGTGCCCATGTGATTGCGCAGGACGAAGCGAGCAGCACCATCTGGGGAATGCCCGGCAGCGCCGTAAAAAGCGGCGTGACAGATGAGGTTCTGCCCCTCGACGAGATACCTTCGCGCATACGGAAAATCCTTCATGGATGATTATGGAAGACAAAATAAGCGAAAAAGACTTTGCTCCCATTGGGGAATATATCGAAACGATTTCTGGCGTGAACCTGAAGTACGAGAAAGAATACCTTGTGAGACAGAGACTTACACCCATTTTGCTGCGCAACGGTTTTGACAGTTTTTCCATATTTGCGCGCCACGTATTGAGCAACAAAAACAATACTTTTAATGCCGATGTGATATCAGCTATCTGCACACATGAAACCTCTTTTTTCCGCGACGAGCACTTTTTTACAGCCCTGGCCCGCCACGTGTTTACAGAATTCAGCGTCCAGAATTCCGAGCAGCCTGTAAAAATCTGGAGTGCAGCTGCCTCAACCGGTCAGGAGATTTATTCTCTTGCCATTCTCATCGATGAGTTTGTGCACTCGCACCCGTATGCGGGATTGCAGTTTAAAGACTTCCGCATTTTCGGAACAGACATAGATGGGAAGGTTCTTAAAAAAACTGCGGATGGAATTTACACGGAGGCAGAGGTTTCCAGAGGATTATCCTCGGGAAGACTTTCCAAATATTTCACACCCATCCAGGACGGCTGGTACGTAAATCCCAAATTGCGCGACATTGTGATCTTAAACAGACTCTCTCTCCACGACTTTTCGTTATCTGATATTACAGAAGCTCCCTTCGATATTATTCTACTGAGAAACGTTCTCATCTACTTCAGGGAAGATACCACCAGAAATATCATTTCTGCCATACACTCCCTCATGAAGTCGGGGGGATATTTACTGCTTGGATCTTCAGAAAACCTATATAAAATTTCGGATCTGTTTGAATCCATCGCTTTTGAAAATTCAATTCTTTACAGGAAAAAGGACTCAACATGACATTCCCTCTGATAACAGAAGATCCCCTCATTGCATCTCTGCTGTCCCTTTCTTTCAAAAATAAAGGAATTACGCTCCAGATATTTTCCGAACCGGCACAGATCCCAGAGTCACGGGCCTATCTGCTCGACGCCCTTCTATATTCAAAAAGCATCTGGAAGGATTTCGCTAAAAAAAAAGGAAAGGATTCAACGGTTATTGTTCTTATAGACCCGTTTACAGAAATTCCGGATACGGAAAAACCTAACTGCCATACATTCAGCCGAAATCTGAAAGATCTGGACACGCTATACTCTCTACTTGTTTCTATAGAAAAGTCGCGCCCCGAACCGGCATCCACAAAAAATACGAATCCGCCCACAGCTCCTGAAAAAAACGAACACGTTAGCGTTGCCGACGCCGAGGTGGGCCAAGCACCTTCTTCGGATGTCGCTGATTTTGTCGGCTCGGATGTTCATGTACTGCTTGCAGACGACAGCAAACCAATCCGAAATTTTGTAACAAAACTTTTGCAATCTAAGAACTTTCAAGTTACGACATTTGAAAACGGCCAGGAGCTGTTAGACTATCTGCACAACGACATGGGCGATCTAATCCTCATCGATAACCAAATGCCGGTACTGAACGGAATTGATACACTGCGCATACTCAAAGCAAATGAAAAGACAAAAAGTATTCCTGTTTTATTTTTATCGGCAATCAAAGATAAAGATCAGATTGTTACGGCACTTGAATTTGGCGCAGACGATTACATGGAAAAGCCGTTTAATAACAATGAATTTTTTGCACGCATCAACGTTCATCTCCGCATAGAAATGCTGAAAAAACAGCTGTTCCAGAAAAACAGAATGCTGGAGTCCATGAACGAAGAAATTTCTTTTCAGAAAGAACAGTCAGACAAGCTGCTTCTCAATACACTCCCCAAAAAAATTGTAGAAGAACTGAAAGAGAAGGGGAAAACAGAACCCGAAACGTTTAACAACGTAACGGTGTACTTTTCGGATATAGTAGGATTTACTAAAAAATCTTCTTCCATGGAACCGGGAAATTTGATCTCTGAATTGAACGAGATTTTTACAGAGTTCGATAGCATAATGGAACGCCATGACTGCGAGCGCATCAAAACAATCGGGGATGCATACTTAGCGGTTTGCGGAATGCCAGAGCCCAACTCTGAACATGCGCGAAACATTGCCAACGCCGCACTCGACATAAGGGGTTACCTTGCCCAGCGCAATGCTGAAAACGAAATCCAATGGGAAGCAAGAATCGGAATTCACACGGGAAAAGTGGTGGGTGGAGTTGTCGGCATCAAAAAATACATATACGATATTTTTGGCGACACCATCAACACTGCATCCCGCATGGAAAGCAATTCACTGCCAATGAAAATCAACGTTTCTTCTGAAATCTACGAACTACTAAAAAACGAATTTGTATTTGAAGAGCGGGAACCGCTGGAAGTCAAAGGCAAGGGGACAATGAAAATGTTTTTCCTGAATGGGCCTGCTTAAATTTTCTTTACAGCCGCCGTGCATCAACATATCCGATACTACCCAACAAAAAGAGCCTGAACAGCATTGGCTTTTCAGGATACTTAAGTAAGCTCTGATAAAGCATGCGTGCGGCTCGCTCCGCCGCTATGCGAACAGAGGTTACTTAAAGAAACTCACGGTTTCTTTAAGGGTTTCGGAAAAGCTTCTCATCTCAGCAGAAGTAGCGGCAAGCTCCTCTGCTGAACTTGCATTCTGCTGCACAGAAGTATTGATCTGAAAAATTGCAGAACTGATTTCAGAAATGGCGCGCGTTTGCTTTTGAGAAGTAAGGGTAATTTTTTGAATCAGCTCAACGCTTTGCTGTATCCTCGGCACTATCAGCTGTATTTCTTTTAATACATTTTCTGATTTCTGGACGCTCTGCTGAACCAAGGCAATAATTTCTTTTGCGCCTGCCTGCGATGTATCAGCAAGCTTGGACACCTCGCCGGCTACAACGGCAAATCCACGGCCATGTTCTCCTGCGCGGGCCGCCTCAATTGTTGCATTCAATGAAAGAAGATTTGTCTGGGAGGCTATTTCTTCAATTACACGGCTTTTGTTCTGAATTTCCTGAATCATCTCCATAAGATTTTTCATGGAATCCTGCACAGCCTGCCCGCTGCGACGAGTCACATCAGAACTTTCGCTGCTTTTTTCAGCAGCTGCTTCGGCCTCATCCTTGGCCTCGGAAGCAGAGCGGGAGATTTCTTCCAGTGAGCCTGTAATTTCTTCCATGGTGGCGGCCTCGTTATTGGTTTCACCAGAAATAAGATCCGCTGTAGCATTAATTTCCTGGGCAGACACGGCAAGATGCTCCGCACTGCTGCGCACATTCTGGCCAATTTCAAAGAGGCGCTCACTGAACTGCTTCATCTCTTTTTCGAGCATGCCAAATTCATTTTTAGAAAAAAAATCCTGCTCGTAACTGAAGTGACCATCTTTCATTTTATGAACCACCTCCGTCAAATGCTTGAGCGAGCGGGTCATATAAATGGCCATCAGAGAGACAAAAAAAACGATAAACACAGAAAGCCCAATATCCATCCCGAAAATCAGATTCTGGACAAGTTCCCTAGCTTTTGGAATCATGTCAGAAAAAATTTTCCGGTTTTTTTCGGTCTCCACGAGATACCGGTTCAGGTTTGTCAACAATTCGGGATATGCCAGAGAGCCCGATAAATAGCGCTGTGTATATCCCTGCGCCTCAAGATTGTCTTTGCCTTCTTTTTCGCAAATATCAAAAGCCTCGCCAAAACCCAGCACTCCAAAACCCCAGCGCTCCAGTGGAATCACAGAAGACAAACAAAGCTCAGGCTCTGCCATATTTTGCTCCAAAATGGGAAGCAGGCCAAGGTCGTTGCGGGAAGAAGATTCGCGCGTAAGAAGAGTATGTATTTCAGCAGAAGAAACAACAGGATCGAGAACCTGCAACGCCGCTATTTTATTTTCTTTGAGCATGGTAAATTCCGTGTGCTCTCTTTCCAGAAACTGAAAAAAACCCGTCTTTCCAAGCTCGATCATTCCAACAAGGTTAAAGATAATAAAGAAAACGATGGAACCGACAATGAGTGTCATTTTCATTTTCATGTTTACAAACCCGGAAAAATGGAATTCATCTCCAAAAACAGCATGCTGCTTCAAAATAGCAATTGCTTTTTATGAGAAAAGCCCACACACATGAGACATAAGGTTTATTATGAGAAGTGCCGGGCTCCGCCTGCGAACCCTGCCCATACGCGCAAAAAATCAAAAGAACAAATTTCTCATCCCATATGGTTCAACGCGTTTAATCAAATGAGGTGCCCTATCCGGGCGGGACGTCGCTTCCGGAAAGGAATTACTTAATCTCCATAATGTCAATCCGCCCGCATAAACATGGTCGTATATTTTATTTTACCAGCAAGACCTGTACAACCGTTTCTCTGTTTTCGCTGGAAGAAGAAACTGCAATCGCCAGCGCTTTTTCGTCAGCGGCACAAACGCTGGCAACACCGGGATCTGCACCCTTAAAACAGAGCTTATCGCCAGACTGAACCGGGCCGCGAACGCGCATGGGCAGCAACCCGGAAACGCCAACCAGGCTTTTCCCCTCTGGTCCCACTACAAGGGCTGCACTCTTTACAAACACGCCAACCACGGGTTCTTTTTTGTCGCGAACCTGGGCAAGGCGACTTTCTTTTAATGTAAGCAGATCGCCCTCTTGTACCGGGTCGCGAATCTCCCCAGGAAAAGAAACGGCAATGGCGCCATTCTTCTCGGCAAAAACCTCTCCCGAAAAACGGGAAATTCCTTCTGCGTGCAGGGCTCGGCCAGACCCGCGAACAGCCCCCCAGGTTGCCGGAATCGTGAGGGCATAATTTTCAGCAGAGAATGCCTGCATCCCAACGCCTTCTCTCGACGATGCCTCTACGGCTGTTCCTTTTTTAGAAACCGCCGTTAAGGCCGTTCTCTCTCCAGATCGCGATACGAGTCCACCACGCAATAGCGCTGCCGCCCCCTCTGCGTTTTTGACATAAAGAGGGAATCCCTGCGGATCGGGAGAGTTCCAGTCTTTAACATCAGAAGTCTTCTCCCCTGCCTCCATGTGCAGCGGCCCTTTGTGTTCGGCAAACGAATGACCTGCCTTAGCATATTCTGCATGATCATGCGGGAGCGGATCTCTCGCATCGGTAAGCCGTTTATCGGTAGCCTGCACGACACTACCAGCGGCCAAATCGCCATTGGCTGCAAGAGAAACAATCCCCGGACTGGATTCCGTTGCAGGCTTAAGCCTTTCATCACTGCTCTGAACGGCCTTTAAGGGAGAATCTTCCCCGCTGCGTGCAAACTGTACCCCGCCACGGCTCGTTTCGGTTCCTTCTGCCAGCCTTGGATCATCGGACTGAACCGCCGCAAGGGAAGCAGATTCTCCATGAACGGCAAAGCGCCCTATTCCGGGAATCGCCGTAGAGGCCGATCGAAGCCGCGCGTCATTGCCCTGCACAACCGTGCCCGGCAATACTCCGCCATTTTCAGCAAGGATGACAATTCCAGACTGCTTCTCCGTCGCCATTTTAAGACGCGAATCGCTCGCCTGAACAGCCTGGCCAGACAATGTTGCACTGTCATCGGCAAGCTGCACAATTCCTGGATAATCCACCGTTCCACGACGCAGGCGGGGATCAGTAGACTGAACCGCCGTCATGGGACGCACTTCATCATGGCTGGCAAGCTGGATAATGCCGGGGTATTCTTCCGAAGCCGGGCGCAAACGTGGATCATGAGACTGTACCACTTTTCCAGAGGCCGACTCCCCTTCTCCCGCAAGCAAAACAATTCCTTCATTTGTGGTCGATGCCGGTTTAAGACGGGAATCGCTCGATTGAACAGACTTCATTCGAGATGTTCCTCTATCTTCAGAAAATGTAACTACACCGGGCATCAGCTCGCTGGCATACAGAGGCTGGTTACCACTCCCCCTGCGAGCCTGCGAATCCGGCAGGGCAAATATTTTCATATCGAGAATTCTGGAGCAAAAAGAATCTTTCTTCTTTTGAAAGGGTTCATGCACATGCAGGCGCACTCTGTTTGCCCTTGCATTTTCAATATCCCAGAAATAGATTGAGCCAGGAGATGCAAAGAACTGGCTTTCCGTAATCACTGTTTGCCATACATTTCCATCGAGAGAAAGTTCTATGCTGAATGACGACGGGAAACAGGTTACCTCTTCGTGAACCGACTTTAGAGCAATCCTGCGAATATACCGGGGATGGTTGAAGGAAACCTCGACAAAGTCTATGGCGGGTTCTGAAGTTTCTGCAGATGACCAGCCGTAATCTTCCCTGCCATCAAATAAATTTTCCGCAGTCCACAACCGGTCTAATTGTGAGCTCGCTTTGACCTGAAGTTCTGCATTGCGCTGTACTTCTATTCTGGGGGCCGAAAAATGAGAGAACAAACTCCCCGATCCCGGGGAAATATTGAGCTGCAAATGAGAACCCTCTGTGAGCGGAAAATCCCATACAACAAAATGAGCCTGCTTCATCTCGTGCACAATGGGCACCCTGCTCCAGTTTTCACCGTCTACAGAAGCGAACACAGATATCTTGAGATTATAGTCTGCCTCCATTCTAATTCTGCTGAAGCTTCTCACTCCGCCAAAAGCAATGAGAACAGTGTCAGAATACACCGAATTCGTTTTTTGGAGATGGTAGGATACGGAGTCTTTTTTATTCTCTGCACTTCCATGGAGAGCCGACGCAGACTCAATTTCCAAGGACTCGGGACGGGTAATGTCTATCATTCCTGAACAGCTCCGCAATTATAGAAAAATTCCGCCAAGCCAGCCAGCAAACCACACGAGAAGAAGTGTAAGCATGGCAGAAAGTGCTATAGAGGAAAAAATGGTGAGTGACTCATAAAAAGAATGGCGATCGAGAATAAAGCGCAAAAAGGACTGCTTATCTTCCTGGGTCATGCTTTTATACTTTTCTTCCCACATTTCAGAAGCGGAAGGATTTCCAAAGGCGTCTGGAAGATCTCTGTCCCCGGAGGCAAGGCGCATGGAGGCAACGATAAGCAGAAATCCAATAAATAAAAAGACGAGAGCTCCGGCATGCTGGTAACTATCCGCATTAAAAATGCCGGACGAATAGGATTCGAGAAGCATTACGGTATAATAAAAAACTTCTCCTAAGAGAAGAATGGCTCCGGCAAAAGCGAGCCACTTGCCTCTTTCCGAAAACTGGCGCATTTTCTGGAGCAATAATCCAGTCACGAGATCTTCCGTGGCGCTAAACTGATAAAAGCGGGATAAAAACAAAGAAGCATTGCCCCTCGATGTGCCCGTAAATATATACCAGGCCGCCAGAAAAAGCACAGCCGCTACGATCATTACAATAAAAAAAGTTAGAATATTCATGAAATCCCCCTGTGAAAAGTATCTGCGTTCATCATTATTTTCCTTTATCGGCTATCAACCAAAATATAATTTTTCTTTACTGTGGCAATTTCTCCAGATTCCCGTTTTGTGCAAAAACTCCACTGACAAGGTTTTTACCTCCGGTTTGCTTAAGGTTCAACTAAGTTTACAGCTCGGAAAAGTCGGGAACTATATTCCTTTTTTTGTGCTGCTTATAAATAATCATCCAGCGTTTTCCGACAGGGCGTCCCTCTGGGCGGCCATTAAAATCTTCAAGCGTACCCCTTTCTCTGCGGCTAACGCCTCAATGAGTTCAATGGGAACAGACGAATTCGTTGTTTGTAAAAAATGACTGCCCGAGTACGTGTACCACAGCTTAAGATCTGCCAAGTACTTCTGGAGAGTTTCTGGAAATATGGCGGAAACCTCTTCCGGCAATGAATTCCGGACTCCCTCGCCGGACGGATTACTTTTAATCGTGTCGCGGTTTTTGAGAATACCCTCCAGATAACGGATATTGCCTTCCTTGCCCTGCCGGATGGCAATCTTAATACCCTCCCCTACTTCAAGCTCACCATATTTCTGCATTAGCGATTGGACAATCTGCTGCCTGTAATCATCCTGTTTTTCTCGAGGCTCTTTCTCCAAAAACATTTTTAACAATCCATGAATATTACTCAACAACTGCTCTTGTTTTTGATTTGATTCCTGGTTTATGTTTATATGGATATTGTTTGGGATTCCCTGGTTATCCCCCAGGGGGTTATTTTGGTATCCCTCAGGGGGATTTTGCTGTAACCGTCTGCGGAGTATGGTTTCCTCCCGGTATCTTTCAATATCCACCTGGCTGCCCGGATAGTCAAAGCGAAAATAGTACCGCGTGTTTGTCCGCCCGGTGCCGGGAAGGATGTCCAGAAGGCCAGAAGATTGCAATTCCTTTCGTGCTTCCTGGAGGGATTTCTTTGTCTTGAATCCTGTCAGCCGCAACAGTTCTTCCGTTCCCGGGAAAACAGGTTTAAATGTTTCGTCAGAAAAGCGAAGCAATACCGGGTACAGGGATTTAGCGGACGGAGAAAGCGCCGCCCAGATTCCGGAGTCCACGAGATCGCTCATGAACTTTGAAAAAGTATGATTCATCGATACCCCTCTTATAACCTAAAAATAATCAAAAAGGAGTTGACAGAATGTTGGACACGTGATTATGTCTCATTATCCAACAAGTTCCTAAGGAAACCACTGGGGGCATGCGTTGCGTGCCCCTTTTTTCTCTTCCTTTTTGACGGTCCGACAGGGCGATCTTTTTTTTTCCAACAAGCTCCGCCGGTGACCTGAATTCACCATAATGAGACATAATGTATTCTCTGGCAAGCACTTTTCCAAGTTTTACCAGTAGCAGGCACGCATTGTGCAGAAATATGGCCTTGTTTAGGGTTGTTTTTCGGAAGAAAGGCGTAGAATGGCGTCTTTAACCACGCGGGTAAGACTTCCTTCCAGTTCGGACAGGGTGAATTGTGCCTCTACAATGTTGGTCGCCTGAATTTGTATGCCAAGCTCCTGCTCATTATTCCATTTGGCCTGAACAGAGACAGCGGGGGTCCAGCGAATAGAATTGCGGGTCGTTTCGCCAAAAATGCGCTCTTTGCCGGTCGCAGGAGTCTCTTTTTTCCCTGTTTTGACAAATTCCCGGGCTGTTTTCACGTTGCTGATGCCACCCTCCTTCCATTTTGCCAAAAACTCGTCTGACATGTTGGATTTGTGGGCTCGGGCGAGCTGGATCAGTAGATTGCTGCTGTTTATCCCTTCTTTTGCCGCTTCGGATAAGATCTCTTCTGGTATTTCGTTGATGGAAAGGATCTCAGAAATATAATTTCTGGACTTCCCTATAATGGACGAAAGTTCAGCGTCCGTATAAGAGAACTCGTCCTTGAGTCGCTTGTAGGCAACGGCTTCGTCATAGGGGTTCAGGTCTTCCCTTTGGATGTTTTCAATCACCGCCAGCTTGAACTTTTCGCGCAGGTCTTTATTGAGAATTCGGCATTCAATTTCGGTCCAGCCGGCCATAGTGGCAGCGCGGAATCTGCGCTCGCCAGCAATAATAGAGTAGCGGTTTCCCGTCTTTGTGACCACAATGGGTTGCAGGAGGCCTTCTTTCTGGAGGGAGTCGGCCAGTGCCTGAATATTGGCACCCTGCTCCTGTCGAGGCTGGTCTTCGGTTGGGTCAATCTGGGAGAGCGGGATTTTTCGGATGACTCCATCCAGGTCGCGTTCAAAGATATCGGCAGCTACGGCAAGGCGCTTACTTTTTGGTGCCACGGATTACCTCCTTGACAAATGAAAAGTACTCTTTTGCCTGCTTGATTCCGGGGTTGTAGTCGAGAAGTGACTGCTTGGATAGATGAGATTCTCCTACGGCTACCCCGCTGGAGATAAATGTTTCGAATACCGGAAAATAGTTTTCGATTACAGGCAGAATGGTTTTTGTCAGCACCGTATTTGGCTTTAATTGTGTTACCAGTGCGCCAAGAATGGTCAGCTGAGGATTGATTCTTCTTTTAATGCTTTCGATGGTGTTTTGAAGTCCTTTGATTCCATCTATGGAAAATTTTTCCGCTTGGAGCGGAACAACGACATAGTCAGAGGCAACGAGTGCGTTCACAGTAAAAATAGAAAGACTGGGTGGGCAGTCTATGACAATGTAGTCGTAGTTGTTCCGGATTTTGCCTACTGCATCGCGTAGAACATAAGGAGCCTCTACATTTACTGTGCCTAACTCAACCTCGGCAAGATTGATTTTGGAAGGAAGCAGCTCGAGATTTTCGTATCGCGTCTGCTGGATAACGTCATTAACATCTGCTTTTTGAAGAAACAGATCCGCCGCCGAAATCTCCATGTGATCGGGTTCGATAAAAATCCCAGAACTGTTTCCCTGTGGATCCATATCTATTAAAAGGGTTCTGTTCCCTTCGAGCGCTAGTCCGTGCGCAAGATTTATTGATGTTGTTGTTTTCCCTTCGCCGCCTTTCTGGTTTGCGATAGCTATCACTGTTGCCATTATGTCTCCTTAATGCGCGCGCTTGCCTGTCCCGTCAACCGGAATTTGATATAATGTTTTCGGGGTCTTTCCGTTTTCGATAGCTTTAATGTCGGATGTCCGACATTAAAGCATAATCATTATTTTCTTGACTGCACGATTAAAAATAATCATCTTTGGTTGTGACAGAGAAGCTTTTGCCATCTTTTTATGCCGAAAAAGGGTTCTGGGGGATGCTCCGCAGTCTCTCAAGCGAGATTTCCTCGCTCTCTTTTCTTGCCTGTTCAGGGTCAGATTGTTTCACTGTGGCTATAAAAACCGCAGAAGTTCAGAGGTTGGAGCGCATGGACGATGTAGTGGTCTGCAGCAAAGGGGTCTGCCTGGGAGTGCGCTCTGTGGGTACGTCTGCTCAGGCAGGGTTCTCTTTTGAGTGTGCAGGTAGCGAGCAGTCCTGTGGCGAAATACTCGAGTCCCTCTTGTTTTATGTAGAACATATTTCGCTGTCCAGTGGATGGGAAAAAGTACTGCCTTTGTATCTTCCCGGGGAGGGAGAATTTGCGGAATATAATCGCGAGCTCTCTTCTTTTCGGAATGCGTTTTTTTTGAACGGTTTGCCCGAGTCTGGAAGGAGTCGGTTTTTGGATCGCCTTTTGATTTTTCGCGAGTTGTCTATGTCTGATATTGTGCACGTCCCGGAAATTGCAGAGCTGGAGTTTTCCCGACAGGAAGAGCTCGTGGCGGCAGTGGAGTCAGGGGTTCTCGTCTGCATTTCTTCCGTGTACCCTCTTGCGCCCATGCTCCAGGGAGGCCTTGTTTTTCATGCGCTTGCGCCCATTCTGGAGGAGTCGCGCATTTTGTTTTCTTCGCGATCGCCTCTTCTTGCCAGGGAGAGGGAATTCTGGGCGGGATTTTCCCGGTCCGGGCGGCTGGAGTTTTCGTCTGCGCAGCTGGTTTCTACACGCGATGGTTTGCGGGACGCGGTTGAAAAGTTGGAGATAGAGGCCATCCATGAGGCGTACCGCAGAGCGGGTCGGTCCCAGAACAAGGTGGCGGCCCTGCTCGGAATTTCCAGGGGTTCTCTTCAGCACAAGTTGCGGAAGTATCAGATTGGGGAGTACCCGGATGAGTGAAGAGTATATCGAAAAGAAGACAGCCCGGGGTTTTGTGATTCGCGTCAATGTTCGTCGCAGTACTTTTATTTTGCTGGATTCCTCCGGTGAGCCCGTTTCTGTAAGTCGGGGAAGTCGTATTTCCCAGATTCATCCGCTCGTGCACGTCGTATTTTTGGGTCTGGAGTTTGATTTTTTGGATACCGAGATAGACCACGTATCATTTTTTAATCTGGATCGCAGTTACCTAAAGATTCCTTTTGGCAAGGCAGGAATGTCGGACGTCCGACTAATTCGGATTCCAGTGCCTATGTTTGAGTCGGATATGCTGCCTGCGTACGTAATGCATTTTAAGACTCACTGGCCGGGTCCGCTGCCTCCGGTGGGCGAAGGTATGCGATATTTTGTTGCAGACGAGTTTATCGATAGAGAGACTATCGTTCGCATAAAAACAAAATTTCCGTTGTCCAAGGTGATTGTCTACAGACAAGAAGAAGCCGAGCCGGTGCGCCTGGAGAACATGTCTGATCGCAAGGGTGGAAAAAAATCAGTGCGCGCGGCAGACGTTGTTCCGGGTGCAGATGTTGTTCAGTATGCGCAAAATCCTGTTTTTGCGGCAAGGGTGTTTTTGCGGCAGCTTGACTGGAGCCGGATTTACTCGCTCCCTTTGTACGGAAGAATACGCGTTGAAGAGGTTGCAATTATTCTCGGCTTTGTGCAAACCATGCTGACCAAGTCTCAAAAGAGCAAAGAGCTTTCTGTTCACCAGCAGATATTGAGCGAACTTGAAGTGTACTGGAAGGGGTTAGAAGTTCTTTTTAGAAGAGATATTTCTGCTCTGCGACAGTGGAAAAATGAAGTTCTCGTGCGGCATGAGGACTTGCTCGATACGTTTGCGCTCGCCGTTGAAGCCCAGGCTAAATTTTACGAGATGGCGGGTATTGTGAAAGATGCACATTATCTGGGGGATGCCGTTCATGCAGTGCGGGAATCTGTTCGCAGCGCAGTGGATTCCCGTGACGATGATATTAAACGCGGGCTGTATTGACTTGTTGGAGGGTGTGCTTGCGCACGGGGTGCTTTCTTGCCGAAAGTGAAAGAGAGGTCAGCCAAAGGGTATTTTGTTCTATTGTGTGTTGTCGTCTCGTTGGGCTCGTTGCTCTCATTTTACGGCTATTTTGTAGTGCATCTTGCAATCAATACATCTTGAAAGCATTCCCGAAAAAAGAAATTTGCATAAAAAATAATCAAAAATCTGCTTGCGTTTCCATCTGGTTGTGTAATTATGTCGCATCATGCTTGGAAATGCAGCGAAATCAGCGAGAAAGTGGATCGGCAGGCTCATGTTTGCTGCCGCTGTTTTATTCTCTGCGTCTCCGGCGTTTTCCGCTTCTGGGGCTCCCGGTGTGTTGCCGTCTCTCGTTCAACTTGGGAGCGTAGCTGTAGAAACCACCCTCGGCGATGCGCCGGATGCGGTGCAAAAGATTGTGTCCGGGTTTCCCGTTGTCCTCGATCGGTTTGCGGTCGCTGCATCCGAAAGAAACCAGCCGATAGCAGTTCCGGTTATAGCAGCTGTTCAGCCCAAAACAAAGGTTCCTCCGGTTCGACGGAAGGCTCCGAGGAAAACGGTTGGCCAGAGACAGTTGGCAGATTTGCAGCCTGTTAGGGCTCTTCTATATTTGACCGCCACCACAGAAGAAAAAGTTCTCTGTTCTCTGTTTCTGCCAGAAGATGTATGCAAGATCCTGCTCGACGACTACGCCTTTTCTCTGGATGTAATACAACGCCCGGATTCTGGGACAGGTCTCGGAAAAACAGTAGACTACTACCGGCTTCATTTTTTGATTGTCCATGAATCAACCTTTAGATCTATCGACAGAGCTCCGTTGGGTTGCAGTAGACACGGAAACGACTGGGCTCAATCCATGGAAGCACGAGCTCCTGGAGATTGGAGCCGTTCGATTTGGTCTGCAGGGGATCACAGAAGAATTTCAGGTTTTGATAAAGCCGCAGCACAAGATAGATCCGCGTGCGAGAGCTGTTCACAATATATCGAACGAAGAACTGGAAGAGAAGGGCGTTTCTCTGCAGGAGGCCCTGCAGCTGTTTTCGGAGTTTATTTCAGGGGACGACCTAGTCTTTCACAACGCCCCGTTTGATGCCGCCTTCCTGGTTTTATCGTTTCGCAGCCTCCAATTACCAATTCCCGATGTCATATATTACGATTCTCTTTATCTCTCTAGGGTTTACTTTCCGGGGCGAAAATCGCATTCTCTCGATAATCTGAGAAAAGAGCTTGAGATAGATTCCGGGCCTTCCCATCGTGCATTGTCGGACGCCCGCGCCACGTCGCGCGTCTTTCTGGCCAATTTTGAACAAAACCGGGATATTCTCGCTTCCAGAAAAAAATACGATAAATACCTCCGGTACCATCGCAGGTTGGCTGCCTTTGAAGTAAAGGTGCCTTCGGACCTGGATCGCATTCTGAAGTACTTTGAAAGAAAGGTGAGTGCAGGGGCCTTGCTTCGCATCGATTATTATAACCGCGACGAGAAGAAATTTTCCTCTGCCACGGTTAAGCCGCTCGACGTGCTTATTTTTAATCAGCTTGTGTATGTGAAGGCACAAAAATTCCCTCTCGAAGAAACGTTTCTGATTCCACTGAAGGGAGCCGTTATCCATGACCCAAGAGAGGGCGCCATAAAATTGGTCGACTGATTACTTGTCGGACGTTTTCAGTGCGCCCACCAGAGAGAGCCAGTTCTTTAGCATCAATAATTCAATTTTTAGCGCGTTAGACTCAAGGGTAGGCGTATGCACACTTAGCGCCAAATGTTCGGCCTTGTGGATGGCGCTCATAAGTTGGCGCTCGATAGTGCCTAAAATTAATCCCGCCATCTTTTCGCCCTTGTAGAGCGTATGTAGGATTAATAGTAATCCGGTGCTTGAGTGGCCGAGTTCATCAATCTGGGAGGCTATTATTTCTGTCTCTGCTT